>MWYZ01000107.1 GCA_002050365.1 Acidobacteria bacterium 28-1
TCTCTTCGCCAACTAAATACTCGTGATAACTCAATTCGTTGCCATTGTCATCGGTTAAAGTTACTTTTAATTGTGCCATTTTTCTATGTTACACTCTTGGCACGAATTATTTACAGTAACTAAAAATCCCGATGCGATTGTAACATAAAAGGCTTGCCCGTATGAATTGACGGGCAAGCCTTATGACCATTGCGCAATGTGCAGTTCGCGCGGATTTTAGTTTATTTGTTGGCGTTGTTTTTCCGTAAAGCATCCGGGTTGCCGATGTCGGGTGCTTGTTTGGCAGAATCGTCGGCTTTAAAGAAAGGTTCTTCCTTAAATCCTAACATTCCAGCCGTCAGAACAGCGGGAAAAGAATTTCGCGTCGTATTGTAAGCCGTAACCCCGTCGTTATAATCAAGCCGAGCAACGTTGATTCGATTTTCCGTTCCAGAAAGTTCATTCTGGACGTTCATAAACGCTTCGTTTGAACGAAGAACAGGATAATTTTCCTGCAAACTCAACAGCCGTCCGATTGTTCCGCCGAAACTATTATTGGCTTCAATTACCGCTTGTTTTTGTTCCGGCGTTTTATCGCCGTCTGCGCCTTGCGGCGGGGCTTGCGTCGCATTTAACAGACGCGAACGAGCGTCGGCGATTTGACCGAAAACCTCCTGCTCCTGGATTGCCGACATCTGCGCGGCTTTGACCAGATTCGGAATCAAATCCGCTCGTCTCTGCATCGCGCTTTCGACATTTGCCCATTTACCTTTCACGCCTTGCTGTTTGGCAGTCAAATCGTTGTAACTGCAACCGCTCAAAGCGAAAGCGATAATCATTGTAACTGTTAATAAAACTACTTTTTTCATTTCTAATTTCTCCTTTTAATTGATAATGTCAATACCGTAAACCAGCGGACGCGAATTGGGCGGAAAAATTACGTCTTCGTAAATTTCGCGCATCTCAATTTCACACTCAAGCGACTCAATCTTTACTTTCTCGTCCAGATCGTTAAATTCAAAATGCTTCCAAGAACCGTCGTTTTGTTTGATAAACTGTGCGACGTTCGGATGCTCTGTTGAAACAAGCAGATATTCGCCGAAACTTTCGATTGATTTGTAATAAGTGAACTTACTGCCGCGATCAAACGCTTCGGTTGACGGCGACAAAATCTCCACAATCAAACTCGGATTCAATAACATCTGCTGTTTGCCGACGAATTCAAATTTTGCTTCTCCGCACAAAGCCGATAAATCGGGATAACGATACGGCGGAAACGATGGAACTTTGACGCGCATATCAGCTAAAAACGCCCGACATTTGCGCCCGCGAAGTTTCAAGCGTAAATAAAAATGTATATTACTTTGAATGTTGTCGTGTTCATTGCTTGCGCCTGCCATCGCCCAAACTTCGCCGTCGCAGAATTCATAACGAATTTCGTCGGTGCTTTGTTCGAGTTCCAGATACTCTTCCAAAGTATAAATCGGTTTTGGCAATGCAGACATAACTTCCTCTTAACCTTCTCCAACTTTATCAACCGCTTCGATGACCCGTTCAATTTCGCGCATATAATCGGCGAAAAGCTGATTAGCGGAAATTTCATCAAGCATCTTAGATGAATTATTTTCACGAATCTCCAAAATTTTTTCAAACGGTTCACCGTCTATTTTTAATTGGCGAACGGTTGCCGCGACAATTTCACGTTTAGCAATCGGCGGCTCGAAATCGTGAATTAAAAGGACGGCGCGAAACAGCGTGGTAAAACTCGAAAGACTATTTGCCATTAGATTCACTAAGCCGTCAACCGATGTGGACGCGGAAATATAGCGTCGGCGCAACTTAATCAATTTGCTTCGGAGTTCGTATTCGGTTTGATGGCGCAAAAATTCGTCGGAAATGTTCAGATTGGTTAAAACGTCCGCGCCGTATAAAATTTTGCGGGCGCGTTCCATCTGGTGAAATTCGATTGGGAAAACATCCGCCGCGTTTTGCAATTCACCGACAGTAAAATATACGGGAATCGGATGACCGAGTTTGTTCCATTCGCGCATCGGGGCTTGCGCCGCCCGTAAATCTTTTGGTGTGATTTTATGCAGGGCAATCAGTAGATTGTAATCCGATTGTTTCTGCACAAAATCGCCCGTCGCCGCCGAACCATACAAAACAACGGAAGCGAGATTTTTGCCGTGCGTCGCTCTTAAATCGTCAATAAATGCGTCAAACTGATGTTTCATAAGTCAAAGTTCAAAGTTCAAAGTTCAAGGTTCAAGGTTGATTGTAAAACTTTGAACCTTGAACTTTGAACTGATTTTACCAATCGCTGCCGCCGCCGCCGCCGCCAAAATCGCCTCCGCCGCCGAAGCCGCCCCAACTGTCGCCGCCGCCCGACGATGAACCGCCCCAACCACCTGAAGATGAACCGCCGCTTGAGCCGCTCGTCAAAATCGAGCCGACAATCCACGGCAGAGCCGAAGCCGCGCCGCCACCGCCGCCAAATCCGCCGCCGCGCCAATCGTCATCATCATCCCGATTTCTTTTCGATGAACCGAAACGACCGAAAATCGTTAGCAAAATTACAAAAAGGACAATTAAACAAATCACAATGTTACAGATTGAAAGAGAACTTTCTTTTTTTTTAGGTTGATTAGTCGTTTCTGCAACGGGAGCGTTGCCATTTCCTTTTGACTCAATCGTGCGAATATAGGCTTCGATTAAATCCGTAATGCCTTTGCCGTAATTGCCTTGCCGAAATGCTGGAACGAGATATTGGCGTTGCAAACTTGTCGTCAAACCGTCAGGTAATTCATCTTCCAAATCCTTACTGACTTGCACATAAGCCTTGCGGTCGTCAATGGCGATAAACAGCAAAGCACTCGGATTGTCCTGTTCTTTTGAGCCGATTTTCCAGCCGCGCGCCACTGCCAGCGAATAATCGAAAATCGGACGTTCGCCCGTTGTTTTGACTATCGCTACCGCAAGTTCTACTTTCGGATTGGTTTTATCTCGAAACTCAATCAATTGCTGTTCGAGTGCTTGTTTTGTGTTCGCGTCCAACACATTTGCATAATCCATTACGGGGCTGGTCGGCGCGGGCAAAGGCGATTCGTTGATTGAAAACGGCGCGGAATTATTTTGTGAATAGGCTGTCAAACTCATCAAACCTAAAAGCAAGACGAGGAACAAAGCCTGAAATGTCGCTGATGAAAATCTTTTTTTCATTATCTTTAAAATCTATTTCATTAAATCCTATCACATTTACGAATATTCTCGTGCAATGTTCTAACTTTCTAAAACTCTACGCAAGGTGTAGTGGATAACAAAAAATAGCGCAACGCCCGCAAACACTGACATCGAAACCAGCGGACGCTTGCCGCCGTGATGATTGACTTCGGGAATCAAATCGCTTGCCGCAACGTAAATCGTCACGCCGCAGGCAATCGGAAGAGCATACGCAACGGTCAAGCCGATGTTTGCGCCGATAAAATAAAAAATTAAAACGCCTAGAACGGTCGTCAGCCCGACAAGGGAAGTTGCAATTAAGACTTCTTTGCGCCCTTTTCCTGCCGCCAGAACCATTGAGGCAATCGTAAAACCTTCGGGAAACTTGTGCAAAAAAACGGCGATAAAAACCAAGATGCCAACTTTATAATCAACCTGCGCAGCGGCGGCAATTGAAACTCCGTCGAAAAATGTATGAATGAGAAGTCCGCCGATTGCCGTGTAAGCCGACGAAGTTGAAATCAGATATTCCGCGTGAACTTCTTCGCCGAGATGAAAATGCGGTGCAATCGTATGTTCAAAAAACTGCGTCAGAAGATAACCGATGAGAAGCAGAATCATTGGAAAAATCAAAGCTTCGGCAGTTTGGGAATTCGTCTTTTTTAGCCAAAGTTCAATCACTTCCGGCAAAACGTCAATAATCCTATCACATTTACGAATATTCTCGTGCAATGTTCTAACTTTCTAAAACTCTACGCAAGGTGTAGTGGATAACAAAAAATAGCGCAACGCCCGCAAACACTGACATCGAAACCAGCGGACGCTTGCCGCCGTGATGATTGACTTCGGGAATCAAATCGCTTGCCGCAACGTAAATCGTCACGCCGCAGGCAATCGGAAGAGCATACGCAACGGTCAAGCCGATGTTTGCGCCGATAAAATAAAAAATTAAAACGCCTAGAACGGTCGTCAGCCCGACAAGGGAAGTTGCAATTAAGACTTCTTTGCGCCCTTTTCCTGCCGCCAGAACCATTGAGGCAATCGTAAAACCTTCGGGAAACTTGTGCAAAAAAACGGCGATAAAAACCAAGATGCCAACTTTATAATCAACCTGCGCAGCGGCGGCAATTGAAACTCCGTCGAAAAATGTATGAATGAGAAGTCCGCCGATTGCCGTGTAAGCCGACGAAGTTGAAATCAGATATTCCGCGTGAACTTCTTCGCCGAGATGAAAATGCGGTGCAATCGTATGTTCAAAAAACTGCGTCAGAAGATAACCGATGAGAAGCAGAATCATTGGAAAAATCAAAGCTTCGGCAGTTTGGGAATTCGTCTTTTTTAGCCAAAGTTCAATCACTTCCGGCAAAACGTCAATAAAACTGACAGCAAGCATAAAGCCTGCGCCCAAAGCCAAAATATATTTGAGTATTTTTTTGTAAGTTTTATGAACGCCGACGGGAAACAAAATCAAGCCGCCCAACACGTTTGCCAACGCCGCAACGATGCCGAAGATGAGAAGCTGAGCCAGACTTGTATTCATAGTAAGTCGTTTAAAAATCGGAATATAAACTGTATCGCAAACCTTTCGGAATTGAAAACAAAACGAGCGGAAATTAAGACAAAAAAAACGCCTGAAAATTAAACACTTGATTAAGTAGAAAAAATGGAAATAATGCTTGACAGGCGATAAATAATAATCGTAAGATGCTTATTAATTAGTTGAAAACGGTTCGAAACGGGGTTTGGGCTGAAAAAAAATTCCACAAAGGTAGTGTTTAAGTTTAAGCACTTTTCCCAAATAAAGTTTTTGACGAATACAACTCGAAAATAATGGAGCGATTTTACAAGACAGGACGGTCAAAGAATTCAATTTCCCTTCGTAAAATCGGTCGAATAATTTAATTTTAAGATTTGTAGTAACGATTTGATAAGCAAAATTCGACGCTCTTCGTGTGTCAGCTGACCGATTGAGACTAATTCGTCTAGGTTCTTTGATTATGCCGATAAACATTGACGAAAACATCCATAAATCGGTTTTACTGGCGGAAACAGTCAAACTGCTTAAGCCGCAAGCTGCTGAAATCTTCGTTGACGCAACTCTCGGTTTGGGCGGACACGCAGAGGCAATACTGTCGGATTCCGAAAAAACGCGAGTTCTCGGAATTGACCAAGACCTCGAAGCAATTGAATTTGCTAAGCGACGATTGGAAAAATTCGGCGATAGAATTCAGATTTTTCACCAGAATTTTTCAAATATAAAACAAGTTTTGGCGAAAGTCGGAATTGATAAGATTGACGGCTTGATAGCGGATTTAGGCGTTTCCTCCTTGCAGTTTGACAGCCAATCGCGCGGTTTTAGTTTTCGGTTTGACGCGCCGCTCGATATGCGTATGAACACCGATTCGGACACGGAAACCGCCGCCGATTTGCTCGCCACGCTCTCTGAATTTGAAATTGCGCGAATAATTTACGAATACGGCGAGGAAAGATTATCGCGCCGAATTGCCAGCCGAATAGTTTGGAAAAGAGAGCAGGGCGAGCCGATAAAACGGACGAAAGAGCTTGCCGCATTAGTTGAAAAAGCGATTGGCAGCGGCAAAAAAGATAAAATTCATCCGGCGACGCGCACCTTTCAGGCATTGAGAATTGCGGTTAACGGCGAGCTTGAAATTTTAGAGCAGTTTATCCGCGACAGCGTAGAAATTTTGAAAAAGGACGGGCGACTTGTGTTGATAACTTTTCATTCTTTAGAAGACCGAATCGTTAAGCATACTTTCCAAAAACTCGCTGGGAAATGTTTTTGTCCGCCGCGACTTCCAAAATGTGTCTGCGGCGCAAGTAAAGAAATCGAGATTTTAACGCGCAAACCGATTGTTCCGACTGAGGCGGAAATTGAAGAAAATCCTCGCGCCCGAAGCGCAAAACTCCGCGCTTGTTTGAAATTAACCTAGCAAATTAATTCTGATTATTAAGAGAAAATATGTCCCCAAAAAAACTTCCCAACAAAAATAAAACTCAACGCTCCGAAGGCAATTCGATTCCGTGGCGATATTGTTTCTTAACGCTCGCCTGCGGATTGATCCTTGTCGTCGGCTTTTTCTTTGCGGCACGCCAACATTTTTCGTCCATTGATTTCGGAATCAAGAATTCTAAATTACGCAAGCAAATCGAAGAACTTGAATCCAGCAAGCGAAGACTTATTCTCGCTAAAGAAATTGCTCTTTCACCAGCCGAGATAAAAAAAGCGGCGCAAAAGATTGGTCTGCGGGAAATGACGGCAAGCAATATTGAAGTCTACCGCCCAAACGCCGATTCGACGGAAAAACCAATAGAAAAACCAAAGGTAGAAAAAGCGGTTGAAGAAAAAGTAAAACAAGTCGGTTCGGCAAAATCAGAAGAAATTAAAAAAGAAGATCAAAAGCCCGAAAAGGAAATCCAAGCGGAAAGGAAATTGCAAGAGGACAAAGACAAGGCGAATAAAGAAAAAAAAGATAAACTTAAAATGCAAATCGCTAAGAAATAAGACGATTTACCGCAAAGCCTGAAATCTAGTAAAGAAAGTTTCGACAGAAAAAAAAGAATTTGAAAGATGATGAAACGCACGAAGAAAGCCGCAAAAAAGAAAAATCCGTTGCAGACGACGTTCACCAGATTTATGCTGATTGTCGCATTTTTCATTTTGTGGATTGGCGCAATCGGCGTGCGCCTCGTGCATCTTCAAGTCAATCAAAGCGAATGGCTGCGCGAACGGGCGCAAAATCAACGGCGCGACCAATTGAAAAGCCGAATGCTGCGCGGAACGATTTTCGACCGCACGGAACGCACACTGGCGATGAGCGTGAAAGTGAAATCGCTCTACGCCGACCCGCGCGAAATCGAAGATGTCGAATTAACCGCGCAAAAAGTCGCCGACGTGCTGAAAATCAAGCCGGACGGTATTTTAAAGGATTTGCGCGAAGCTCTGGACGGTGGAAAAAGATTTGTCTGGCTGGCGCGAAAAGTTGATGAGGAAACCGTAATAAAATTGAATCTCCTGCTGGAGACGCCGGAGCTCAAAAAATTCGATTTGCCGAAATTCAAAGGTCTCTATTGGCGTGAAGAGCAGAAACGCAGTTATCCGTATAAATCTTTGGCGGCGCAGGTGGTCGGTTTCAGCAACGCGGACGATGTCGGGCAAGCGGGAATCGAACAATCGCAGGAAGAAATTCTGCGCGGCGCGACCGTGAAAAGATGGCAAGACCGCGACCGTCTCGGCAGAGTTTATGACGAAGAGGAAATCGAAAATCGTGAACCGCCGAAAGACATCGTTTTGACCATCAACAATTCGATTCAATACAAAGTCGAACAAGCGTTGGAAAAAGGCGTGAAAGCCAGCAACTCCAAATCGGGAATGACAATCGTGCTTGACCCGAAAACCGGCGAAATTCTGGCGATGGCGAACTATCCGACATTCGACCCGAATAAATTTAACGAAGTTACGCCCGAAGCGGTAAATAATCGGGCGATTCAGAGCATCTATTCACCCGGCTCGATTTTCAAACTCGTTACATACAGTTCGGCGATAGATTCAAATTCGATAAATCCAAACGGAAAGGTTGACTGCCGGAATGGTTTTATAGAGGTTGCGGGACATCGTTTCAACGACCCGCACGCGACGAAAGTAATGTCTTATGGCGAAGCTCTGGCGGTTTCGAGCAACGTCGCGGCGATAAAAACCGGACTCGGGCTTGGCAAGGAAAAGTTTTATGGGTATGCTCAAAAATTTGGTTTCGGTCAGCCGACTGGAATCGAATTGCCAGCCGAAGCGCGTGGACAATTTCGCTCGCCGGAAACTTGGAACGGCGACTCGCTCGCTTCAATGTCAATCGGTTATGAAGTCGGCGTAACGGCATTGCAGATGGCTTCCGCATACAGCGCGATTGCCAACGACGGCGTAAAAGTCAAGCCGCACGTCATCAAGGAAATTCGACATTCGGGCGGCAACCCTTTCTTCGTAACCGAGGCGGAAAAAACGCCGCTGGTCAGTCCGAAAACGGCGCGGAGCTTGCGAAGTATGCTACGCGAAGTTGTTTTGAAAGGAACGGCAAAACGAGCGCAGCTAAACGGCTATACATCGGCGGGAAAAACGGGGACGGCTTGGAAGTTTAACGCGAAAACAAAGCGAGTTGACGCTGGAAAATACGTTTCGTCATTTATCGGGTTTGCGCCGGTAGATAATCCGTCGGTGGTCATTGCAGTTGTAATGGACGAGCCGAAAGGCGGCGCACGCGACGGCGGACAAGTTTCCGCTCCTGTGTTCAAGGAAATCGCCGAGCAGATTTTGCCGGAAATGAGCATCGTGCCGGACGCGAATGTTGTGCAGGACGACTTAATGGCGGAAAACATTCCGTCGGAAATTGAAACTGAAGTAAGTTTGCCTGAACAAATTGAATCGGGAAATATATCGGGCGAATTGTCCAAGAAAGAAGAATTAAAAAAAGTGGCTAAGCCGAGCGTTGAGAACCAAAAATCAAAAGCGATTAAGGAAACAAAGGAAACGAAAAAAGAAGTCAAGGAAGTAATTAAAAAGGAAGATAAAAAAGAAAATAAACCGCCGAGTGAAGATAAAAAATCTCCTAAGCCGAAAAGCGCAGTATTGAATGTGGAAACGAAAAATAAATCGTCAACCGGGAAAGGAAAAAAGAAGACTTGAAACTCGAAACCGCCGTTAGATATATGAACGCTGATGCGTCAAATTTGAATCCCGCTCGGCTTGCGTCCGAAGTCAATTCGTTTTCGATTGACTCGCGCAAAGTCCAAGCGGGTCAAGTCTTTTTTGCCTTTTCGCAGCCCGATTATCAAAACAATTGCTTTAACGGCGAATTTACCGATTCACACATCTTCATCGCGTCGGCATTTGAAAAAGGCGCGATTGCCTGCACCGCACGACGCAATAGATTTGAAGAACACCAAGCGGTTTTAGAAGAATTTCGAGACCGCTTGATTTTTGTGGACGACGGCATTTTGGCTTTGCAAAAATTAGCGCACGGCGTTTATTCAGAATGGAACAAACCCGTTGTAGCAATTACGGGAAGCGCGGGAAAGACGACGGCGAAGGAATTGACGGCGCACGTTTTGCGAGCGAGCGGCAGACGCATTTTAAGCAGCGAAAAGAATTTTAATAACGGTCTCGGACATCCGTTGACGGTTTTAAATCTGGCGCGGGATAAAAGTTTTGATGTCGCGGTATTGGAAATGGGAATGTCCACACCGTCAAACGAAATTGCGCGTTTGTGCCGCATTACGCCGCCCGATGTGGCGGTCGAACTAAATGTGCTGCCCGTCCACGTCGAACACCTCGGCTCGATTGAAGCGGTGGCGAAAGCCAAAGCCGAATTGATTGAAGGAATAAAAAAGGGCGGCACGGCGGTTTTGAACGCCGATGATTCTCGCGTTTTAAGTATGCGCGAATTGCACGCGGGCAAAACGATTACTTTCGGAATCGAAAGCGCGGCGGACGTTTCGGCAAGCGAAATTAAAATGAAGCGATTTGGCGAAACCTGTTTTGTTTTGAATTTACCTGACGGAAAAGCCGACGTTCGATTGTCGCTTTCAGGACAGCACAATGTTTCGAACGCGCTGGCGGCTTCGGCAGTCGCGTTTGTTTTCGGAATGTCTGCGCAGGAAATTGCGGAAAGTTTGGAATCGGTGAAGCCGCCTGCCCAACGCGGCGAAGTGCTGCATTTCGCCGAAGGTTTTACCGTCATCAACGATTCATATAATTCAAATCCAGCCGCGCTTCTCGGAATGGTTGAGACTTTAGTTGACGGTGGAAAAAATGCCAAACGCAAAATTGTTGTCGCGGGCGAAATGCTTGAACTAGGGGAAAACGAACGGGAAATTCACGCGGAAACGGGCGAAAAACTGGCAAAGAGCGGCATTGATTTTTTAATCGGCGTGCGCGGTTTGGCAAAAGATTTGGTTGAAGGCGCAAAAGGTTTGAGCGAAACGAGATTTTTTGAAAGTTCCGACGAGACAGGCGAATTTTTATCGAACGAAATAAAAGCGGGCGATTTAGTTTTGGTTAAAGGCTCGCGCGGCGTGCGGACGGAAAGGGTCATTGAAAAATTACTGGAAAAATTCGATTTGGAAAAGTGAAACGGATGAGCGCATTTTTTGCGGGATAAAAATTAAAGCAGTAACGACGGACAAAAGATGGCGGATGAATCCAAAATCCAAAATCCAAAATCCAAAATCCAACTGATGCTTTACTACTTTTTATATCAAATCATTTTCAAGCAATACGGCGCGGCGAGCGAGTCGTATATTTTCAAGGGTTTGAACGTTATTCAATACGTTACCTTCCGCACAGCTTGGGCGACGATAACCGCGCTTCTGATTTCGCTTCTCTTTGGCGGAAAGGTGATTAAAAAACTTTCCGCATTGAAAGTCGGACAAGAAATCCGCGAAGAGTTGTCGCACGAACATCAAGCAAAAAAAGGCACGCCGACGATGGGCGGAGTTTTGATTCTCGGTGCGGTTTTTCTTTCGACGATGCTTTGGGCGCGGCTCGACAGCTTGTATTTATGGTTGGCTTTGGGCGCGACCGTTTCGTTCGGCGTTATCGGTTTTTGGGATGATTACATCAAAATCGTCAAAAAAAGAAGTTTGGGTTTGACGGGCAAACAAAAACTTTTGGGGCAACTGATAACTGCGCTGATTGTTTGGGGCTGTCTTTATTGGGTGGCAAATTATCCCTGGAATGTCAGCATTCCGTTTTTTAAGGCGACCGCGATTTCGAATTATCCGGACAGCGTAACTTGGATTTATTCTTTGCCATATCTAGTTTTTATTATTTTCGTTCTTTTGGGTTCATCAAACGCGGTGAATTTGACCGACGGAATGGACGGTTTGGCTTCAAGCGTAACATTTATTGCAATGTCGGCTTTGACGGCTTTGACTTATGTGGCGAGTGACCGACGCTGGGCTGATTACCTCGATTTGACACACAAGCCGGAGGCGGCGGAATTGACGGTTTTTTGCGGAGCGATGGTCGGCGCGAGTTTAGGTTTTCTTTGGTATAACGCGCCGCCAGCGGAAGTTTTTATGGGCGATGTTGGAAGTTTAGCAATCGGCGGCGCACTCGGCACAGTGGCGATTTTGACAAAACAGGAATTTCTTTTGCCGTTTATCGGCGGCGTTTTTATTATCGAAGCTTTTTCGGTGATGATACAGGTTGGATATTTCAAATATACAAAACGCTCGACCGGCATAGGGAAACGCATTTTCCGACAAGCACCGCTCCATCATCATTTTCAGATGTTAGATTGGAAAGAGCCGAAAATCGTTTTTCGGTTTGTGATTATAGCGATACTTTTTGCACTGCTTAGTTTGTCAACATTAAAATTACGATGAAGGTTTTTGGTTTTTAGTCTTTGGTTTTTGGATTTTCAAATGCCAAAGACTAAAAACCAAAAACCAAAAACCAAAAACTAAATGCTTTTAGAAGGAAAAAAAACTTTAGTTCTTGGCGCGGGCAAATCGGGTATCGGCGCGGCGAAGTTTTTAGCAAAGCGCGGCGTGATGGTTGCGCTCCACGACAGAAAACCGATTCAAGACTGGACGGACGAAGCACGTTCTTTGAAAAATGAAAAGGTCGGTTTGCTTGACGGACAAATTCCCTCGTGGCTGCTAGACCAGATTGATTTAGTTGTTATAAGCCCTGGCATTCCGACAGGAACGATTCCGGTGCGATATGTTGAGCGCAAAGACGGCGAAGTTATCGGCGAAGTCGAACTTGCCTATCGTTTTATGAAAGGCAGAATCGTCGGAATCACGGGAAGCAACGGCAAAACAACGACGACGACTTTAATCGGCGAGCTTTTAAAGAACGCTCAAATTGAAACGCAAATCGGCGGAAATATCGGAACGCCGCTGATTAATTTGGCTGAAATTTCGACCGATGAAACTTGGACGGTCTGTGAGCTTTCGAGTTTTCAACTTGAAACTATTAAAGATTTTCGTCCAAATGTCGCTGTCGGTTTGAACGTAACGCCGAATCATCTGGACCGATACAATTTTTTCAGCGATTACGCGGCGGCGAAACATCGGCTTTTTATGAATCAGACGCAGGACGACGTGGCGATTCTCAATGCCGACGACGAGATTACATTGAGTTGGGCGGAAAACTTGAAAGCGACGGTCATTTTGTTTTCGACTGCGAAAGAATTGGATGAAGGTTTGTTTTTGCGCGGACGCGATTTAATCAGCCGGGCGAACGGCAAGGAAAAAATTTTGACAACGCGAGATGAAATGACGTTGCGCGGTGTTCACAATGTCCAAAATGTTTTGGCGAGTCTTGCCGCCGGATTAGCTTGCGGCGCATCGCCCGATTCAATGCGCGAAACTTTGCGAAGTTTTCAAGCCGTCGAACATCGGCTCGAATTCGTAGCGGAAATCGAGGGCGTAAAATTTTACAACGATTCAAAAGCGACATCGGTTGACGCAAGCGCGAAAGCACTCGAAGCATTGTCGGAAGAAGCGGGGAAAACTGTTTTAATTCTCGGCGGGCGCGGAAAAAACGCTCCGTATCAGCCACTTGCCGATTTGATAAAACGAACGGTTCGCCGATTAATTTTAATCGGCGAGGATGCGGACAATATCGAAAGTCAGTTAAAAGATTTTGCGGAAATCGTCCGCGCTGATTCGATGCCGGATGCAGTAAAAAAATCTTTTGCGGCGGCACTCGAGAAAGATTCGGTCTTGCTTGCGCCCGCTTGTGCAAGTTTCGATATGTTTAATTCATTTGAGGAAAGAGGAAAGGAATTTAAGTCTGAAGTCTTGAGTCTTGAGTCTGAAGTCGGAAGCAAAACCGACTCAAGACTTCAGACTCAAGACTCAAGACTTTGATTTTATGACAAAACAGCTCCGCATAGATTGGTTTTTATTTGCGATTGCCGCAAGCCTCGCGCTGTTCGGCGCGGTGATGGTTTATTCCGCGTCGGCGATGATTGCTTTGAAGGAAACCGAAGGCGCAAGCCAATTCACATATTTTTATAAGCAGTTCGGTTTTACGTTAATCGGTTTAATGGTAATGTATGCGACAAGCAAAATTGATTATCATTGGTATCAGGACAAAACGGTTGTTTATGGGATATTAGCCATAACCGCGATTCTTTTATTGGCGGTTTTCGGTTTTCCGCCAATCAATGGTGCGCGGCGTTGGATTCGTTTTCCCGGAGTTTCGTTTCAGCCGTCGGAGATTGCCAAAATCGCTCTGCCGATTTTTCTCGCCTATTTTTTGACGGAAAAAAAAGATGCCGTCGGCCAATTAAGAGAAACAGTTCTACCGTGTGCGTTGGTTTTAGGCGGTTTCGGCGCACTGATTATGCTTGAGCCGGATTTGGGAACGGCGATGGTTTTGTGCGCGATTTTCGTTGCCATATATTTTGCGGCAGGCGCGAAAATCTTGCATCTCGCCGCCGTCGGGTTTGGGCTTTTGTTAATTGGAGTCGGCGCGTTGGTTTTTGCGCCGTGGCGCATCGAACGCTTGGTTGCGTTTGCCGACCCATTTGAGAAATCAAGCTCTTCCGGCTACCAAGTCGTCCAATCGCTTTACGCCATCGGTTCCGGCGGAATTCTCGGCGAAGGTTTTGCCAAAGGTCAGCAGAAACTTTTCTACTTGCCGTATCCGTATTCGGATTTTATTTTCGCGGTCGTCGGCGAAGAATTGGGATTGGTCGGAACGCTCTGCGTGGTCGTAGCTTTTGGACTTTTGTTGTGGCGCGGAACTCGCGCCGCGCTGCTCGCGCCCGACCGATTCGGAATGCTTCTTGGCATCGGCATTATCACGGGAATTATCGTGCAGGCACTTTTTAATATCTCGGTCGTCATTTCGATTCTGCCGGCGAAAGGCATTCCGCTTCCGTTTATTTCCTACGGCGGTTCTTCGATTATTGTTACGCTGTTTGCCGTTGGAATTTTACTGAATTTATCGCAGCACGCGGGATTTGCTTCGTTTGAGAAATCGGAAATGGAAACGCTGAATCGTAGAAAGCGCGGAAAGACGGGACTGAAATGAAAGTTTTAATTGCCGCAGGTGGAACAGGCGGGCATATTTATCCGGGCATCGCCGTTGCCAAAGAAATTATGCGGCGCGACGCTGAATCGAAAGTTTTGTTTGTTGGCACGGCTCGCGGTTTAGAATCGAAAATTGTTCCCGAAAACGGCTTCGAGCTTTCTTTAATAAACAGTGCGGGATTGAAAAACGTCGGATTTCTCGGAAAGTTGAAAGGCTTGCTGATTTTGCCGAAAAGTTTTCTCGAAGCGCGAAGATTGATAAAGGATTTTCAACCGAATGTCGTGGTCGGGGCAGGCGGTTATGTAACGGGCGCGGTTCTTTTGATGGCTTCTCTGATGCGCGTTTCGACGCTCGTGATGGATTCAAACGCGCTTCCCGGATTTACGAATCGTCGGCTTGCGCCGTTTGTGACGAAAGCCGCTTTGACGTTTGAAGAAGCGATGCCGTATTTCGGAAAGAAGGGAATTGTCACGGGGAATCCGGTTCGCAAAGAATTCTTTGACATCGCGCCGAAACAGAGAGGTGAGAAAATAAACCTTTTAATTTTCGGCGGTTCGCAGGGCGCGAGAGCGATTAACTCGGCGATGGTTGGGGCATTAAAACATTTGCAGCCGTTCAAAAATCAATTGCAAATAACGCATCAGACGGGCGAATCGGATTTTGCGACGATTGAAAAAGATTACGCCGAAAATGGTTGGGAAACGGCGGATGTGCGCCGGTATATTTCGGATATGGTTTCCGAATTTGCCAAAACGGATTTGATAATTTCGCGGGCGGGCGCGACGACTTGCGCGGAAGTGGCGGCGGCGGGAAAAGCCGCAATTATGATTCCGCTTCCGACTGCCGCCGACGACCATCAGCGAAAAAACGCTGAAGCGTTAGTCGCCAAAGGCGCGGCGAAAATGATTCTACAGACGGATTTATCAGGTGAAAATTTGGCACGTGAAATAAAAGGATTGATTGAGAATCCAGAAAGAATTACGGAAATGGAACGAGCAGCAAAGAAATTGGCAAAAGCGGACGCGGCAAAAGTTACGGTTGATTTGATTGAAGATTTGGCGAAAGGGAAAAATTGATTTTAGTTTTGAGATTGCGGATTATACAGAAATCCAAAATCCAAAATCCAAAATCCAAAATCGAAATGTTTCGGCACGTTAAAAATATACATTTCATCGGCATCGGCGGCATCGGTATGAGCGGCATCGCCGAAGTTTTGTGCAATCTCGAATTCTCGGTGTCGGGTTCGGATTTGAAGAAGTCGAAAACGACCAATCGGCTGGAGAAACTCGGCGCGACAATTTACGAAGGACACGCGGCGGAAAACGTCGGCGACGCGCAAGTAGTCGTTTATTCATCGGCAGTTAAAGAAGACAATCCAGAGGTTGCAATTGCCAGAGAAAAGAAAATTCCGGTTATTCCGCGTGCTGAAATGTTAGCTGAATTAATGACTTTGAAACCGTATTCGGTCGGCGTTGCCGGCTCGCACGGAAAAACTTCGACGACTTCGATGGTCGCAACTGTTCTCGGACACGCGGGCGTTGAACCGACAACGATTGTCGGCGGCGTAGTTGATACATTGGGGTCGAACGCCAAACTCGGCACGAGCGATTGGTTTGTTATTGAAGCTGACGAAAGCGACCGTTCGTTTCTGATGCTCAGCCCGACGATTTGCGTCGTGACGAACATTGACCGCGAACATATGGAATCTTACAAAGGAATGGAAGACGTTACGCAGTGTTTTACTGATTTCGTCAACAAAGTTCCATTTTACGGCGCGTGTGTTTTGTGTCTCGACGACCCGAATGTGCAGTCAATTATTCCGGCAATTAAACGCCGCCGCGTAACCTATGGGTTCACCGCGCAAGCCGATGTTTCAGCACATAACATTTCTTATAACGATACGTTCGGTTCGAGTTTTACCGTCTGGAAGGGAAGCGAAGCTTTGGGTGAGATAAATTTGCCCGTGCCGGGACAACATAATGTTTATAATGCGCTGGCGGCGACGACGGTCGCGCTCGAACTCGACGTTCCGTTTGAACAAATCACTTCCGCGTTTGCTCAATTCAAAAATGCAAATCGTCGTTTTCAATTTAAAGGTGAAGCCGACGGCATCACGGTCATTGACGATTATGGACACCATCCGACGGAGATTTTAGCAACTTTAGCGGCGGCAAAAGACGGTTCGGGCGGGCGGCGGACGGTCGTGGTTTTTCAGCCGCACCGCTACACCAGAACAAATGAGTTGATGGAAGATTTCGCACGCTGTTTCAATAACGCCGACGTGCTTTATCTGCTCGATATTTACGCGGCAAGCGAGCCGCCGATTGAGAATGTTACGGCGGAGATTTTGACTGAGAAAATTAAAGAATTCGGACATAAAAATGTCGCGTATATCGGCGAGATTGAAACCGCCGCCGCAAAAGTTGCAGAGAATTTGCAGACGGGCGATTTGGTAATAACTTTAGGCGCGGGAAGCATTACGCGGCTTTCCGATGAGATATTAGAAACTTTGCGACACAGAGACACGGAGACACGGAGACACGGAGAGAAAAGTTCAAGTTGAGCGTCGAACCGCCGCGTCACCGTGTCGCATCAGAAATTATGGCAATACAAAAAACAACACCACGCAGAACAAACGCGGCAAAAAGACCGCGTAAGAGAGCAGCCGTCAACCGCAGGAAAACTTACGGAAAATTTGCAAACTTTTTTGTTCCGCTCTTTTTTGTCTTCGGCATTTTGGTTTGTTTGGGAGTTTTAGCGTTGATGGGTTATCGAACGGTAACGGCTTCCACTTTTTTCGATGTCAAAACGATTGACGTGCGCGGTTTGAATCGGGCTTCAAAAGATGACATCGAAAAAATTGTTAGCCGTCAGACGGAAAAGTCGGGCGTGTGGAACGCGGATTTGAACGTGATAAAAACCGATGTCGAACGATTAACATTCGTTAAATCGGCGGTTGTTTCGCGCGTTTTGCCCGACGGTTTGCGAGTCAGCGTGCGCGAGCGCGTGCCGCGAGTGATTGCAAAAATGAAGGCAGGCGATTTTTGGGCGGATGAAGAATCAGTAATTCTCGGTGCGGTTGGCAAAGATGAAGCGCGTCCGCCGTTTGTTTTGCGCGGTTGGGACGAATCGAAAACGGAAAAAGCCGCCAAAGATAATCAAGAGCGTGTGAAGATTTATTTGAAAATGCTCAATGAATGGCAGGATTTTGAACTCGCTAGGCGTGTCAGTTCGGTCAATCTGGCGGATTTGCAAGACCCGCAGGCAATCGTCCAGGATTCGGGCGAGAACATAACGGTTTCTTTGGGAAAAGAGAATTTTGCCAAGCGTCTGCAAAAGGCTCTGGAAGTTGTGGCAAATAAAGGAACGCAAATTGAAGCGATTATTTCCAACGGGCAAAATGTGATAGTGAAATATCGGAGTTAGTAGTCGGTTGTCGGTTGTCAGTTGTCAGTTTTTTCTATTTTAATGTCTGACAACTTACAACCGACTACTGACAACTGACAAAAATAATGAATCGTGAAATACAAGCAGTCGGCTTAGACATCGGCACAAGCAAAGTGCGCTGCATAATCGGCGAACCGTCAGACGGCAGCAAAATGAACATTGTCGGTTTCGGACAAGCCGAATCGCGCGGATTGCGGCGTGGAATCGTAACGACGACCGATGCGATTGTCGAATCAATCAAAAAAGCGGTCGGAGAAGCCGAGCGCGTCAGCGGTTTGGAAATCCAAATGGCGACGGTCAATCTTTCGGGCGAACATCTGCGCGGTGAAAATAAAAGCGGTGTCGTCGCGGTGGCAGGTGTCGAACGCGAAATTTCTACTGAGGATGTCGAACGCGCCGTCGAATCCGCCAGCGCGATGCAGCTTCCTGCCGGCTGGGAAATCGTTGACCGTCTGCCGCAGGAATTCATCATTGACGGGCAAGACGGAATTGTCGAACCGATTGGAATGCGTGGGGCGCGTCTGGAAAGTCGGATTCACGTTGTTTCAAGTCCGAGCGCGGGCAAACAAAACGTCGTCAAGGCGATTCATCGGGCGAATTTGGAAGTCGAAAGTATGATGCTCGAACCGCTCGCGGCGGCAAACAGCACTCTGACCGATGACGATAAAGAATACGGTTGCGCACTGGTGAACATTGGTGCGGAAGTAACCAGCTTGATGATTTTTGGACGCGGCGCAGTGCAGCATACGGCGGTTTTTCCGTTCGGCGGAATACTGTTTACGAAAGACATCGCCGTGGGCTTGCGCGTTTCGATTCCCGAAGCGACGAAAATTAAACACTTTTACGGCTGCGTCGCCGGATTTCTGATGAGCGACGAGGAAAAGCAATCGGTTATCGAAGTAACGCCGGTCGGCAGACAGGAAACGCGCCAACTGTCGAAGGAAATTTTATGCGATATTATGCAGCCGCGAGCGGTCGAACTTCTGCAGCACATCGCGCACGAAGTTTTCAGCAATCGCGGACAAATTTCGAGCGGCGTGGTTTTGGCCGGCGGCGGCTCTCTGAATCGCGGAATGGTTGAGATTGCCGAACAGGTTTTCGACGCGCCGACCAGACTCGGATTTCTGGAGCAAAAACACTTCGGCGGCTTGCTCGACGAAGTGCAAAGTCCGGAATGGGCGGTCGCCGGCGGATTGGCTCTGGCTTCGATGCGTTCGCAAATCCGCCGGCAATCTGAGAGCGGAAAGTCGCCGACGCGCAAAGTTGCCGAGTGGTTTGAAAATTTTCGAGAGAAATTTAGGTAAATGTAACATTTCGACTAGATTTTTTACCCCAAATCGTTGTATGCTTTTTCGCCAGAGACACAATATCTTGTTGAAATCGGAAATCTCATCGAAAATCATCTCGATTAGCTTTAGATACTAAAATTCATTAACGGGAATCTTAAATAATACGGACGGACGGTCTTCAAATGAAAAATAATAACTTAAAAATTTATATCGACGAGCCGCCAATTACTGGCGCAAAAATCATTGTTATCGGTGTCGGCGGCGGCGGCGGTAACGCGGTTAACCGTATGATTGAAGCCGGCATTAAAGGTGTTAACTTTATCGTGGTTAATACCGATCTGCAAGCCTTAAACGATTCACAGTCTCCGATAAAAATACAGCTTGGAAGTAATTTGACGCGCGGTTTAGGAGCGGGCGCAAATCCTGAAATCGGGCGCAAAGCCGCTATTGAAGACACCGAGAAAATAATTGACGTTTTGCAGGGCGCAGATATGGTTTTCGTTACGACCGGACTTGGTGGAGGAACGGGAACCGGAGCCGCTCCCGTAATTGCCGCGCTCGCCATCGAACTCGGCGCATTGACCGTCGCCGTTGTTACCAAGCCGTTCACCGTCGAAGGCAAAAAACGTATGCGGCAAGCCGAAGAAGGACTCGCCGAACTGCGCGGCTGTGTTGATACAATTATTACGATTCCGAATTCAAAATTAAAAGAAGTCGAAGAGAAAATTTCGATTATGGAAGCGTTCCGCCGCGCCGACGAGATTTTGTTGCAAGCCGTTCAAGGCATCTCGGATTTAATAATCGTGCCGGGCATTATCAATCTCGATTTTGCCGACGTTAAATCGGTAATGCAGGGAATGGGCGTAGCGTTAATGGGCATCGGACACGGAAGCGGCGACGGCGCGGCGGTCAAGGCGATGAAAGCGGCGATTGATTCAAAATTGCTGGAAGAAAATTCAATCAAAGGAGCGAAAGGCGCACTTATAAATATCACCGGTTCAAAAAATATGCCGCTCGACGAGATTGAAGAATCAATTTCCCTGATTTACCAAGAAGCCCACGAAGACGCGAATATTATTTTCGGCACGGTCTTTGATGAAGAGATGAAAGATGCGGTGAAAATCACCGTTATCGCCACCGGCTTTGACAATAAAAAGCAGATGATGCCGCAAACCACCGCGCCAGAAGTTACGACCGCAAGCAATACCGCCACTGCCGCAGCTGTCGGAAATTTTAATTCGTCGGCAGCTTACAATTCGGCGGATGCAAATAAAGAAGATATAAATGTTCCCACGTTTATTCGCCGACAGGCGGACTAAAAATTAGTGGAGAGTATGAGTGGAGAGCGGAGAATAAATCATTTAACAACATTGTTAGAACAAACTACGAATTTTCTTCTCTCCACTCTCCACTAACAAAGACGCGCTGAAAATTAATCGCTCGGATGCGCCGAATTTTCTCCCGCCGAAACACAACATAAAATATATGTATGAGGCGGAAGTTAAAAAGTAAAAAGTAAAAAGTAAAAAGGCAAAAGTAAAAAGTAAAAAGTTAAGTCTGAATCGGATTAGTTATTACTGCCGCTTTTATGTAAAAATAATTTAGTGAATGTTAAACGAAGCGAAGAAAATCTCCAGCCGAAAGAAATAAGCCGCAACTTACCGCGAATCGGAATTACAATGGGTGATGCCGCCGGCATCGGGGCGGAAATTACACTTAAAGCCTTAGCGGACGAAAATCTTAAAAAAATCTGTGTGCCGATTGTCATCGGTGATTTCGTTTTTCTACAAAAAACAGCGCGAGCTTTGAAATTGGATTTTGATTTTGTTGATGTTCTAAACACTTCTTTGACGAATCCAAACCAAACTGCCGTTTATAATTTAAATAATCTGCGAGAAGAAATAATTTTGGGTGAAGATTCGGCGGCGGCGGGAAAGGCTGCTGCTGAATATATCGAATGTGCCGTTCGTCTCTGGCGCGAGAGAAAAATTGATGCAATTGCCACCGCGCCGATTAGTAAATGGGCGATTGCGCTCGGCGGTTACGATTTTCCCGGACACACGGAATTTCTCGCCGATTTAACCGACACGAAAGAATTTGCGATGAGTTTTTTCGCCGATAAACTGCGCGTCGTTTTGCTTTCGACGCACGTTTCGCTTCGTGTGGCGATTGAATTGGTGAAGAAAGAAAAACTGGTCGAACTGATAAAATTTACCCACCGAGAAATTTCTAAACTTCTTAAAAGAGATGCCCGAATCGCAGTTGCCGGACTAAATCCGCACGCTTCGGAAAATGGTATGTTCGGCGCGGAAGAAGCGAGCGAGATACAGCCGGCAATCGAGGAATGCCGGAAAAAATTCGGGATTGATGTCGCCGGCGCGTTCTCGCCGGACACAATTTTTCTGCGCGGATTCAGGGGCGAATTCGACGCGGTGGTTTCCTGTTACCACGACCAAGCGACGATTGCCGTCAAATGTTTATCGTTCGGCGCGTCGGTCAATGTAACGCTCGGCTTGCCCTTGGTGAGAACTTCAGTTGACCACGGCACCGCGTTCGATATTGCCGGAAGAGGCATAGCGGACGCTTCGAGTATGAAAGCCGCAATAAAACTAGCGGCAAAACTTTCTGCTGATTCGTAAAGCGGGCGGGAAGTTTGCTAATATACTATTAAGTAATTACTAGCTGGCGGTAATTGAGCATAACCGATTGTTTCACAATAAAATTTTTTTGAATTCGATAAGGAGAAGATTCGCACGGTGTCAAAACGTAAACTACTTCTGGCAGACGATTCGGTAACGATTCAAAAAGTCGTTAATCTGACGTTTGCCGACGAAGGAATTGAAGTCATTACCGTCGGCGATGGAGATGCGGCGATGCAAAAATTCGTCGAAGACACGCCCGATTTGGTGATGGCTGATGTCAATATGCCCGGACTCGATGGCTACCGAATTTGCGAAATGATTAAGCAGGATGATAAAACCAAGCAAATTCCGGTGATTTTGCTGGTCGGTTCATTCGAGCCATTCGACGAAGATGAAGCGCGCCGGGTCGGCGCGGACGATTACCTGACAAAACCATTTCAATCTATTCGTCAATTAATTAACAAAGTTTCCAATCTGCTCGACGCTCAAGAAACAACAGATTTTACGGAAGAATCCGCCGTCAATAGTTTTCACGACACATTAGAAATGGAAGCGCTTGATGAAGAACCAACTTCGACTGAAAATTTAGAAGATACAGCAACAAATAACGAGATTATAATCACGAATCAAATCGGCAGTTTGCCGACTGACGAAGCGCAAAAATTTGAATTCAAACCGGCGGATGAATCGTCCGCCGAGCATACGAAATTAATTTCGCAAGAGCAAACGGCTGCTTTTGAGAGTTCAGCCGAAGACGAAACGGAAAACGAATGGATAATAACGCAGCATTCATTTGAAAAAGAAACGGATGAAGAAGATACGGAATATACAAAAGATAAAAAAGTTGCTCTGCACGATGAGAAAATTTATGAATTCGACGGTGAAATAGATTTTGCAGAAGAAGACATAACCATTGAATCGGAGCAGAATTTTAACGAGCGAAATAAAACTTCCGGAATATCCTCAACAACCAAAACTGCGCCCGCACTGGATTTCGATGATTTCAATTTGCTTGAACTACCACAGCCGAAAAAAGAATCCGCGCCAAGTCAAAGCGGAATCGGAACAGTCAAAACTTTTGTTGAACAAAAAGAAATTAATGCTGATTCGGCACGATTCGACGGTTTATCACCGGAAATGATTGAAGCAATCGCTGACAAAGTAGTCGAAAAAATGTCTGATAAGGTCATCAAAAAAATCGTTAACGAAGTCGTTTCGCAAATGGCGAAGTAAAAATAAACGAGCGAATTGAAATTAAAAATTACGCGGTTAGTTTTCGCCCTTTCAAATGAAAACTAACCGCTTTTGTTTTAGAATCAGTAGTCGGTTATCAGTAGTCAGTTGTCAGTTCTTCGGAAGGTAAAATATTGGTTGTTTTGAAAACTTAGACAACAATGCACCGACAACTGACTACTGACAACCGACAACCGACAACTTAATTTATGGAAATTGCAAAATCATATAATCCAAAAGAAGCCGAAGAA
Organism: Acidobacteria bacterium 28-1; assembly: GCA_002050365.1. GTDB lineage: Bacteria > Acidobacteriota > Blastocatellia > Pyrinomonadales > Pyrinomonadaceae. The sequence goes on from MWYZ01000107.1 coordinate 23,120, forward strand.
ACGCATTATCAAACTTGGGAAGCGAACCGCTGTTTCACGCCCGAGATCAACGAAAACCCGGATGCCGAAACTTTTTCAATCGTCATTCCGCCGCCAAATGTAACGGGCAGTCTGCATATGGGACACGCGCTTCAACACACTTTGATGGACGTTTTGACGCGCTGGAAACGAATGCTCGGCTATAAAACTCTTTTTCTCGTCGGCGTTGACCACGCGGGAATTTCCACGCAGCTAATGGTTACGCGCCAATTGAAAAAAGACGAACACAAAACGCCGCAGGACATTGGGCGCGAAGCGTTCACCGAACGAGTTTGGGCGTGGAAGGAAAAATACGGCGACACGATTACCAATCAGATTCGCCGTGAAGGTCTGTCGGTTGATTGGTCGCGCGAGCGTTTTACGATGGACGAAAGTTTATCTGGTGCAGTGCGCGAAGTTTTTGTACGCCTTTATGAAGAAGGCTGGATTTATCGCGGCAAGCGGATTGTAAATTGGTGTCCGAAGGACAAAACCGTGCTGTCGGATTTAGAAGTTAAAGAGGAAACCCATAGAGACGGCAAACTTTTTTACCTGCAATATCCGGTAAAAGATTCGGATAAAAAATTGACGGTAGCGACGACGCGCCCCGAAACGATGCTTGGGGATACGGCGGTGGCGGTTAATCCCGACGATGAAAGATACACGGATTTAATCGGAAAGACGATTGAATTGCCTTTGACGAATCGTGAAATTCCAATCGTCGCCGACGAATACGTTGACGCGGAGTTCGGAACGGGCGCGGTAAAAATTACGTCCGCGCACGACCCGAACGATTACGAAGTCGGCTTGCGTCATAATCTCGAACAGCTAAATGTGATGAACACCGACGCGACGATGAACAGCGATGCAGGCGTGGAGTTTGAAGGTTTAGACAGATACGCGGCGCGTGAAAAAGTAGTCGAAAAGTTTGAAGAATTAGGCTTGCTCGAAAAGATTGACGATTACGAAGTTGTGCTGCCCATTTGCGAGCGTTGCAAAACTGTCATCGAGCCGCTTCTTTCGGAACAATGGTTTGTCAAAATGAACGAGATGCGCGATATGGCTTTGGATTTAATGGAGAGAGAAAACTCGCCGCATTTCTATCCGCAAATTCCGCACAAAAAGGTTTATACAACCTGGCTCAAAAACTTAAAAGACTGGGCAATCTCGCGCCAACTCTGGTGGGGACATCAGATTCCCGCGTGGTATGACGAGGCAGGAAATGTTTATGTTGCGCGAACCAAAGAAGAAGCAATGGAACAAGCGAAAACCGCTAAAATAATGCAGGACGCGGATGTTCTCGACACGTGGTTTTCTTCTGCGCTTTGGTCATTTTCGACGCTCGGCTGGACTGGCGAAACGACTGAAACTGAAGATTTAAAAATGTTTCATCCGACGGATGTTTTAATTACCGGACGCGATATTATTTTTCTATGGGTTTCGAGAATGGTAATGACCGGTTTGAAGTTTGTCGGCGAAAAACCGTTCAAAGACGTGATTATTCACGGAAATGTTTTAGACAAAAACGGTCAGCGAATGTCGAAGACGAAAAACAACGGCATTGACCCACTCGATGCTTTTGAGAAATACGGCGTTGACGCAACGCGCATCACGCTGGCAGATGCGGCAACCGGCGTTGACTTTGCGTGGCGCGACGAAAAGGTTGAATCCTTCCGCAATTTTGCCAACAAAATCTGGAATGCGACGCGCTTTTGTCTGATGAATTCGGAAGGCGCAAAAGTTGATTACTCCTATATTAATCCGCAAGCCGAAGCCGTTGAAATTAAAAAATCATTAGGCGACGAACTGGCGGAATTTGACGAGGAGGACGAAGAGTTTTTAGACCGGGTTGTCCCCGCCTTCGCCGAAGATAATCCGAAGGAAAATCTTTCTCTGGCTGATAAATGGATAATTTCGCGTTTTAATAAAACCGCTTTGAATGTCAATCGAGCGTTGGGGAATTATAATTTTCACGAAGCCGTTCAGCTTCTTTACCATTTCTTTTGGGACGATTTTTGCGATTGGTATATCGAATTCGTCAAGGATGAAATCACGTCGGAAGAAGCGAATACAAGGCGCGACGCGACGCGTTCCCGAATTATCACAATTCTCGAACAAGCCCTGCGCTTGCTTCATCCGTTTATGCCTTTTTTGACCGAGGAATTGTGGCAAAAACTGCCGGAAGTTTCAAAGGATTTACACAACGACGCATACAAAAACGCCGAACAAACAATTATGCTCGCCGATTTTCCGCGCGGTGACGTTTCTATGATTGACGAACGCGCCGAGTCGGAAATGCAAGCCGTCATTGAGTTGATTTCAAAAGTGCGAAACATTCGCGCCGAGATGAATATTAAGCCGAGCGACAAACCCGCAATTCATGTCGCAGCAAACGCCGATTTGCGAGAGATTTTCAAATCGAACGAAGCGCAAATTTTGAAACTAGCTCGCGCCGAACGATTAAATTTGTCCGAAACGCCAGACGTTCCGAAAGCCTCTGCCAAAGCTGTTTTGACAGGTGGCGCGGAAATCGCGCTTCCGCTCGAAGGTTTAATTGATTTTGAAAAGGAAATCGCGCGGCTTGAAAATCAAGTGAACAAACTCGAAACTGAACAGCAACGATTGAATGCGCAACTTTCAAACGCGAGTTTTGTCGAACGCGCACCGCAGGAAAAAGTTGATGAAATCCGCGAACGGGTTGCGGAAATTGAAACGCAGGTGATAGTTTTGAAGCAAAACTTGGAGGCTCTAAATTAATATGATTCTACGAACGATTTCAATTCTTATTTTGCTTTGCGCAGTCGCGCCGCTTGCTTTTGCACAAACAAAGCAAATTTCGGCGAATGAATTTTTTACCGCTAACTCCAACGGTCAGCGGTTAATGAGGGAACGCTCTTGGCGGACTGTATTGAGAACCGACACGCTAGAGGGAACATCGGTTATCAAGTCAATATCGAAGATTCACGAAAAACTGCTTCCCGACCGCGAACGATTTCTGGTTACGGAAAAAATCGGCGATAAAGAAACGCGCAGCGAATTCATACGAATTGGTTTTATGGAATACCGCCGCGAAAACAACGAGCCTTGGAGTTCAAAGGATTTGCGTGGAAGCGGGAACGGAAGCGGATCGGGAAACGGCAGTAGTAACAATTCTTGCATGCAATACACTGAGGAACCCGATGCGGTCGAAGGAGTTTCGGCTCGAAGGCTGCGTCAACTTTCGATTGAAAAAACGTCTGAGGGTTTGAGCTTTGACGATATAAACGTTTGGTTGGATCAAAATGGATTGTTTCTCAAATCGGAAAGAGTAAAGGGTTTACTTGAGCCGCGAATCGAAAAAACTCGCTCGGTAATGACCTATGAATACGACCCGAAAATTACAATTGAAGCGCCGATTAAATAAAATATGAACTTTCTCGAAAACAGCGACATTTTGGCTGACATCGGCGAATTCCTTCGGGAAGACATCGGGCGCGGCGACGTTACGACACAGGCGACGGTTGCCGAAAACGTGCGCGGAATGGGGAAGTTTTTAGCGAAGGAAAATTTAGTAATTTGCGGTTTGGAAGTCGCCGAAGCGGTCTTTGCACATCTCGATCCGGAGAATCCCGAAATTGAATCAACCTTCAACGAAGGCGACGAAGTGGAAGCCGGAACAGTTTTTGCCACTTTGAAAGGTTACGCCGATGTTTTATTGACGGGCGAGCGGGTTGCACTAAATTTGATGCAGAGAATGTCGGGCGTGGCGACGCTCACGCGGGCGTACGTGAAAGCTGTCGAAGGCACGAACGCGACGATTGTTGATACGCGCAAGACTACGCCGGGTTTGCGTATGCTCGAAAAATACGCCGTCAACGTCGGCGGCGGCAAAAATCATCGCTACGGGTTGGACGACGGCGTTTTAATTAAAGATAATCATATCGCGCTGGCAGGCGGAATCACGAAAGCCGTCAGCGCGGCTAAATTGAAAGTCGGACATCTGCATAAAATTGAGGTCGAAATATCGAATTGGGCACAGCTGCGCGAAGCCGTCGAAGCCGGCGCAGATATTGTTCTGCTTGATAATCAAACGCCCGAAGAAGCTCGGAAGTTAGTCGAAATGGCGCGGTCTTTGAATCCGAATGTTTTGCTCGAGGCTTCCGGCGGAATGGATTTAGACCGCGTGCGCTTTTTTGCCGAAGCCGGCGTGGATTTGATTTCGGTCGGGCGTCTGACGCATTCAGCGCGGGCATTAGACATTTCTTTTAAGATTCAAACAGTTTGAGAATCTGAGCGAGCGTCTTATATAAAGAAATGTTACATCTTTGACGAAAAATTCAATCAGTGAAAATTTCTTTTTGCGATAGGATATTTTTCGGATTTTCGTTGCTGGTTAAATTTAACATCTCTTCGGTCGGTTTAAAAATTGGCAAAAACCAAGTCAACAATATAAAAAAAATTACCGCAATCGTGCAGGCGATTCCGCCTTCGATGCCGTAATCGCCGCCGGTTAAAAAGATTAAGCCGTTGTTGGTCGACAAGAAAACGGGCGCAGTTGTAATCTCGGTAATGCCGCTGACGGGTAAACCTAAAACCGCACCTTGCACCCAATTCCACGCTAAATGCAGCCCGAAAGCCAGCCATAAAGTCCGCGTCTTTAAGTAAGCGACGCTGAACCAAATGCCGGCTAAAACCGTGTTTAGTATAGCAATATAATTTGTGCCCGGATTTGTCAGATGCCCCGCCGCGAAAAACAGGGAAGTCAGAGTAATTGCCAACCAAGCCAAATTTGCGCGAACAAATGTTTGCAGAATATAACCGCGAAAAAGGGCTTCTTCCGATGCCGCGCCAATTATAAAAATTCCGAGCGAAACGGCTAACGTCAGCAAAATCGCCGATTGTCCGGCGGCGAGATTAAACTGAAAACTCGTCGCCCCGAAAATTACCGTTATCAACGCCGCAACACTCATTGCCGCCGCGCCGAAAATTAATCCCAAAGCTAAATCCTTCAACCAATTACTGGTGAACCAACAGCCAAGCGCGCGAAAAGGCAAATTTTCGAGAAACCGTCCGCACAGCCAACCGACGAATACCGCAGCCATCAGCAAAACAATATATGGAAGTGCGAAGGCAAGCAGACTATTTTCCAAAAATCCAATCGGCAAATAAAAGATAATCGCACCGCCGATGCCGCCGAGAATACCTAACAAAGCGAATAGCACGATGATAAAAACGGCGAATCGCCAACCGCTTCGCACGCGTCCGTATTGATTGATGAAAATTTCAGACGGATTCATAAAAAAAGTAAAGAGCAGACAGTATTCAGAAATTTACTATTTCTATACTCTCTGCTCTCTTAATTTAAAACAAGTTTTGAATTAATTTAAGTCGGGCTGCACGGTAACTTCGGTCGGATTGACCGGGTCTAAAGTTAACAAATTCTGACCGGGCTGGATTGTAACCGGGACCGGCGAATTCCACAAAGCAAAACCGTTGCTCGTTTTGGTAATCGCAAATAGATAGTAACTGTCCGGTTTGACATCTTTGAGTTGTAATTTGCCGCTCGAATCAGTCGTTGCGTTATAAACGGCATTTTTGCTGATGGCACTCATCGCTTGGCGGTTGATAGCTCCGTAGCGGGCTGGATCTGCGACTGACAAACCTAATGCGGTGATAATGCTTTGTCCGGTATCGTTTTCAATATCTGCATCATCGAGAACGCTTTGGACATTTTTTTTCAAAAGATAAAATCTTGTTCCGCGAACCGGTTGCGGGCTGCCGTTTTTACTCAATATCTTTGCTTCTAAACTGACTGTTCCTTTGTCAGAAACAACTGTTTCGGTTAAAGGAACATTTGTCGTGGTGGTTTGCGACGGCGGCGGAGCGGACGGTGGAACGACAATTTGACCGGGTTGAGAAGTTGACGGAACGACTACTTGATTTGGCGGTGAATCAGTGCGAGCGGCGGTTGTCGTTTCGCGCGAAGCGTTCGACGCAGGCTGCTGCGAAGCAATTCGCACATTGATATTTCGTTGGTCTTCATCATCACCCTTTCGCAAAAAGGCAAATAATACAAACAAAAGCACCACGCCGAGAAGTCCGAGCGGGATAAAAGCCCATTTTGGAAAACCGCTTTCTTCCTCGACAAATTCATTCACGATTACTCTCGGTTGAACAGTCGGTCTGACAAATGGATGACCGCAATTCGGACACGCAGCGGCAGCGGCTGAGACTTCTTTAGCGCATTCGGGACAAATTGTTAAAGACATATAAAAATTCCTCCAATGATTTCAAATCACAGTCAAGAGTAACATTATTCGATTGAAAAATATATAGATTTTTCAGTGTTACAAATGACGTTTTATCTGCAGGTAGTGTCACAAATTTATGTTGCTAAAAATATTTGTTTTTTGACGCTTAGAAAGCCTAGTTTGTGATTGTTTCATAAGTCAGTAGACGAATTTAATTTTGAGTTCTGATTATGAGACAGCTTTTAATACAAAACAGAACGGAATATTGGCGATTATTGAGTTTCAAGGGCTTTTAAGTCAGTAAATAAAACACCTTAAAATGGAACGTTTTTGAGGCACGAAAAAGACAACTTGAAATAAATTTCTCGTGGGCAGACATTTGACTTCCTGAAACTTTCTTTCAAGCTACGAAACGGGTTTTGTTTTCTTTTGCGGCGGCGCAGGTCGCGTCGAGTATGATTTTATATTGGTAATATCACTCACTTATGCCGATATGCAATCTTTAGCCGCTCTGGTCAGGTCAAAATATTTTCAATCTTTAAGACCTTCTCTTTTTTCAAAGCGTCAAAACACAAAACGGTTTCCAAAAGCTGTCCAGTATCTTCTGTAAAGGAATTAAAAATGAATAATTTTGCTGGGATATTGTTGGGTGAAAGAATGGCTTTAAAAATCGCGCTGTCGTTTGTGTGTCTGGTGTTATTATCGCAAGTTATTTCGGCACAAAATACATACACGACTTATTCTAATTTGTCATACGTAGATGATGGTAATGTTGCACATAAATTGCTGTCTGTGAAGAAAATTTTCTTCAAAATATTTAAAATCTGTGTGTTAAGATTATCTGAACTTTAGCCGTGATGCATCTTTCTCCTCAAAAAGATTGCGATGACCACAATTAAAATAATTACTCCAATAATCAGAAAGAAAAAGGATGGGAATCAAGGATGTCTTCCGATTTGCATTTTCACTTGTTGGCACAGATGTCTCAAAAAGGGTCGTTTCTGAGAATAATAGATTTACGACAACGCAAATTTAAGACACTACCTATCTGCAGCAAATCTTGTATTTATTCTAGGAAAAGAGTATAAACAGAGTTGAAACAATAATTAACTTTCCCCTTTAGTTTACTAGAAATACTTTAAATCGAAGGAGTCTATATGAAAAAGAAGATTTTGCTTGGGTTGGCAACATTCTGGTCAGTAATTTTTTTGACAACGGTGATTGTCAAAGCCGACACGACATTTGCAGGCAATCTATCGGGAGCGCAGGAAGTTCCGGCAAATGCCTCGACTGCGAAAGGATTCGGTGTCGTAACACTTACTAATAATGAAACGCAAGTTTTGGTCGCCCTGAATTTTTCCGGCTTGGGGAGCAATCAAACGGCGGCGCACATTCACAGTCCGGGTGCGCCGGGAGTAAATGCGCCGATTATATTGAATATCGGCTCACGCGGAACGACATTCGGAAATTTCACTCCACAGGCATTTATGTCGGTAACTCCCGCGCAAGTTGCCGACTTAAAGGCGGGTTTGTGGTATTTTGATGTTCATTCAGCTGTTTTTCCAGAGGGCGAAATTCGCGGACAAATTAAACCCGCCGCACCTTTTGTAGCGACCTTGAGCGGACTTCAGGAAGTTCCGGCAAATGCTTCCGCAGCAACCGGCACTGGAATAGTTGTCTTAAATGAAGGTGAAAACCTAATTTACGCTTCAAATTTTTATTTTAATTTGGGTTCCGCGCAAACGGCGGCACACATTTACGGCGCATCTCTGCCGGGTGTGAATGCTTCTATCCTGTTCCCTTTACCTTTAGTGCCTGGGGGCGCAGCGTCTGCGGGTCTCTTTGCATTTTTTAACATTACGCCGGCGCAGGTTGCTTCGCTCAAGGCAGGACAATTTTATTTCAATGTTCTTTCAAGTAATTTTCTGGGCGGCGAGATTCGCGGACAAATCAAACCCGCCAACAAAGTTGTAGATTTTGACGGCGACAGCCGCGCCGATATTAGCGTATTTCGTCCAAGCATCGGAACTTGGTATCGCCTTGACAGCGTCAATGGTGCATTTAAGGCGAATCAATTTGGAGCGAATGGCGATAGTGTGGTGCCGGGTGATTTTGACGGCGATGGAAAAACCGATTTAAATGTTTGGCGAAGCGGCAATTTTTATACGCTTCGCAGTTCAGATAACACATTTAACGGCGTGGCTTTTGGAATAAATACGGATGATCCGCGAGCTTGTGCCGATTACGACGGCGACGGCAAAGCTGACTACGCCGTTTACCGGATTGGAGCGCCGAGTGTTTTTTACATTTTGGGAAGCACGCGCGGCTTTTTCGCCGTTGCCTTCGGCACGACCGGCGATTCATCAATCATCGCCGATTGGGACGGCGACCGCATCAGCGACCCGAGCGTATATCGTCAAAGCACAGGAACTTATTACGGTTTGAGGAGTTCTAACAATCAACTTTACGTACAAACCTTCGGCGATTTTGCTTCCGATAAAGTGACGACCGGTGATATTGATGCTGACGGAAAATCTGACCCACTCGTTTTTCGCTCTTCAGGTGCGCAAGCCGGCACTTGGTATTGGATAGGAAGCACTTCAGGTTTTTCCGGACAGCAATTCGGTATCGGAAGTGATACAGCTGTCCCGGCGGATTACGACGGTGACGGAAAAACCGACCTGGCGGTCGTTCGCAATGTTGGCGGCACACTGAATTGGTTTGCTCAACGGAGTTCAAACAGTTCGCTTCTTTCAGTTCCTTTCGGAGCGACTGCCGATTTGCCAATACCGATTTATTTGACTCGGTAAAAAACTTTAAGTCAAAAAAATAAAAAAGTGGCGAGCAGATAAACTCGCCACTTTTTTATTTTTATGGAGCCGGTGAACGGCAGTTAATGGTCTTAATGCAAAGTTAGGCTTTATTAAACTTACGGTAATTACTTGCTCAAATATAATTTTCAACTAAGCGGATAAAAGAGCCGAATGAGTCAAAACGGACAATTTAGGACTTGGTTTGGACAAATAATTAGCAGCAATTGCCCAGGTTGATACTCTGTGGTTTCAATCGGGCAGCTATCCTTCGTTTACAGTTAATTATAATTTTTCCTTTCCCGTCAAGTTCGGCTCAAGTATTTTTTAACTTAAACTTATTCTCACAAGTATTTTTAGTGGAAGTCTATCATCTAATTCTCGTAGAACGGTCGCGGTACTCATCTAAAAATGTTTGATTACAGACAGTAGGTTGTGTGCGTTCGGACAACTCACTCAGCTTGCTTATATATCCGCCGTTTCAAAAATATTCTACAGCCCCGATGGTAGCGACCTCCGAGGCTACATTTTCCGCAGGCACACCGTTTGCACTACCTAATCAAAAATTTCTGTATTCAGAAAACGATTTTTTACGGGCGTTTATGAAAAAAAATAATTTGTTTTTACTCCTGCTGGCAGTTTCAGTTTTACATTTCGCCAGCGTCCAACAAATATTCGCGCACGGCGGCGAAGACCACGGCGACCAGAAACCGAAAGCAACGACTAGCGATAAAGGAACGATTACACGCACGGCTCGGCTCGGCGAATATGAATTAACGCTCAAACATCAGTTTCTTGTGCCGGATATGGCGACTTCCGCGAAACTGTTCGTCACCAAATTTCAGACGAATGAGCCGATTGAAACGGGAAACCCAGCGATTGAAATTGAATCCGCAAGCGGCTCGGTTACGGGAGCGGCAATCGAAAAAACGGAAACCGCCGGAAGCTATAACGTCAAAATTCCGGCTCTTCCGCAAGGAACTTATACCGTTCGCGCCAAGTTAACTTATGGCGGCGAAACCGATACGGCGACTTTTTCGGGCGTTGAAGTCGCGCCCGCGCCGCCGGCTGCGGAAAGCACCTTGTCTTCGGGGCGAACCGCGTTGATTGCGTTTGTTTTCGCGCTGGTTTTGGCACTCTTCGGCGGGTTGATTTATTTCGTCTGGCATTTCGCCGACGGCGGAAGCGAGTCGCTGAAAGAGGAAACTGTTTCGGCTTGAGCCAGAGTGAATTCGGAATGTTTTTAACCAAAAAGAAATCGAGCAAGGGTAGTTTTCAAAAGCCGCAACGATTTTCCTGTCTTCTTTCGGCTTCGGCGACGGTGGCGACGGCATTTTTTGTTTTCGCCGCCGTTGCGTTTTCACAACAGCAAAAGCCTATTCTCGCTCCAACGCTGACATCGGTGAAATCAACCTCCGAACAATTTGTCAGTCAGGACGGCTTGACGGTTGAGAGATTGATTGAATTAGGGCAGAGTCGCCGCACGGATTTGTTCGCGGCGCGGCAGCGTCTGGCAATCGCCGAAGGACGCTTGCGGCAAGCTAATTTGCGCCCGAATCCGACTCTTGATATGGAATACGGCAGTCCGCGTTTTTTGGGCGGCGAGGCGGAATCGGATTTGTCGGTCGGAGTAACACAGATTTTTGAAACGGGCGGCAAGCGTTCCAAAAGAATTGCGGTTGCCGAACTCGAATTCCAACAAATTCGCGCCGAAGTGTTGGGGATTGAAAGACAATTAGCTGCGGGAATTCGTCAGAGTTATACGAATGCGATTGCCGCCGCGCGCCAGTTGGACGTATTGGAAAAACTCATTGCGGCTGACGATGAAATCGTGCGCGTTACCGAAGCTCGTCTGAAGGAAGGCGATATCGCGCCGCTTGATGTCAATTTGGTCAAAGTCGAAAGCGACCGGCTGAAAGTGCAGGCGATTGCCGCGAGAAGCGAACTCGAAATACAAGTTTTAAACTTAAAAACTTTAACCGGAGCGGACGTTGCCGAATCAATTAAACTCGCGCCGCAAGCCGACCGTCCGCCGCGTCTCGATTTGGGTTTGTCGGAATTAACCAGTATTGCTTTGCGCGAGCGCAGTGATTTGCAGGCGGCTCGTATCGGCGAGCAGCTTGGCTCGGCGCGAATCAATCTGGCACACTCGCAATCAGTTCCGAACGTCGCGGGTTCGGTTCGCTACTCGCGCAACAAACAAATTATAGATTTTCCGCCATCTCTCGGAGTTAGCCCGTTTCCGCAAACCGACAACGCGCTCACTTTCGGCGTGTCGGTGGATATTCCGATTTTCAATCGCAACCAAGGCGAAATCGCTTCGGCGGCAGGCGAAAGGTTGCAAGCCATACGAACGCGAGAATTTTTAGAAACGACGATAAAACGCGATGTTGCCGTCGCCTACCGGAAATATAAAGCGGCGGCGGAAACGCTTGTTTTATATTCGACGCAGATTTTGCCGCGCTCGGAAGAAAACTTGCGAACCGTTCGCTCGGCTTACGGATTCGGCGAGTTCTCCGTTTTTGAAGTGGTTAATGAGCAACGTCGTCTAACGGAAAACATCACCGGCTACAACCAATCTTTGCGTGATTATTACAATGCGCTGACCGTACTTGAAACGGCTCTCGGCATGACTCTTCCGCCGTCGGGTTTCGCGCCGGTTTCGACTTCCGTTTTGCCCAACGAGGAAATTGTTCCGCGGCAAATTAACAAAGAAAATTTTCTGAAATCGTTTCAGGCGATTCCGTTAAAAAAGAATCCGATTGAAACGGCAAGCAAGGAAAAATCAAATCAATAACAAGAGGAAAAAGAAAAATGAAAAAATTTACAATTTCAATGAGTTTAGCTTTGAGCGTGAGTTTAGGTTTGTCGGCAGCGGCGTGTTCGAGTGGCACAAATACGACAACGACGAATATAGCGAGCGCGAACAAACCGGCGGCGCATACGTCAGCCGCAAATACGGTAGCCGTAACAAATTCTGCCGAAACAAAACCAGCCGACGAAACACCGGCAAGCGTGAAAGCGGTGTTTCCCGACGCGCAGAGTTTTACCAAGCAGCATAAAGATATTCCGAAGGATGCCATCGCCGATATTGAAAAGGATTCGGGCGCGAAAGTTCCCGATACCGACCATCATTCGTATTTAGCTTTTTCGACGACGGGCGGAGCGCGAAAGCAAATCGGCGCGGCGACAGTGGTTACCGCCGGCGGAAAGGAAATGGTCGTCGTTTACGATAACAAAAACGGCTCGCCCATTATCAAGGAAGTTCGCGCCGACGGCGTTCCCGCGCCGTTTCTCGCGCAGTTTGCGGGCAAAAGTCACGACGATAAATTCACGTTCGGCAGCACGATTAAAGCGAACGGCGTGGACGAGGCGGCGGCGAAGGCAATCACTTCGGCAATCACCGTTGATGTGATGACGATGCAGGCTCTTTACGGCGCGGCACATTCACATTGATGAAAAGTTCAAAGTTCAAAGTTCAAAGTTCAAAGTTTGATAGGCAGTTGGCAGTGGCAGTAGGCAGTCGGTTCTTGTTTGTCGGCGTTGTAATTGCGCTAATAACTGCCTACTGCTTCTGCCTACTGCCTTCTGTTACGCGGGCGCACGAAGGTGAAGACCACGGCGACGAAAAAACACAAACCGCCGCGCAACCAACCGGAAAAGGCGCGGTGACAATCGCGCACGCCGAGCGCAATCTGCAAACCGATGCCGGACAATTCAACGTCCGGCTCGAACGAGTGCCTTCCGACCCGCGCACCGGCGAGACTTCGCAGTTCGCCGTTCTTTTGGCAGAAAAAGTGGAAGGCGGGTTCGGCGCAGGCGAACCCGTCGCTATTGAAGATGCAACCGTTATGGCAAACATCAAAACCGCCGATGGCGGACGCGTCGCGGAAAATTTGCCGACCAAATTTGAGAAAGATTTCTATCGCGGCTCTTACACTTTCGCAAGTGCCGGAAACTTCAAAATCGTTTTTAACGTGACGACTTCAGACAAGCGAAATTTCAGCGTTGATTTTCCGGTTAGCGTTGTCAAATCGCCGATAAACTTGACGTTTTGGCTTGGAATGGCGGTTTTAAGTTTATTGACGCTCGGCACGCTTGCCGCAGTTTTCATCAAAACGAAACCGGGCGAGAATTTCAAAGGGCGAGCGCGGAAAATTGCTCCGGTTGCCGCCGCTGCGCTTTTGATTTTTGTTTTGGGAACTTTTGCGCTCGCGTATTTTGCGCCGCCGCGCCAAGCGAGAAGCCTTGCCGAAATGCCGCCAGTCGGGACAAACGCGGAGAATGCGCCGGAAGCTGAAACGGCGAACGCACTACAAACGGCTTTGACCGTTCCGAAAGAATCGCAGATTTTATTCGGCATCAAAACCGAGCCGGTCGCGGTCAGACAAATTACGAGCGGCTTGAAAACAACGGGCGTTGTGCGGGCGCGTCCCGATGCGCGAGCCGTCGTCGTGCCGCCGGTGGCGGGCAGAATCGTTTTGCGAGCCGGATTAACGTTAGGTTCGGCGGTCGGACGCGGCGAGCAAATCGGCGCAGTCGAGCAAATCTTGGACGTTTCGGGACAAGTCGGACTCGAATCGCAAAGGCTTCAGGTCGAAGCGCAGCAGCGCGAAGTCGAAGCAAAGCGTTTGGAAATCAAAAATAGCGTTCTGCAATTGCAGGCGCAGCAAGCCGACCAACGCGCTAAAGCAGGTCAAGCGAGAACGCAGCTTGCACAAGCGCAAAAAGAATTGCGCCGCTCGGAAAATTTAGTGGAAGTCGGCGCAGTCCCGCGAAAGCGTGTTGAAGAAGCACTCACGGCGGTTAAAGTCGCCGAGCAGGAAGTCAGTTCCGCCGAGCAGCAGGTAAAATTGCTCGACAATCAAATTAAACAAACAAACGCCGGACAAAACATCTTTCGCGCACCAAAAGTCAATCAACCGACGCGCTCGTTTCCTTTGACCGCGCCGGTTGCCGGAATCGTCAACGAAATTAATGCGACGAGCGGGCAGCAGGTCGAAACGACGACGCAGGTTTTGACAATCAGCAATCTGTCAATCGTGCTTCTCGAAGCGCAGGTTTTCGAGAAAGATTTGCCTGTCGTGCGCGAATCAACCAGAGCGAGTTTTACGTCTTCGGCTTTATCGGGTGAGGTTTATACCATCGGCACGCCGGACGGCGACGGCAGGCTCGTTTCCATCGGGCAAACTGTTGACTCGAACACGCGTACCGTTTCCGTCATTTATGAAGTGAAAAATCCGCTTCAAAGACTGCGCGACGGAAACTTTGTCGAGATAACGATTGACACAAGCGGTGACACGAAAGTTTTAGCCGTGCCGAAACAATCGGTAGTTAATGAACAAGGTCAAACATTCGTGTTTGTTTTCACGGGCGGCGAAAATTTTGAAAAGCGTCCCGTCGCCTTGGGAGCGGAAGGAGCGGATTTTTACGAAGTTAAATCGGGATTGAAAGAAGGCGACCGCATCGTTACCGAAGGCGTGTATCAGCTTCGCACGACGCAGCCCGCCGCATAAAAATTAAAAATTATATGAAAAAATTATTCGTTTTATCAGGAATCGTCGCGCTTCTTTTGAGCGCAATTTGGCTATCGGGCTGCGACAACACAGCGACAAGCCAAATCACCAAGAATTCAAATGCCCTTAGTAACAATTCGGTGACGAACGCCAATGCGCCTGTGACAACCGACGCGGCGAAAGCGTTTAGCGTTGATTTCAAAAGCGAGCCGTCTGAGATTAAAGCCGGAACGCCCGCAATGCTTTCTTTCACCATCAAAGACCGGCAAGGCGTAACAGTGAAAGATTTATCAATCGTTCACGAAAAGCCGATGCACTTGCTTATCGTATCAAAGGATTTGGCGGAGTTTTATCACATTCACCCGGAACAGCAGGCGGACGGCTCATACCGCGTTTCGCACGTTTTCCCGAACGGCGGCGACTATAAACTTTACGCCGATTTCACGCCGAAAGAATCCACGCAGATAGTCGAGCGGATTGATGTTAAAGTGAGCGGCGCGGAACGCGAGCGCGTTGCGCTCGTTCCCGACCATAAACTCGAAAAAACGGTTGACGGGCTTCGAGTCGTGATGAAGCCGAGCGCGGAAATTAAAGCCGGGCAGGAATTGATGCTCGATTTTCAAGCCTTCGACGCAAAGACAAACAAACCCGCGACCGATTTGCAAAATTATTTAGGCGAACTCGCGCACTTCGTTATCATCAGCGAGGATATGAAGGATTTCGTTCACGCGCATCCGATGTCGAAAGGTGAACACGATGAAATGAACGGAATGAAGATGGGCGATGAAAAATCCGACAATCACGCGGACGACGGTCATAAACATTCGACAATGGAAGGCACGACTACAAAACCGAGCGAGTCGGAAGTTTCGGCGCATACGGCATTTCCTCGTGCAGGTTTGTATAAGCTCTGGGCGCAATTCCAGCGCGGCGGCAAAGTGATTAATGTCCCGTTCATTGTGCGCGTGCCGGAAAGCGGCGACCAACCGAAAGCTGCAAACAATGATTCGGTTCCGTCTGATGCAATTAAAATTACGGTTAGTAAAAACGGCTATGAGCCTTCTGAAATAAAAGTTGAAAAAGGCAAACCCGTTAAAATCGCTTTTACCCGCGCGGACGCGGAAAATTGCGGCGGCGAAGTTGTCTTTTCCAAATTTAACATCACGAAAAAGCTGCCTGTCGGCGAAACCGTATTGGTTGAATTTACGCCGACTGAAGCAGGCGAAATCGGTTTTGCCTGCGGTATGGGAATGATGAAAGGAAAGGTTTTAGTTCGGTAAAAAATTAAAAAACAGGAGAAATTATAAAAATGAAAAAAGAATTTTATTAGGTTTGAGTTTAACTGCGATGCTCTCGGTTTTCGGTGCGGCTTGCCAGCAAACGGCAACGGTTAACACGAATTCGGCGGTGATGAATCAGAACTCGATGAATCACAATTCGATGATGATGAACGGAATTTCGATGAACGCAATTCGGCGATGAATCACGACTCGATGATGAACTCGAATCACGATATGTCGAAAATGTCGGATATGAAATCTTCGCCGAATGCGGCATCTGCGCCGTATGATTTGCAGTTTCTCGACACGATGACGCATCACCATCAGGGCGCGGTTGATATGGCGAAAATGGTTTTGACGAAATCGAACAACGAGGAATTAAAGAAATCCGCCCAGAAAATTATTGACGACCAAACACGGGAAGTCGCCTCGATGAAAGATTGGCGCGAGAAATGGTATGCGGGAAAACCCGCCGCGATGAATATGGAAATGCCCGGAATGATGGACTCGATGAAAATGATGATGTCGGGCGACGAGATGAAAAAGATGGAAGCGATGAACGGCAAAGATTTCGACGTTCATTTTCTCGATATGATGACTCCGCATCACGCGGGCGCAATCACTATGTCAAAAGCAGCCTTGCAGAAGGCGGAACACCCGGAAATCAAGACGCTGGCGCAGAACATTATCAAAGCCCAAGAAACCGAAATCAAACAAATGGCTGCCTGGAAAGCGAAGTGGTCGAAGTAAAAATTTCGCTTTTGTTTTGAAACGAAAAACAATGGAAACGGCGCAGGAATTAACAAGTGAAAATACGACCCGAACAGATTGCTAATCTCTGCGCCGTTTCCAACCGGCAACAAAAGTGTAAGAAGCGATAATAAATGTTAAACGCAATTATTAAATGGTCTTTGCAAAATCGCCTGATTGTCGTGGCGTTTGCCGCCCTCTTGCTAGTTTGGGGAACTTATGTCGCGCTGAATCTGCCGGTTGACGTTTTGCCAGACCTTAATAAACCGACCATCACGATTTTGACTGAAGCAGGCGGTCTCGCGCCTGAAGAAGTCGAAACGCTCGTTTCGTTTCCGATTGAAACGGCGATGAATGGCGTTCCCGGTGTGTCGCGCGTACGCTCGCAAAGCGGCATCGGATTGTCGGTGATTTACGTCGAATTTGATTGGGGAACGGATGTTTATCGCAACCGCCAGCTTGTCACCGAAAAATTACAGCAGGCGGGTGAAAGTCTGCCGCCTGGAGTCGCGCCGACACTTGCGCCGATTTCCTCGATTATGGGCGAGATTATGCTTGTTTCCGTCCAATCAAAATCGGGCAAAACAAATCCTTTGGACGTTCGCACGCTCGCCGATTGGACAATTAGACCGCGCCTTTTAACGATTGCGGGTGTGGCGCAAGTCATTAACATCGGCGGCGGTGTCAAGCAGTATCAAGTTCTTGTAACGCCGGAAAAATTAAAGCAATTCGGCGTAACCGTCGAGCAAGTAACCGCCGCGCTGGAGAAATCGAACAGCAATTCGACGGGCGGTTTCGTGGATGCGCAATCGCAGGAATATCTGGTTAGAAATTTGGGGCGTTTTTATTCGGTTGATGAACTAAAAAACACGGTTGTCGCCTACCGCAATAACACGGCGGTCAAGGTCGGCGACGTGGCAAACGTCGAGTTCGGCGCACGCATCAAGCGCGGCGACGCAGGTTCAAACGGAAAGCCCGCCGTAATAATGTCAATCCAAAAACAGCCGGGCGCGTCAACGCTTAAACTCACGCAAAAGGTTGACGACGCGCTCAAAGAATTACAGGCGAGTTTGCCGGAAGACGTGGAAATTAACGCCAATCTTTTCCGGCAGGCTAATTTCATTGACTCTTCGATTTCCAACGTCGAAGAAGCATTGCGCGATGGCGGAATTCTTGTCGTCATTGTGTTATTTCTGTTTCTATTAAATTTCCGCACGACATTTATTACACTGACGGCGATTCCGCTTTCTTTCGTTGTCACGTTCCTGATTTTCAAAGCGTTTGACATTTCAATCAACACGATGACCTTGGGCGGAATGGCGGTCGCCATCGGCGAACTCGTGGACGACGCGATTGTGGACATCGAAAACATATTTCGCCGCCTGCGTGAAAACCGGAAAGCGGAAACCCCGCGCCCCGCGCTCGAAGTCATTTATCACGCATCGTTAGAAATCCGCTCGTCAATCGTGTTCGCAACAATTATCGTTGCGCTTGTCTTTATTCCGCTTTTCGCGCTCTCCGGCGTGGAAGGCAGACTGCTCGCGCCGCTTGGCTTGGCGTATATTACCGCGCTTGTCGCTTCGCTTTTTGTCAGTTTGACGGTTACGCCGGTTTTAGCTTCTTACTTGTTGCCGACAATGAAGGCGATGCACGAAGAAAAGGACGGTTTTCTAGTGCGCTTTCTAAAAAAATGGGACGAGAAATTGTTGCATCGCACGATTCATCATCCGTGGCTAGTTATCGGCGGAGCAAGCCTTTTATTTTTAATCGCCATTTCCACGCTGCCATTTGTCGGCACGTCTTTTCTACCTGAATTTAATGAAGGAACGCTGACGATTAACGTGCAGGCGCAGCCCGGAACATCTTTGACGGAATCGAACCGTATCGGGCAAATCGCCGAAAAACTTCTCTTGGAAGTGCCGGAAGTCATCTCGACCGGCAGACGCACGGGACGCGCCGAATTAGATGAACACGCCGAGGGCGTTCACTACACGGAAATTGACGTTGACCTTAAAAAAGACGGCGCACGCGAACGTGAGGAAATTTTGAACGATATCCGGGAAAAACTTTCCGTAATTCCGGGAGTCACGACGAATGTCGGGCAACCGATTTCGCACCGCATTGACCATCTTCAGTCGGGCGTGCGTGCGCAGATTGCCGTCAAACTTTTCGGCGACGATTTGAGCATTTTGCGCTCGAAGGCGGAAGAAATTCGCAATGTTATGAGCGGTGTTGAAGGCGCAACCGACGTTTCGATTGAAAAGCAGGTCTTGATTCCGCAAATTCGCTTTAATGTTGACCGCGAACGCGCGGCGCAATATGGCTTGAACGCCGGAGAGATTACCGAAACTCTGGAAACGGCTTTGAACGGCAAAAAGGTTTCCGAAGCCGTCGAAGGTCAACGCCGTTTCGATGTCGTCATTCGTTTTGCTGACGAAGCCAGAAACAATATCGACGCTCTCAAAAACATCACGGTTGACACGCCGCAGGGAACGCAGATTCCGGTTTCGGCGGTAGCGACGATTGAAAATTTGCCGGGTCCGAATCAGGTTCTGCGCGAAAACACGAAACGCCGAATCGTCGTTCAATCGAATGTGGCGGGGCGCGATTTAGGTTCGGTAGTCGGCGATATGCGCGAACGGATTGCCGCACAAGTTAAATTACCTGAAGGCCATTTCGTCGAATACGGCGGACAGTTCGAGGCACAGCAAGCGGCAACTAAAACGCTTTCGATTTTAACCGCTTTCTCGCTTGTCGCCATTTTCTTTATTTTACTCAAGGCCCTCGGCGATTGGCACTCCGCCCTGCAAGTGATGATAAACATTCCGCTCGCTTTAATTGGCGCGATTGCCGCGCTGCTTTTAACCGGCGGCGTATTTTCGATTGCTACTTTGGTCGGTTTTATTTCGCTTGTCGGCATCACGTCGCGCAACGGAATTATGATGATTTCGCATTATCTTCATTTAATCCGCGAGGAAGGTGAAGATTTCAACGAGCAGATGGTCATTCGCGGCTCACTCGAAAGATTAGTGCCGGTGCTGATGACTGCGCTGACTGCCGGGTTATCACTTGTTCCGTTAGCGATTGCCGCCGGAGAGCCGGGCAAGGAGATTCTGCACCCGCTCGCGGTTGTTGTTTTGGGCGGAATCCTGACTTCGACCTTGCTTGACCAAATCGTTACGCCCGCCGTGTTTTTCAAATTCGGCAAACACGCCGCCGCTAAAATCATCAATGAGCGTGAAGGACGCGCCAGCGGCAAAAGCGAATGGGGCGAAGTGGAAACAGAAATGCCGCGTGAATCGGACGCGCCGCCGTTTTCCGAAAGAATTCCGAGTCCGGCAGCCGGAAGTTGAAATTACTAATGAGTTTTTTTAACCGAATTATAAGTTGATTGGCAGATGAATCTGACAAGCACGATGGACATTATTTTGTGGATATGGTTTGCGCTGTCTGCCGTTTCGGTAGCTTACGTCGCCTGGGATTTATTCACGCGCACGCCGGAGATGAAAGTAATGAAGTGGGGCTGGAT
Source organism: Acidobacteria bacterium 28-1 (assembly GCA_002050365.1). Lineage (GTDB taxonomy): Bacteria > Acidobacteriota > Blastocatellia > Pyrinomonadales > Pyrinomonadaceae. Next base: position 43,253 of record MWYZ01000107.1, read on the forward strand.
TTTAGTCACGCTTTACACCGGCATTTTCGGATTAATCGTCTATTGGTTTTCGTGCCGCGAACCCGCGCCTTACACGCACGAAAAATTCATCGCGCCGCTTTGGAAACAAGCCGTCGGCTCGACGATTCATTGTATGGCGGGCGACGCAACGGGAATCATAGTCGCGGCGGCGATTACCAGTCTTTTAGGTTTGCCGATGGGCGTTGATGCGGTTATCGAATACTTCGCGGGCTTTGCTTTTGGGCTTTTTATCTTTCAAGCGTTGTTTATGAAAGATATGCTCGGCGGAAACTATTGGCAGGCGGTCAAAAGCACCGTTCTTCCCGAGTGGCTTTCGATGAACGCGGTAATGGCTGGGATGATTCCGACGATGATTATTCTGATGACGCGCGATATGCAGGCGATGGAGCCGACGAGCCTAAAGTTCTGGGGAATTATGTCGCTGGCAACGCTCATCGGCTCGATTCCGGCGTATCCGATTAATGTCTGGCTCGTCTATAAGGGTTTGAAACACGGAATGGGGACGGAACGCGCTCTCGGCAAAGGCGGCGCGAAAATTGAAACGGAACGACAAATTTCGCGGGGAAACGAGTCGGATGAAATGGAAACAATGCCGAAAACGCACCACTCCGCGATGCCCGACACAAAGAAAAATGCAACTGCCGCCGTTGCTCCTTCGCACGAGATGAGCGCGATGGGCGGAATGAAAATGGGCGGCGGCAACAATGTCCCAATTTCCAGCAAAATTATTGTTACGCTCATCACGATTGCAATGCTCACCGGTGGCTTCTGGCTGGCAGCGCGTTACGGCGATTTATCAATGCGGGCGGGCGAGATGAATCACGAAACGCCGATGCCGAATATACAAATGAATCATTAAGAACATTTTGATTGCGGTGGCACTTGACCTGTCCGCTGCACACAAGTTTTAGAATTTTAGTAAGGAGGTTTTCAAATGGATAAGCAACTGGATGCGGTTTGCGGTATGCAAATCGAAAAAGCGGATGCCGCCGGGCAATCCGGTTTTGAGGGACGAACCTATTATTTTTGTTCGTCCGCGTTTAAAGAACAATTTGACGCGAATCCGACGCGGTTTATTGACAAATCGGAAAATCAAAAAACGGGAGAATCAACCAGTGATTAAAAAAATCATTTTCGTTTTCGTAACTTTTGTCGTCGCGGGCGTTTTAAGTTCAAATTTCTATCCGAATGTTTCGGCGCAAATGTCGGAAGAAAAAGCCGTCGTTGAGGTTTTGCGGCAAAATGCAACGGCTTTCGCCAAAAACGATCTGGCGACACTCGATAAAGTCTGGGCAAATGATGAAGCCGTGACGGTTTTTGAGAACGGTCACGCCAACTACGGCTGGTCGGATTATCGCAACAATCACCTTGCGCCGGAAATGAAAGAAATTAAAAACACGAAATATGCTTTGTCCGACATAAAAGTAAAAATTGATAGCAAGACGGCTTGGGCGACATTCAAATACACGATTTCCGGCGACGCGGACGGAAAACATTTTGACGGCGGCGGGCTGGGAACGGCGATTTTAGAAAAACGCGGTGGACGCTGGCAAATCGTTCATTGGCATTCGAGCGCGCCGCGCCGTGCGCCATCTCCGTCGCCTACGCCGAAGAAATGAGTTTTTATCTCTTTGGTATCGAAACATTTAGTAATCTCTTAAATCACATTAGTCGCCTTCTGAATGAGAAATTTACAATCCGCTCGAACTTTTCTCAAATAGTGTAAAAACGCACGATTTGGAATCAAAGATCTTTGACAACTTCATTTCTATTTCAGCCGTTAAAAGAGTTTTGGTCTTAATTATTAGCTGGCACAGTGGTTGCAAAATTCCAGATTCAGGCAGATAAAACGAAAATTAAAGCAATTTTCACAAACGTGATTTTACCTGCCAGTCCATTTCGGACAAAGATTGTCTTTTGGGCAAGCTAAACTAAATTATGGAGGTTATATTATGAATTCTGGAATCAATTTTCTAAAACGCGCATTCGGTGTCGGAGTTTTTGGGGTTGCGCTATTCTTTTCCGCGAGCATAACTGCAAATGCGCAATATCGTGATAACGATTCGTATTACGGTCGGCAAAACAATGGCTACTACAATCAGAATCGGCGCACCGATAAACACCATCAGAAGCATGAAAAACAGGAACTTAAGCATCATCAACGCCACGAGCGCGAAGAGTACGGTAATTCACGAGAACTGCGCCGCCATCAAGAACAGGAACGACGACAAGTCAAACGACATAATCGGAATGAACGCAACGATAGATACTACAACAACCGTCGCAGAAACAATGATGACGACGATGACCATGACCACTAAAATTAATGACGACTAGAATTACCTGATTTTATCTTGGGCAAATTAACGGCGAGCAAGAACGAATAAACTATTTCGTTCTTGCTCGCTTTTTTATTTCCCCCTTTTTAAGTTTGATAACAAAAGAAATTAAATTTAGGCTTGACTGTGTATTCGACTACAAGGCTTATAATCTTTTTGTAGCTCGAAAACAGCTACAAAATTAAAAAGAGGAGCGGCGAATTTACCTTCGCCTACGGAATGAATATGTTGTGCGCAAAATTAATTGTCGAGCCAAATAATGCTTAAACCGAGGAGATGAAATGAGATATAAATTAACATTAGCTTTAATTACAAATTTGCTGGTTTTAATGCTTGCAATGGAATTTTCTGGGCAAACTCAAAAATCAAAAACGCATCACGGCTATAAAGATAAATCACGCCAACATCAATCAACACAAACAAGTTTCGCCGGAGATTACAAAGGTCTGGTAAAAAAATTACGTGCCGGAGGAGCAAGGGTTAAGCGAAGCGAGAAGGTTTCACAACCGTTTTTCTCTGTCGAGGGACGAATTTTGGTTATCAACGGCGAGCAAGTGCAAATTTTCGAGTATAAGAAAACACAAACTGCCGACACGGAAGTCAATCGTGTCAGCGCAAGCGGTTCGCCCGTTGATACAACAATGGTAACTTGGGTCGCGCCGCCGCATTTTTATCATAATGGCAAACTAATAGTTCTCTATATCGGTGAAAATTCAGGTGTCATCAAAGCGTTGGAAAATGCGCTCGGGCGACAATTCGCGGGCAAATGAGTTTCAGTTGAATTTACTTCGGCTGAAACGAGCAAGTTTAATTTTGTTTGCACAATGAATATGCTGCACGACAAGTTGATTATGCAGACAGACGGATGATTTGAAAGTAAGAAAAAAATGCCTGATAAATATATTCCGGCTTTGAGTTATGATTGGCTAACCGCTGTTTACGACCCAGTGGTTCGGTTGACGACGCGGGAAATCGCTTTCAAAAAGGCTTTGGTTGAACAAGTGCGAATCGTGCCATTCAATCGCGTTTTAGACTTGGCTTGCGGCACGGGGACACTCGCCGTTTTAATCAAAAAGAAACATCCGCAAACTCGAATGTCAGGAATTGACGGCGATGCGAAAATCTTGGCGATTGCCCGTAGAAAAGCTGCTAAAGAAGCTGTTAAAATCGAATTTGATGAGGGAATGTCGTTTGCGCTGCCTTACGCCGACGAATCGTTTGACCGTGTGGTTTCGAGTTTGTTTTTTCATCACCTTACGCGAGAAAATAAATTGAAAACATTGCGCGAAGTTTTTCGCGTTCTGAAACGAGGAGGAGAATTGCACATCGCCGATTGGGGCTTGCCCGCAAACTTTTTGATGCGAATCGCTTCCTGCGCAATTGAACTGCTTGACGGCGCGGAAACCACGTCGGACAATTTCAAAGGTCTTTTACCGTCATTTGTCGCCGAAGCGAGGTTTCGAGAAACGGAAGAAGTTCGGCATTTCGACAGTTTATTCGGCACGATACGTCTTCTGAAAGCGAAAAAATAAGGAGAGTAATTTAATGAAAAGAAAATTTATGCTCGGTCTTAGTTTAGGCTTGGCTTTGATTCTGCCCGTATTTGCACACGATTTGTTTTTGAAAATGGATGGCTTTTTCGTTGGCGTAAATGAAAAAGTTTCCGTCAAAATTTTGAACGGTTCGTTTCAAGCGAGTGAGGGCGCGGTGACGTTTGCACGTCTGCAAGATGTGAGTGTCCTCTCGCCTTCGGGGAAACGCACGAACCCAAAAGAAACGGATTTTACCAAAGAAGACAAAACCTCTTTCTTGAATTTGCAGCCGGCGGAAGCGGGCAATTATGTCGTCGGACTCTCGACGATGCCGCGCGAGATTGATTTGAAAGCGAAGGATTTTAACGAGTATCTGACTGAAGATGGCATTCCCGATATGCTTGCCGAACGAAAGCGCAAAAAAGAATTGACGAAAGATGTGCGCGAGCGATATTCAAAGCACGTCAAAACGATTTTCCAAGCGGGCGACAAACAAACCGGTAATTACAAAACCGCGCTCGGTTATCCGGTTGAAATCGTTCCTCAAACGAATCCATATGCCTTGAAAACTGGCGACACATTCGAGTTTCTATGTTTGAAAGACGGCAAGGCTTTGGCGAATCAATTCGTGATGACCGGACGCGACGAAGACGGCAAACTCGTTACGGGCGAAAACATCCGCACCGATAAAAAAGGCATTGCCAAAATTAAATTGGTTGGCGCGGGCAAATGGTATGTGAAATTTATTCAAATGACCCCACTCAAAGACGCGAAAATAAATTACGAATCGAAATGGGCAACGCTCACTTTTGAGATAAAATAACTTTCGGCGTGAACCAACCAAACCAAAAAATTCTAATTGCTGACGACGATGATTCTCTGCGCCGTGTACTTGAATTTCAATTACAGGAAGCCGGTTACGAAGTTTTGACGGCGGAAAACGGGACGCAGGCGTTGGAAATTTTTTCGTCTGAAGATGTTGATTGTTTGATAACCGATTGGCGAATGCCGCAGATGTCGGGTGCAGAACTTCTGAAACGCGCCGGAGCGATAAACAGCGAAACGCCGATTATCGTCATCACGGCTTTCGGCGATGTAGAGACGGCAGTCGAAGCGATGAGCGGCGGCGCATTTGATTTCATCACTAAACCGTTTAATCGTCAAGCGATTCTATTAATCGTTGAGAAGGCTCTTAAATATGGCGCAGCTTTAGCGGAGAATCGCCGCCTGCGCCGCATCGCTCACGAAGATTTCAGGCTCGAATCAGTTGTCGGAAATTCCGAAAAAATGCGTCAGGTTTTCTCATTGGTCGAGCGCGTCGCCCAAACCGACGTTACGGTTTTGATCGAAGGCGAAAGCGGCACGGGCAAAGAACTGATTGCCAAAGGAATTCATTTTTCCAGCTCACGCAAAGATAAATCATTCGTGGCGATAAATTGCGCTGCGATACCGGAAACGCTCATCGAAGCTGAACTTTTCGGTTATAAAAAAGGCGCGTTCACAGGGGCGACTCAAGAATCAAAAGGAAAATTCGAGGAAGCAAACGGCGGCACTTTATTTTTAGACGAAATCAGCGCAATGCCACTTGCATTGCAAACTAGGCTTTTGCGCGTTTTGCAGGAACAGGAAATCACGCGCCTCGGTGAAAACACTACGCGCAAAATCAATGTCCGAATCATTGCCGCGTCGAACGAGAATTTAACCGATTTGATAAAACAAAATGAATTCAGGGAAGATTTGTATTATCGTCTGGCAGTCGTTCCAATCAAACTTCCGCCCCTGCGCGAGCGGCGCGAAGACATTCCGCTTTTGGTCGAACATTTCCTCAAAAAATCCGCTTCTAAACACGACATCAAACCTTTGAGAATCGAACGCGAAGTTTTCCAGAAATTTTTCAATTACGTTTGGATGGGAAACGTCCGCGAATTGGAGAACGTCGTCGAAAGAATGGTCGTGCTGGCTGGCGACGAAACTTTAACTTTAGAAGATATTCCTGAAAACATTAAGAATCCGTCGGATAATTTCGGAAATCTCTGGTTTTCGCTTCCCGTCGAGCCGATAAATTTAGAAACGGTCGAGGCGGAAATTATCCGCGAGGCGTTAAATCGTTTCGACAGCAACCAATCGCAAACGGCGCGTTATTTGGGTATCACGCGCAGCGCGCTAATCTACCGAATGCAGAAATATGGCTTGGAATAATGACAAATTGAAGGAAAACAAGCCGGAAACCGCCGAATCATTTTTTGCCGATTCGCCGCGCTTCCGCTTTTTCGTTTCGGTCATCCTCGCCGTTTCAATTGTTCTTGTCACAATTCTTCATTTTCTCACGCCGCTCGACCAGATCGTCTGGCACGAAATCTACCAGCGGCTTTATTATATCCCGATTATCGCGGCGGCACTTCTTTTCGGTCTGCGCGGCGGGGTGATGGCTTCGGTTTTCACAACGCTCGTTTATGCGCCGCACATTTATCTACACTGGCAGCACGGGCATTTTGATTACTCAATAAATCAATACGCTGAAATCGTGATTTTTAATCTTGTCGGCGGAATCATGGGCGCGTTAGGAGACAGATTAAAGCAAGCCCGAACACGCGCCGAGCGCAATGCTGCTGAACGCCAGAAGGCATACGATGAGCTACAGAAAACTTTCGAGCAGCTTCTGCAAGCCGAAAAACTGTCTTCTTTAGGCGAACTTTCCGCCGGAATCGTTCACGAAGTCCGCAACCCGCTCGGTTCAATCAAAGGCGCGGTCGAAATTCTCGAAGACGAATTAAAGCCTGACAGCCCGCGCCGCGAATTTGCCGCGCTGGCGAAAAAGGAAATCGAAAGGCTGGATAAATTAGTCGGCGAATTTCTGCGCTTCGCGCGTCCTTCGCAGTTAAATGTTGTGCCGATTGATTTGAACAAAACGGTCGAATCGGTCGCCGCGCTCGTCGAAAATCAGGCGGCGGCGCAAAACGTCTTTATCGAAAAAGAATTTGCTGACAGTTTGCCGGCAGTTTTAGCCGACTCCGAACAAATCAAACAAGTACTGCTGAATTTATCAATCAACTCGCTGCAAGCGATGTCGCGCGGCGGAAAAATCACATTTCGCACGTTTCAAGCCGGAGAAAACTGCGCGTTCGAAATCGAAGACGAAGGCGGCGGGATTGATGAAGAACTGCTGCCGAAAATCTTCGACCCGTTTTTCACCACCAAAGAAAAAGGTGTCGGACTCGGACTCTCGATTGCCCACAAAATTGCCGCCCAGCACAAAGGAAGTCTTAAAGCCGGGAGCCGCGAACGAAACGCTATCTTCCGCCTCGAACTCCCGCACGTCGCCGACGTATCCTAAACATCGAGCTTTTACGAAACGGAGAAAACTTCACTTTAATGCAAACTTTAGATTCGACCGATTAAACAGCTAATATTCGCTTGTTCATTTAATAGACTTCGGTATTAGATTGTATGCTTTTTGTCTCGCGCAGAATAAAGCAGTTGAAGAAAATCAAACGATTTATGCTTTCAAACAAGACTTATTTCGTCGGCAGATACCAACTCAAGAACAATTTGCGCAATGCTTTACAGCTATTGCATAATATCAGTGAAAATAAAATCGTTTGAGCCGGGCGATGCGCCAAGGTTGGTTACGGCAAATCTTTGATGTTTAAGTTCGCAAGTTTACGTGAGCGAAATGCTTTCTCGTTTGACCGCGAGCTTTTCGATTAAATTCTCTTTAACTTCATAGCCGATGCCGGGATTTACCGGCGCGCGGATTGTCCCCTCAGGACTGACAACGACGGGCGGCTCGATAATGTCTTCTTCCCAATAGCGTGCCGAAGCCGACACATCTCCGGGCAATGTAAAACCGGAAAGCGTCGAGAGCGCGATATTGTGTGCGCGACCGATTCCCGCTTCTAACATCCCGCCGCACCACACGGGTATATCGTGCGCTTGCGCGAACAATTGAATGGCGCGCGATTCACTGAATCCGCCGACGCGACCGAGTTTGATATTGATGATGCGGCACGCGCCTAGTTCCTGGGCGTGGCGTGCGTTTGTCAAACTCACGATTGATTCATCGAGACAAATCGGCGTTTTGATTTCGCGCTGTAATTTGGCGTGGTCAACCAGGTCGCCGGGCGCGAGCGGCTGTTCGATCATCAGCAAATCGTATTCATCGAGTTGTTTGAACAACGGCGCGTCCGTCTCGTAGTGATAAGCGGAATTGGCATCAACCGAGAGCGTGATTGACGGAAATTTTTGGCGCACGGCTTTGACCAACTGCACATCTTTACACGGTTTGATTTTGAGTTTGATGCGTTGGTAGCCGCTCTCGACTTCGCGCGCGACTTTTTCTAGCAGCGCGTCCGTCGTTTCCTGCAAGCCGATTGAAACTCCGCACGCGATTTTTTCTCTTGTGCCGCCGATGTGTTTCCACAAAGGCTTTTGCAGCAGTTTCGCTTCCAAATCCCACACGGCGGCTTCGACGCCCGCCTTCGCCATTCGATTATCACGAATGGGAGCGAGCGTTTCATCCACTTGCGCCGCCCGCTCGATGCGCGCTGCCGATAAAAGCGGCGCGATATACTTAGTCATCATCAACCACGCTGTATCAATCGTTTCATGATTGTAGAATGGATTTTCCATTGCGACACATTCGCCGTAACCACTGGCTCCGTTTTTGTCGAATACTTTGACGATTAAAATGCGTCGCCCGGTCGTGCGTCCGAAGCTGGTTTCAAACGGATATTTGAGCGGCAGCTCGATCTCTTTTAATTCAATTTTTTCTAATTGCAGCTTCATCGCGTTATAATCCTGACGATTCGGTTAATTAGGCATTTTCAATAATTCGAGCTGAAAGACAACAAATGCCCCGCAAAAACGAACCAAAGAAAGCCGAGACACGCCAGCGCAAAAATTGTCGCTTGAAGTTTCCCCCAAATTCGGTATCGCTTGCTCATCCAAGCCTGGACGGCGTTATAAAAAACTACCAGCGTTCCGATCGCTCCGAGAACGCCGATCATTTGAATCAGCCAAATCCAAATATTCCGGCTATCACTGAGCAATTCAAAATGTCCCGCCGACGCATAGGTGACAAAACTGAGCAGAGCCGCGATAAAAATCAGGTTAAACGCAAAAACGATTCGCACGGCTAAACGCAATCGTCATTCCCACTTGGTTAGCTCCAACTTGCTTCCGTAATGTCTTCTGACCAGCCACGCGACGAACCATAAAACAAGCGTGAGCAGCATAATCAATAGCGAAATTCCGACAACCGGCAAGAGAATTTTGCCGTTTTCCCGAAATCCGACGCGCTGGAAAACCATAAACGGATAAGGCACAATCAACTGCATCCGCCCGTTTTGGTCCGGCTTGAAAATCAAAGAGTCCTGTCCGCGAACATCACGAAACGTCAGCGGGGCGACTTCGCGCCATCGTTTGGGCTTGCCGTTTGGTTCGGTCAGCGCGTCAACCGCAATCGTTCCGTCTTCGTTCGCCGAAACGCTGGCTTCGCCCAGCACGACTAATAACTTGAACAACGACGATTCGAACCGGCGACTAATCATATAAGTGCCGCTGACGGCGTTGGCATCATCCTTCGCGCTGTCGAGCGTCGGCGCGTCAAAGGGCGTTTCAGGAAAGTAACGGTCGAGAAACGCTTCCCAGAGAATTGTGCGCGGCGAAATTTGTCCTCTGCCCGCGCTGTTATACGAGATGAAAAATCCGATGCCCGCGTCGGGAATCAAGTGCAAATCGCTGTGGAATTGAACGGTATCTCCGGCGTGTCCGATGATGCGTCGTCCGTTGCGCGATTCTTCATAAAAGCCGTAAGCCATCGCGTTTGCCGCCGGGTCTAAGGCAAACAGACGGCTGTGCATCAGCCGCGCCGTTTCCGGTCGCAGTATTCGCGCCTCGCCTAATTGTCCTTCTTGCAGATGCGCCAGCATAAATTTGGACATATCGGCGGCGGAGCTGGTCAGACTTCCGGCGGGAAAGAGGCTGATTGATTCAAACTCCTGCGCTTCGTCCGATGCCAGCATGTAACCGTTTGACATCAACGGAGCGAGTTCCGGCGGGAGCGGTTGGACGAAAGTTTAACGAGTCATTCCGAGCGGTTTGAAAATATGTTGTTCGACATATTCTGTAAAGGGCTGTCCCGACACGCGCTCGACGATGTATCCCGCCAGAGTCGTCGCGTAATTTGAATAAGCCGGAGTCGTCCCCGACGGAAATATACGTTTCGGGAGGTGCGTTTTGACGTATTCTCCGAGATTGGGATTAGTCTTACCGGCAGCGAAAAAATCTTTCAACTGCTCCTCGAATCCGGCAGTGTGCGTCAAAATGTTTTTCAGCGTGATCGGCTGTCCGAAGGCTTCCGGTATTTTGAAATCGAGGTATTCGTTCACGTCGCGGTCAAGGTCGAGTTTGCCCTGTTCAGCTAACTGCATCACCGCCGTCCAGGTGAAAAGTTTAGAAACCGAGCCGGGGCGGAACAATGTTTCTTCCGCCGAAACGGGCTTTTTATTCTTAACGTCGGCGTAACCGTAGCCTTTCGCAAAAAGAATTTTTCCGTCTTTGACAATGGCGACAGTCGCGCCCGCAATATCTTGCTGCTCAAGTTGAAGCGGCACAATTCCATCGAGAAAAGCCTCGACATCTGAAGCCGTCAACTCGTGAACGCCTGAAGGAACGCTGCTTGAAGTTATTTGCTTATCCGCTTCCTTGGTCGGGAGAGTCGGTATGAGCGGAACTTGTCCGCCCGCGAGCGATGAAAGTATAAAGCCGAGCATTATCAAAGCCGTGAATTTTCTCATAGATTTCGTCTCCTGCATTTTTATGGTTTGATGCCTGCTTATCGCTTGTTCATTTAATCTTTTGAGCAGGCATTTCGTGCCATACGGTTAAATGCTAATTTCAAACGACTCGATTACGCATATTCTTTACTTATTTGCGGTTTCGGATTTTTTCTCAGGAGCGCGTGTGAATTCGCCGATATTTTCGACATTCATCACTTCGACCTTGCCTTGACGGTTGAGTCTGAAACTGACGAATGCCTTGCCCTGCTGTTGGTCGCGCCACGTAAGGCGGAAAACGTCGTAGTGCCAGTGTTCCAGATCGCCCGTGTAATTCGGTCCGAATTGCAGTTTCAACTTACCGTTTTCAAAGACGATTTTTGCGTCGCCATACATCTCGTCTTGGTAATCGCCCGCGTATTTTTCCAACGCCAGCGACGGCGAAGTTCCTTTGACTCTTTCGGCTTCCATCTTCGCGTTGGCTGCTTTGGCTTGCTCTTGCTGAGTTTTCACTGTCTTCAACATTTCCGCGCTCCAGTCGCGCTGCTGTGCGCCGAGATAAGCGTCGAAAATGCGGTATGACAAAGGCACGGAAAGGATTGTCCCGCTCAAATTCGTCAAAATCACCACGCCCATTTTTTCCTCCGGCATCATCGCCACGAGCGCGCGCATTCCGTCAATCGAGCCGCCGTGTTCGACGAGCTTGCGCCCGCGATAGTCACTCAAAAACCAGCCCATTCCGTAATTTAAAAAATGCGCCTCCGGGTAAAGTCTTTCCATCGCGCCTTCGAGCCGGATGATGGTCTGCGGCGTGTGCATCTCTTTGACTGCGGCGGGACTAATCAATTGTTTTCCCTGATACATTCCGCTGCCGAGTTGAAGGCGCACCCACTGCTCCATATCAACGACGTTCGAGTTAATCGAGCCGGCGGGACCAATGTTGTCAATGTTGCGGTAAGGAATCGGCACTACCTTGTCGTCAAATTTCGAGTGCGGCGCGGCGACATCGTTTGAACCGGCGAGCGTTTTGATGCTCGTGCCGGTCGCCGTCATTCCGAGCGGAACGAAAATTCGCTCGCGCAGGAAATCGTCCCATTCCTTGCCCGTAACCGTTGGAACGATTTGTCCGGCGGCGAGATACATTACATTTTGATAGCCGAAACGCGAGCGCATACTTGACGACGGTTTTAAATACCTGATGCGGCGCAAAATCTCGCTGCGGTCGTAAGACGAGGCATACCAGAGTAAGTCGCCGCGTTCGAGTCCGACGCGATGGCTCAACAAATCGCGGACAGTCAACTCGCGTGTCGCGTAAGGGTCATAGAGTTGAAAGCCCGGCAGATATTTTGTCGCCGGGTCGTACCATTTGAGTTTCCCTTCGTCAACGAGCATCGCAATCGCCGCGGCGGTGAACGCCTTCGACGACGACCCGATGGCGAACATCGTGCGCTCGTCCACGGGCGACGGCTTGCCGAGTTCGCGCACTCCGTAGCCTTTGGCAAAAACAATTTTGTCGTCTTTTACGACGGCAATCGCCACGCCCGGAACGTCCCAATCTTTGATGGCTTTGTTGACATACTCATCAAAACCCTGCAAAGGCGCGTCCTGCGCGGCGGCAAAAACTGAACTGATGAACAACATCAGTATTAAAACAACAAAGCGATTTGCTCGTGATTGAAATTTCATAATAATTCCTCCAAAGATGCGGATTAAAGATTTTTGGGAAATAAATAGTTGAACAAAATTAAAAGCTTTTTATGAAACCACAGATTCGCATAGATGGACACGGATAAAATCAAAAAAATCTGTGTTTATCTGTGCAAATCTGTGGTTTCATTTCTTCGTATTCTTTCGCGGATAGTTTCATATTTCAAGCCATCCAGATTTGTTTCAAAACCCGCGCGAAGTTGCCGCCGAGTATTCCTTGTATATCCGCGTCGCTGTATTTGCGGCGGATAAGACCTTCTGTCAAATCGAACATTCGTTTCGGATGGTTGAGACCTTCGATGTCAATTTTCTCGCGAAAGCCGTAGCTGCCTTTGTAGCTGCACGCAACTTTTTATTCAATTCCGGCGGCATCGCGTCGTAGCCGTAAAGGTCTATGTCGCTGCCGACTCCGAGATGTTCCGCGCCTATTAATTTTCTTACGTGATCGAAATGGTCGAGCGCGTCTTCAATTGTCGTCGGTTCCGTGGCTTTGACAAACATTCGCACGCCCGTAATTCCCATTACGCTTCCGTTTTCGCCAACCTTCTTTATTGCTTCATCGGTTTTTACGCGCGGATGACCGGGGTTGAGCGCACGGCAATTGGAATGCGTAATCAACACGGGTTTTTTAGAAATCTCGAAAGCGTCGAGCGTGGTGCGGTCGCCGCAGTGCGAAACGTCAACCGCCATCCCGACTTTGTTCATCCGTTCGATGATGGCGACGCCGAAATCCGAAATGCCTTCGTCGCGCCGCTCGGTCGAGCCGTTGCCGATCAGATTGCGCGCATTGTAGGTCAACTGCGAAACGCGCTGTCCAAGTCCGCGAAAATAATTAACATCGTCCGCGTTGCGAAACTGCTCCGAATTTTGCACTCCGAGCAGGATGCCCAGCTTGCCCGATTTTTTCACGCGGTCGAGGTCTGCCGCGCTGTCTATCCGCATAAGACGTTCGTCGTGATTGGCGATAAAAGCGTTCCACGAGGCAAAAAATTTGAGCGTAGTTTCGTAAGCGTTCGCTCCGCCTAATCCGACCGCCGGGTGAATGACGTTGATGCCCGAATCTTTGAACGGCTGAAGATCGGCTGCCGTAAAACTTTCGGGGTCAGCCATCCACTTGTCCTGCTTGGCGAAATCGAGCGTCAACACGCTGAGCATATCTATGACGGTAGATTGCTTGACAAGATCAATCGCCCGCGTTGAATACTCGGTGGCAGCGTTCGCAAAAAGCTGAAACCGCCCCAGATTGAGCATCGGCGCGGCGATGACAGCGGCACTCGCGGCAACTGATTTTTTTAGCATTTCGCGGCGCGTTAATGTGTTTTTCTTTTGCATTTCCAATTCGCTCATAACAATCACCAAATCTTCCTTCGTCAAATAAAATTATTTCGACTCGACGCGCCAATAATCCTCGCCGGAGAATTTAAGATGCATCGCTTTGCCGCCCACTACATCGAGAAAAGCTATCCACTCAGGATTTTGCGGTTCATCGGCGAGCCTGAAGGTGTCGGAATCAATTGCCTCAAGCGGCAGCAAACCGTCCATCCGAAGCTTGCCTTTGAGCGGCACGACTCTCAAACTGCCAATCCAGGGGCTGTCGTTTCGGTAATGTCCGACGAATGCGCTCCACTCTTTCGGCAAACTAAAATTTCGCTCGCCCTTGTATTTATCGTTCGCATACCAATCTGCGCCGTACGACACTTCGGTAACCGGCGTATCTTTGCCTTTTTCCCGACTGAAACTAATCAGAAAACGCTCGAAATCCCGATGCGGAATCAAAAAACCACCGCCAGCAGTTGTTTCTAATTGCAGCCGCTTCCCTTTATAAAGCACAAAGAGAGCATTGCCCGCGCTCGTGAATTCGAGCTTTCGCCCGTCGGGAGCGGTGAAAACTCCGGCGTAATCTGCCGCTTTTTCGATTCGGGTGAGCGGATTTGGCGTCGGGCGCGGAGGCATCGGTTGATTAGCGTTGGCGGCGCGCATCGTTTTAAGCGCATACATCGCCACCGGATTCGGGCGATAGCCCTGCATCGCATTAATCGAAGCAAACGCCCCGACGCCTTCGTCTATGTCAACTTGCATTGCCGACATAAACGAAACCATCCCGCCGGTGTGCCGCAAAATTGTATGCCCGTCCAACTGGTCAACGGCGATGCCGTAGCCGTAGCTCGCCGTCGGGCTAAATTCTTCGGCTTTGATATAAGGTTTGGTAAAAAGTTTAAAGCTGTCTTCCGAAAGAACGCGCCTTTTCGCCCCCTTACCGTGGTTTACCAGCATCTTAATGTAAAGTCCCATATCGCCCGCGGTCGAAGCGATGCTGCCCGAACCTTTCTCAAAGATTAGTTGGGGCGCTTCGGCTAATTTTCCGCCGCGCGGATTTGGGCGCTCATCGTGATAAGCCATATAATTTTTTGCCGTCCGGTCGCGAATATCACTATTGATCGTGGGTTCGGTCGCGTTCATCCCAAGCGGCTGGAGAATGCGCCCGCGAATTGACTCGCCGTATGTGCGGTTGTCAAGCTCACTGATAAGGCGTCCCAAAATGTCAAATCCCAGATTGCAGTAGTGAAAATGTTCGCCCGGAGCAAAACCCGTTTTATGTTTCGCCGCCGGGTCAGAGAGGAAAACTGAGACATTGCCGGGCAGCCCGGAAGTATGCGTGAGCAAATGATGGATGGTAATGGGCGCATATTTGGTTTCAATTTTGAGCCACGGCAAATAATCCAAAATCGGCTTGTCTAAATCTAATTTTCCTTCTTCACGAAGCTACAAAACGGCAATCGCCGTGAACGATTTGCTGATTGAGCCAATGTGAAAAAGCTGATTCGGCGCGCCGCGCCGGTTTTGTTCGAGATCGCTTAAACCGTAAGTCATGGTGCGCCGGATTCCCGCTCGATCGCTCAAAACCAGAATCATGCCGGGCGAATTCATCTCGCGCATATATTGCTGGACAAACCCGTCTAAAGCTATGAAGGCATCTTTAAACTTGGTGTCTTCCGCCGCGGGGTGCGTTTCCGCCGCGCGTGTTTCCGTTACAAAAAATCTGCCGGCGGTCAAAGCCATCGTTGCCCGCGCCCCGAGCGACAACAGTTCTCGCCTATTTATCTTCATAGACATAAAAGTTTTCTTAAAAAATCTTTTGGTGAATCGTGACTGCAACTACTGTTTTAATCGCAGTCGCTCAGCTACAAAAACCAAAATGTCGAATCTCGCCGCCGCTCCCTGGCGTTTTACGTAGTTAAACGAAATCATCGAGACTTTTCTTGCGGCTCAGATAATAAGTTGAAATTTGTTGACCGCCTCGACTCCGGCGATGAAAATTTTCTACCAGATAGCCTGACGATAATGCTTTGGTGAACGCCAACCGCGTCACCACGCGCCACGCCGAAGCTAATTCACTACTTTGCCGCTCTAATTTGTTAATATCCGCGGGGATTTCTATCAAAACATACTCGCTGGACAAACCGTCAGTCGAATTATTCAGGCGCGGCGAATTATCTTTTTCGATTTGGACGAGCGGAACCACACTTTCGATTTCCGGCGCAGCATTTTTTATCCCGCCGATTCGTTCGCTCACGCGGCGGCTCGAAAGCCTCCACGTAACCCACAAACGGTCAGTGCCGTTACGATGCAGAAAACTCGCCGCGTCTTCGCCGTAGAAATTTATAATATAACGATCCGAAATCACCCCCAGCTTGTTAAAGTTGAAATAGGCGTTCGGACTCTGCAGCGGGTCAAACGTCCACGTCATCGTATTGATGCCCTGCGCCAGCACGCGCTCGCGCTGCGCCAATTTGAGCTTTTGACCGAGATGATGATTGCGAAAGCCCGGCTTGACGGCAAGCATATGCGAATGATGCGCCGCCCGCCCGTGTTCATAGCCGACAAAGCCATAAACAAAGCCGACTAAGGTTTCACGGTCAAACGCGCCGAGCAAAACGCCGCCCGCCGCCGTTGCCGCAACCAGCTGCGAAAGCGGCACGACATCGAGATCGGGCAGTCCCCACACTTCCTTCTGAAGTTCTTCGACCGCCCGCATCTCCGCCTGCCCGCGAGCGTCGCGGATAACTATGCTGGATGTTTCGGCTGCGGTAGTCGTCGGCATTTATATTTTTTTACTCCTAGCAAATGACGTTTATTGAATCTGCCGACCGGGTCCGTACATAACCTTTCCGGGTTTTGCTCCAGTGTGTTTTCCTTTTTCGATAACGACCTGTCCGTTGACCAACACATAATCGATTCCCGTGGGTGTCTTAAACGGATATTCATAGGTGGCGCCGTCCTGGATTTTGTCGTAATCGAAGATGACGACATCTGCCCAGCAGCCTTCTTTGATCAGTCCGCGCGAAGGCAGACGCATCCGCGTCGCGGGCCAGGATGTCATTTTTCGGATCGCCTCAGACAGTGTCAGAACTTTTTTCTCCCGTACATATTTCGCGATTACGCGTGGAAAATTTCCGTAACCGCGAGGGTGCCCCATACCTGCGGTACTGGGATCGGCCAGTTGGGGCGACGCCGATGCGTCGCTGCCGAAACTTATCCATGGATATTTGATTGCGGTTTCGATGTCCGGTTCGGTCATCAAATAATAAAGCGCCGAAACCCGGCCGCTGCCCTGGAGCATAAGATCAAAAGCAGCGTCAGCCGGTTCCTTGTTCCATTCCTTTGCGATCTGTGTAAGATTCTTGCCTTGAAATCTTTCGTTCTCCTTATTTCCAGCGAAAACAAGGACAATTTGGTCCCAGCCGCCAGCGGCTTCAACAATATTCCACCATCCGGGCGAGCCGGTTTTTATCTCGTTCTTTAGTCGGGCGCGAATCGCAGGATCTTTGAGCCGTTCCATTAGTTTGGCGTTTCCGCCCTCGGACGCCCAGGATGGAATTACGGCGCTTAGCCCTGTACCGCCGGCCGTGTACAGATACATATCCGCCGCAACATCCAGGCCCCGGCTTCGCGCCGCTTCGATCTTTTCGCCCGCCTCGCGCATCAGTTTTCCCCATCCGGGCTGATAAGCCGCCTTAAGATGATAGATCTCGACCGGCAATCCGCCTTTTTCGCCAATAGTTATTGCTTCCTCGATCGATTCGACGAGTTCCTTGCCTTCGCCGCGGATGTGGCTCGCGTAAATGCCGCCGTAGCGTCCGGCGACTTTGGCCATCTCGACGAGTTCCTCGGTTTTTGAATAGCTGGCAGGCGGATAGATCAACGCCGTTGAGATGCCCAGAACTCCGCCCTTCATAGCGGTTTCGACTATGGATCTCATCCGGGAAAGTTCTTCAGGAGTCGGATCGCGGGCATCCTGGCCCAAGACCGCTACACGCGCCTGCGTTTCGCCATAGTACGTGCCGAAGTTCATGCTGATGCCGCTTTTCTCGAGCCCGGTGAAGTATTCAGCGACCTTCTCCGCCGCCACGGGCGTTCCGCCTTCACCACCGATGCCCGTTGTCACGCCCATCAGGAGCTTACTTTCAGCCAGACCGGTTTTCTGCAGAACGTCTCCTGATGCATCGAGCATATCTATCCAGCCGGGCGAAACGTATCTGCCGGTCGCATCTATTTCGCGCTTACCCTTGCCTTCGATCTTGCCGATGCGGACAAAGCGGCCGTCTTTAATAGCAACATCCGCCGCGATCCAGGGATTTCCCGCGCCGTCGAGCACGCGGCCGTTTCGAATGACGATGTCATATAAATTTCCATCCGTTTGTGCCGCGATCGGTGTTACGAGCACGTTCAAAACAAGGAGGCAGACGAGCGTGACGGCAAAGATGCATCGAAGATGATTTTTCATTTATTACCTCCCAAAATATTTTGCGAAACAGTGGCGACTTTCTCGGCGACGGAATATTTTTTCATTAGATCGATCGCCCGGTCGGCTAACTTAAAAAGGTGTGGATGCGCGCGGTTTGCATTGGTCAGGATCGCAAAGCCCAACTTGCGATCCCGATTTCCGAGTAGAAACGCAGTGTAGCCGGAAAGACTCCCGCTGTGCGCAAAATAACGGTCACCGTCTCGTTCCTGCGTCCACCATGTCAATCCGAAGCCGGCGGTTTGATTACCCCAGATTCCTTCGATCCCGCCCTTGAATTGATCGAACTGGCGTGTAAACATCTGGTTCAAAGTATCTTCGCTGATGATTCTCTTGCCTTTGAAAACTCCGCCGTTGAGATTGGTAATTAGCCAGTTGGATTGATCCAAGATCGTGCCGTAAACGATGCCTGCCGGATAAACCGCGGCTCGGATCCGAGTGGCCGGCATCTGACGGCGGGTCTTTTCATCTACAACGTAAGGAACGGACAAACGTTCATCCATATCTGGCGTCGGATCAAAAGCAGTGCTTGTCATCTCAAGCGGTTTGAAAATGTTCTCCTGAATATATTGCCGGTATGGCACGCCGGAAAGTTTCTCGACAAGATAACCAACCAATGTAAACGCAGCGTTTGAGTATTCTACTTTCGTCATCGGCGGTTCATGTACCTTAAGCGATGTACGAAGATACTGTTCGAGCGCGGGCGGTGCCTCGTTACTCCAGACCGGGACCGCTCCGAAATCACCTGTCAGCCCTGAAGTGTGCGTCAATAGATGGCGAAACGTTACCGGATTCTTTGGATCGTCGTTTTGAATCTTAAAATCCAGATACTTACTAATAGGATCATCCAGCTTGAATTTGCCTTTTTCCATTTGCTGAAGAAGGGCAAATGTGGACATCGTCTTAAAGGTTGAACCGATCAGATAGACCGTGTTAGTCGTAGCGGGGGTGCGGGCCCACAGATTCGATTCGCCGTACGATCCCGTCCAGATCACTTTGTCGCCGGAGACCAACGCAATAGTTGCCGAAGGAATGTTTCCTTCGACCATCGCGCGCCGTATCTCGGGTTCGAGATCAGCAGCAACACTTTTTACGTCAATATTTTGCCCGGATAGAGTGACGGAGAAAACGGATAAGACTAATGCCGCGATGATGAGCGATAGCAATGAACGTGCTACCAAGTGCATTTTCTGGGGTTGGCGTTTATTAATCATTCTTTTGAGAAAATTCCGTGAAATCGAAAATGCGGCGGTGCTGATCGATTAGTTTGCCGACAAACGTGTGGCTTCTTCCCGGTTCGCTTACAAGAACTTTCGAAGATGCGCAAGCACTCTCATGACACAACCCGTTGGCAATGCCCCTATCTCGCTGCTTCCAACACAGGCACCGCAATACGCGATGCATTCTGCCCCGAGCGAAAAATCCGCTGTGTAGCCGCCTGGAAGTCCGATTCTTTCGCGAGGAAGATGTTCGACACGAATCGCTGCGGATTGCGGTCGATCACCGGGAACCAGCTGCTCTGGATCTGTACCATAATCCTGTGTCCTTTCTTGAAAACGTGGTCGTTGGCCGGATATGCGATCTTGTAGTTGAGCACCGCGTTTGCCGCGATTGGCTGCGGCTTCTCAAAGCCCTTGAGATACCGGCCGCGAAACACGTCGCCGGCGATCATCAGTTGAAAACCGCTCATCTTCGGATCAGCCTCGAATTTCTCCGGATACACGTCGATGAATTTCACGATCCAGTCGCTGTCCGTTCCCGTTGTCGAGGCGAAAATGTTGGCCAGAATCTTTCCCGACACAGTAACGTCCTGCTCGAGTGGTTCGGTCGACCACGTTAGAACGTCGGGGCGATGATCGACGAAGCGCTGGTCCTCGACCAACCACGTCGTCCATCCCGATTTCACATCGATCGGGCGCGGACGATACGGAACTGGTTTCGCGGGGTCCGAGACATAGCTGTCAAAGGCCGGTTGGACACTCGCGGGCGGAGCCTCGAATGACAGCTTTCCATTCGCCTGAAGGTAAAGCTGTCGCCCAACAATATTGCGTTTCGGCGGCCATTCGTCGTGTCTAACCCACTCGTTAGCTCCCGTCCGGAACGTCAAGGCCTCGGGTAGATCGGGATTCGGTTTTCCCTTCAGATAATGCGCGAGGAACCGCGCCATTATGTTTTGCCGATAATACTGGGATGTCGGGCTGCCGAAGTCGATGCGTCCGAGTTTTCGCCCTTCGGGTCCGGACCATCCTCCGTGGTTCCACGGACCGACGACAAGGAAATTATTGTTCGCCGAATCGTGCCGTTCGAGGAGTTCATAGATCTTGATCGGGCCATAAAAATCCTCCTGGTCCCACCATCCGGCAACGTTCAGGGTAGGCACGGTGACGCGATTCAGCCACGGCGCGAAACCCTGCCGTTTCCAGAACGCGTCGTAGTCGGGATGGTTAACAAAGTCGTTCCAGGTCGGCAGCCGGCCCTTGAAGTATTTTGCGTCTACATTCGGAAGCGGCCCGAGCTTCAAATACCACTCGTAGGCATCGTAGCGATCGATGATAGAAGCGACGTCGGACATCTCCTTCGACGATTCCATCATATATGTGTACTCGAGGCCGTAGCTCAAACGGAACGCGCCGTTGTGATGAAAGTCGTCGCCGAGCCACATATCCGCCGGCGAGGCTTGCGGAACGACTGCCTTGAGTGCGGGGTGCGGATCGAGCATACCCATTACCGTCAGCCAGGCTCCGTAGCTCGTTCCCGCCATTCCGACTTTGCCGTTATTATTGGATGTGTTCTTTAGCAGCCACTCTATAGTGTCGTAGGTATCGGTGCTCTCGTCGATCGCTTGCTTATCTTTAGGATCACGCGGCTGCCGGAGCATGACGAACTGTCCTTCCGATTTGAACCGTCCGCGAATGTCCTGACGGACGATGATGTAACCGTCCGCCGTCAATTCCGGAAGCAGCGCCGCCATCTGCGCCGGCGCTAGGTCGCCTATACCGTATGGAGTCCTCAGCAGCAATATCGGAAGCGGTTCGGTCGCCCGAACGGGCGTGTAAACCTGTGTATGAAGACGCACGCCGTCGCGCATCGTGATCATTGCGTCTATGCGGGTAAACGGCGGCTCCGGCTGCTGCGCGGCTATGGGAGCGATCGACGCGAAACAGGCCAGCGCGACGAGGACGCGCAGGAAGGGTTTTATTACTATGTTCATTAGTCCTTTCATATGATCAACCATCAGTTTGTCCGTGGCAAAAGACAGCTGACCTTTAACTACTGACAACTTTATTTCCCCGCTTCCTCGTCACCCGATCGATCAGGGCGGGCCGCGGCAGACGCCGCACGGGGTTCTGTTCAAGTAATCTCAACGCTTCCGCTACGGAGCGTTCGAACTGCGAATCGTGCCCCTTATTAAATTCGGCTGCTGTATTTTCGACCTCGATGTCAGGTGCAACGCCAATATTCTCGACGTCCCATTCCCCTTTCAGGTTAAAGAACGCCAGGGCCGGAGCGGTAATACCGCCCCCATCAATGGTCACCGGAACGCCGACCGTGCCGACCAGCCCGCCCCAGGTCTTTGTTCCAACGAGAGGCCCGATCTTTCGAAGCTTGAAGTAATACGGCAGGGCGTCCCCGCCCGAACCGGCCGACTCGTTGATTATCATCACCTTGGGGCCGTAGATTCCGGCCAAAGGCGAGGTAAAGGGCTTTCCATCGCGAAGACTGAAATAGCCCATCGGTTTCCTGTCGAGTTCGTTGACGATGTAATCCGCGACCAGCCCTCCCTGGTTGTAGCGTTCGTCTATAATCGCCCCATCTTTCTCCTGTTGAGCATAGAAGTAGCGGGTAAAGGATGTGTAGCCGGGCCCTCCAGTGTTGGGCAGCCAGACATAAGCTAGGCGTCCGCCGGATAGCTTGTCCACGAGCCTGCGGTTTCCCTCGATCCAGGCCCGCGTCCGGAGTCCGCTTTCACTGGCGACCGGAATTACGGTCACAAGTCGCGATCCTTCCAGTGAGGGCGTTTTGCTCACGCGAATCACCGTCTGCCGACCAGCCGTTCCTTCAAATAGGCTGTAGAAGTTGACGGTCGCCGGGAGCGGACGGCCGTTTACTTCCAAAATATAATCGCCTTCCACCACATGTATTCCCGGACCGCTGAGCGGAGCCCTCAAGTCCGGGTTCCAGTTCTCGCCGGTATATATTCGGCTGATCCGGTAGCGCCCGTTCTCAACCGACACGTCCGCTCCCAACAAGCCGACCGATACCGGATCCTCGCCCGGAATGTCGCCGGGGCCGGTCAGATATGAGTGCCCCACCGTCAGCTCGCCGCCCATCATGGCGATAATGTAGCCCAGGTCGGCCCGACCCGTGATTCCTTCCATGAAGGGCGCGGCCGAACGCTCTTTGATTTGGTATCGCTGCAAGCGGAGTGTTCCGGTGCCGGGGATTGTTTCCGTATAGAAAGTCGTCTCCGCCGGGCCGGCCGCAAGGTTGGCGTAACTCCCGGCCGGAACGTTCACGGCGATTATCCGCTGAGCTATCCCACTGAGGTCTATGCGTACGGATTTCGCTGCCGGCGTGGCGGTCGGAGTCGTCTGCGGTTTCGGAGTTTCGCTGGTTTCTGCCCGCGGCACGGGCAGCGGCTCGTCGTCGCTCTCCGGCAAAAGCGGTGATGGCTCGGCCGAGCTAAGCACGGCCAAATAGATGGAACGTCGCATCGGGCGGTCAAGCGAGCTCATCTCCACCCAGCCGGTATTAGACCCGTAGTCGGTACTCGACAGGAAGTAGAGATATTTGCCTCCGGCATCGAAGGTCGGCGAGATCGAGTCCGCAAGGCCGTCCGTCACCTGATGGGCCTTCTTTTCCGACATGGAATAGACGAAGATCGCCCGCAGCCGGCTAGGCAGATTTTTCGAGTACGTGACCCACCGCGAATCCGGCGACCATGAGGCTTCAAAGTCGCGACTGGGTTCTGGATAGTCTTCGGTATCGATCTTCGCGGCCGTTCCGCTTGCTGTTTCGATTATCCAAAGGTTGCGGTGATTATCCTGAATCGAAATCCGCGAACCGTCCGGCGACCATGTCGGCTCGGAGAAAAAAGCCGTGGATGGCAGAGGGATCGCCCTCGGAGCGGTAAGGCCGGTCGGCTCTCCCAGCATGAGCTGGTATTCCCCACTTGCGTCGGACAGCCAGGCGAGCTGGGACCCGTCGGGCGACCATGCCGGATCGCGGTCATGAGCGCCCGAGCTCTGCGTGAGGTTTCGGTAATCGCCTTTGGCCGCCGGTACGGTGAAAATTTCGCCGCGAGCTTCGAAAGCGGCACGAACACCTCCGGGTGAAAGCTTGGCATTGCGGATCATGCCGCTTACCTTTTTGAATTGGGGGCGGGCCCAGGGCAGATCGCCGGTGACTTCTATGTCGAGCCTTCGAGACTGGCCGGTTTTGGCGTCAACCAGATGAATATATCCGGACTGCTCGTAAACGATGGCGTCCGGTCCCGCGGAGGCGGTCATGATATCGAAGTCGTCGTGGTTCGTGAGTTGCGTCACTTGCCGGGTATCGACGCGGTAAGCAAAGAGATTGGCCGTATAGTTGCGGTCAGAGACAAAGTAGATGGTATTGCCGACCCACATCGGGTAAGAATCGTTGCTGTCGGTCCAGGGAAGCTTCTCCACGGTACCGTCAGCCAGGTTCACTACCGAGATCGGATGCGTCCTGCCGCCTCTGTAATGCCGCCACTCACTGGTTTCGTACCAGACTGGAAAGAAAACGGTCGAGATTTCCTCGTAAGCCAATCGGCCGCCGTCCGGTGAATATGCGCCGGTAAACGCCCGTGGCAGGGGCAGCGGCTCCGGCAGCCCGCCCTCCAGCCCAATCGTCCAAAGCCGATTGTATGCTTCCAGCGGAGCGCTCGTCCGGAGCGATGCAAAAAGTACGCGACGGCCGTCCGGGGTCCAGCCGCGAACTCGATCGGGGCCGGGATGATACGTCAGGCGCTTCGGATCGCCGCCCGCCGTCGGCATGACATACACGTCGGTGTTGCCCGCGACGGTCGCGGTAAAGGCGATTTTTGAGCCGTCGGGTGAAAAGAACGGATCAATCTCGACGCCGGGCGACGAGGTGAGCCGCCGAGCCTGCCCGCCGCTTCGCGAGACGGCCCAGAGGTCGCCTGCGTACTCGAAAGCCACCAGGTCACGGCTCACCGTCGGGTGACGGAGCAGCCGCGTGCCTTGCGCTGTCACGGCGACGGAAACGGAGAGGCACATCAATAGAGTAAAGACCAGTTGTCGTAGGTTCATGGTGTTTATGGTTTATTTCTTTACTGACACGCTCGGCTGCGGCAAGCTGTAGGTCACCTTGCCCGCCTCGTCCAAAAATTCGAGTTTTGGCTCGCCGGCCGCATCCACAG
>MWYZ01000039.1 GCA_002050365.1 Acidobacteria bacterium 28-1
GAAGATTTCAGATGTGGTGATGGAAATCGCGTGTGGGTTACACAATTTGCGAGTAACCTTCCGCCAGCCACTTCAAACAATTGATTTAACGAACTTTGAAGAAATATATTATTTCCAATAATGTCTAATCTACGTGCTGGATAATATCACCAACAACATAACAGCCTATCAATTCGGGTCTGGAGCAGGCGACACTTTTCTGCCAACCAACGATTTCGACGGCGACGGCAGAACCGATCTGAATCTTACTAAAATCATTCAACCGAGCGGCGTCGGATTGCACAGCATTCTGCAAACGGGCAGTAACACAATTCGCACCGTTCAATGGGGGAATTTTACGGCGGCGAACAATGATAGATTGGTCTATGGAGATTACGACGGCGACGGCAAACAAGACATCGGTTCTTTCCGCATCGCTACGGGCGTTTGGTATATTCTTGAAAGTTCAACCAATACCGGGCGCGCCGTTCCGAATTTCGGCGCGCCGGGAGATTTTCCGGTGGTCGGCGATTATGACAAAGACGGCAAAACCGATTTGGGCGTAGTTCGCGCTCAAGACGGTCAGTTGATTTGGTATATCCAGAATAGCTCAAACGGACGAATGCGAGCGGTTCCTTTCGGCGCGTCAACCGACGGTACTTTCTTCTATCGTCCGTTCGATTTTGACGGCGACGGCGCACAGGATATAGCGGTTAATCGCAATGTTGGAGGCAATCGCGTTTTTTACATTTTGCGAAGCTCCGATAACCAAGTGGTTGCTTTGCAATGGGGCTTTACTTCCGATACGCCATTTTACGGCGATTACGACGGCGACGGCAAAACCGACATCGTGGCGCGGCGCACCGTCAGCGGTCAATACGTTTGGTATATTTACCAAAGTTCCAATCAGCAAGCACGCGCCGTTACTTTCGGAGCAGCGGGCGACCAATAAAAAAGTCACAAGTCTAAAGTCCAAAGTCAAGAACGGTTTTCGACTTTGGACTTTAGACTTGGGACTCGAAAAGACTTTGGACTAATAATTAAACGTCGTAATACATCGAAAACTCTAGCGGATGCGGGCGCAGTCTGAGCGGTTGAATTTCCTTCTCGCGTTTATATGAAATCCAACGCTCAATCATCTCGGTTGAAAATACATCGCCTTTCAAAAGAAATTCGTGGTCGTTTTCAAGCGCTTTCAAGGCTTCGTCCAAACTTCCCGGCAAGCTCGGCACGTCTTTCAATTCTTCAGGCGACAAATCGTAAATGTCTTTGTCGAGCGGTTCGCCCGGGTCAATCCGGTTTTGTATGCCGTCGAGTCCGGCCATCAGAAGCGCGGCGAAAGTGATATACGGATTGCACGACGGGTCGGGCGGACGAAACTCCAAACGTTTTGCTTTCGGCGATTGTGAAAACATCGGAATCCGCACGGCGGCTGACCGATTTCTGGCTGAATACGCCAAATTGACTGGCGCTTCAAATCCGGGAACGAGCCGCTTGTAACTGTTGGTCGTCGGCGCGGCAAAAGCAATCAACGACGGCGCGTGTTTGAGAAGTCCGCCGATGTAATATTTCGCCATCTCAGAGAGTCCCGCGTACCCGTCGCCGCCGAACAGCGGTTTGTCATCTTTCCAAAGCGATTGGTGAACGTGCATTCCCGAACCGTTGTCGCCGTAAAGCGGTTTTGGCATAAAGGTCGCGGTTTTCCCGTGCGCGTATGCGGTGTTTTTGACGATATATTTAAACATCATTAAATTGTCAGCCGTGTGGAGAAGATTTGAAAATCGGAAATCAATTTCGCATTGCCCGGCGGTTGCAACTTCGTGGTGGTGACATTCGACGTTAATTCCGACATCAGCCAAAATCAGCGAAATCGCGCTTCGCAAATTTATTAAAGTGTCGGTCGGCGCGACCGGCACATAACCTTCTTTGGGGCGAATGTGCGTTCCCAAATTCGGCATCGAATCGCTGCCGTTACGCCGGCTGTTCCAATGTCCTTCTTCGGAATTAATGGAGTAACCGGCTGAATGCTGGTCATTGTGATGAAAAACTTCGTCGAAAACGAAAAATTCGGCTTCCGGTCCGATGAAAACCGTGTCGGCGATGCCGGTAAATTTCAGATAACTTTCGGCGCGGACGGCAACCGAGCGCGGGTCAAATCCGTAACCTTCTTTGGTCATCGGCTCGACGACGTTAGCTATCAAGCAAATGGTTTTTTCTTTGGCAAACGGGTCAACCCAACAGCGCGTCGGGTCGGGAATAAGCAGCATATCCGATTCGTGAATATGCGCCCAACCTCTCAATGAAGAAGCGTCGAATCCGAAACCTTCTTCAAACGAATCTTCGGTTAATTGGTCAATCGGGTAAGTCAAATGATGCCATGCGCCCGGCAAATCCGTGAAACGGATTGAAAAAAATCTCGCTTCCTGGTCAGCCGCGTAGTTCAAAACATGTTTTGCGTTCATTAAATCTCCTGTTTAAATTCGGGTAAATAAAATTTTTGGATAGCTCGCGTTTTCCACGCATCAATTTCTCAAAAAAGAGATTTTACAATACTCACCTGCAACTTCAAAACGCTCAATTCAAGTTGTGAGTTTTCGGATTTTTAAAGCGTCTTTTCTGCGTTTCTTTTCCGCCTATTTTTCATTTTTCTCGTCTTCTTCATCCGGGACATACACCTCATAACCGTATGAGTCATCGTAATAATAACTTTTTTCCTGCTGGTCTTCACTCCAATTTCCCTTCTCACCGGTTTCGCACATTTCGGGAGCAACTTCTTTTGCTTTTTTTTTCGAGTGTTTTCGGCTATCTTTTTCCGGCTTCGTCTTTTCGGGCATAAATCATTTATAATCCGTAAAAATCATTTCGACAAATTCATTCTTGGGAAATTTATGAAAATCAAAACTTACCTTTTAACCTTTGGGCTGATTGCATCTTCGATTATCTCAACTTATTTTGTTACCGTCTCGACCGCCCAACAAGGCACACAATCGCAAACCGTCGCTACCGCCGACAATGAATATCAAGTCGGCGCAATTCTTTTTATGCAGAAAGCGGCGGAGTTTCGCGCCCTGTGTTATCAAGCGTTTAATCTGGCGCAGATGAATCTCGACGCAGATTTTGACAGAAAAAATGTAAAAAAATTGCCGAAAGCCGAGCGAAAAATGACACGCGCCGTGGTAGTTGACATTGATGAAACTGTTTTGGACAATTCGCCTCACCAAGCTGATTTGATTAAAAAACGCCTGCCTTTCACGCCGACGATTTGGACGGATTGGGTAAACCGTCGAATGGCAAAACCGATTCCGGGCGCAGTTGAGTTCTTGAAATACGCCAGCTCAAAAGGTGTCCGCGTTTTTTATGTTTCCAATCGCAACGAATCCGAAAAACAAGGTACGATTGACAATCTCAAAGCCGTCGGTTTTCCTGATGTCTCCGGTGAAACGGTGCTTGTCCGCACGTCCGAATCTGGCAAAGAAGCGCGTCGGCAAATAATCTCGGCAAAATATCGCATCGTATTGCTAATGGGCGATAATCTCAATGATTTATCAAATGTTTTCGAGCGAAAAAGCGTTGACGACCGATTCGCGGAAGTTGATAAAACGCGCGAGATGTTCGGCAGAAAGTTTATCGTTTTGCCGAATGCGATGTATGGCGATTGGGAAAGCGCGATTTACGAATACAGGCGTTTGAACGAAGTCGAGAAAACGGCGAAACGTGCAAATACTTTGGAAAGCTATTAAAATTTAGACGTTATGAAACGAATACCCGAAGAAAAGCTCCTTAACCCGAAGCCGGGAAGCAAAATTGCTGCCGCACAAGAGTTCGGTATTGATTTAACTTTGCTGGTAAAAAATCTTCGTTTAACGCCCGACCAAAGAGTCAAAAATTTGCAGTCGGCAATGGTCGGTTTGGAAGAATTAATTCGCGCGTCTAAACAATCGAGAAAGAAAAGCGATGATAAATCTTGAGCCTGTCCTTAAATCATTAACGGAAAATGCAGTTGAATTTGTCATAGTCGGCGGCGTAGCAATCACGGCTCATGGTTCGGCGTATTTAACCCAAGACTTGATTTTTGTTATTCGCGCAGTAAGACGAATCTCAAAAATGTCGTTTCCGCGCTTGCTCCTTTCAAGCCGAAGCCGCGAAATTTTCCCGAAAACCTGCCGTATGTTTTTGATGAAAGAACTTTGCAAAATGGAACGAACTTTACTTTTGAATCCGAAATCGGCGAGGTTGATTTGCTCGGCGAAGTGGCAGGCGTTGGAGATTATGACGCAGTTGATAGAGAATCGGAAGTAAAAAATCTTTTCGGCTATGATGTCAAAGTTTTGACCATTGAGGGTTTGATAAAAGCCAAACGCGCCGCCGGACGCACGAAAGATTTGCTCGCTTTACCCGAACTTGAAGCCTTGCGCGAGGCTTTGAGCGATGAAGAAGATTGAAAACTTATGAAAAAAACTTTCCGCTTTTTACCCTTTTACTTTTGTCTTTTCACTTTTGCCTTTTGCCTTACGGCGTCTTCTCAAACGCTGACCGTGCGCGAGATTATGCGCGAGCCTTCCATTGCCGGAATGCGTCCCGACAATGAAAGACTTTCGCCCGACGGCAGACTCGTCGCGTTTTCGTGGAATGCCGAAGGCAACGAGCCGCGCAATCTTTATTTGACTTCGACAAGCGTTAACGAGACACGAAAGATAATTGATGCGGAAGAAAATTACGAAATGCGAACGCCTGCGCTGGAAAGCAAATTAAATTACGGCTTAACGGTGCGCGATGAATTTTCAAAAGCGCGTGAGAAAAATCTCGGCGGCGCGGAGTTTTCGCCGAACTCAAAGCGGCTTTTATTTACGCAGAACAGCGACATCTATGTTCTAGAAATTGGTAATACTGTAACGCCTCTTGCCGTTTCAAAGCCAAGACGCATTACTCGAACACAGGGTGCGGAGTCTGCGGCGCGATGGCTCGACAACGAGACGATTCTTTATCAATCCGGCGGAAACTTTTTCGCGCTCAACATTGAAAAAACTTTTCTCGTTCAATTAACCAAAGAAGCAAATCCAGCGGCTTTCATTTCCGTTTCATTCGCCACGCCGACCGAAGACGCGAAGTTGCTTGCGTATGCCGTTTCCGATGGCTCGAAGCAACGCGCTCTTTTTCTACCGAATTATTTGGATGAATTTGTTCAATCACCGACGTTTCGGCGCGGCTTTACCGAACAGAAAGTTTTTGTGACTAAAACCGACGGAAGTCTCGAAAAACCTTTTGAAATTAATCTGCCGAAAGCTGAGGGCGCGGCTTATGTGCGAAGTGTGAGATGGGCGGCAGATAACGCAAGTTTAATCGTTGACCGCGTGGATAAGGACACGAAACGCCGCCAACTTTTTTACATTCACAACGTCGGCAGCAAAGCCGAGCAGACAATTTTGATTACCGAAGAAACGGATGAGAAATGGATTGGCAGCCTTTCGCGCATCGTCGAACCGAATCCGAAAAATAATTCGCAGATTTTGTTTGCTTCGGAAAAAGATGGCTTTAATCATCTGTATCTGGCAATGTTGGAGCGAGCCAAACCGCAACCGAATCCGACAGGCGAAATCCGACAGGAAAACCCGACAGACGCAGGATTTTCTTCGACCGTGAACATCAAGCAACTCACGAGCGGTAATTTTGAAGTTGATTGGGCGAAATGGATTGCGGACGGAAAACAAATTATTTTTTCTTCGACTGAAAATAATACGGCGACACGCGATTTTTTTGTTTTTGATTTTGAAACGACGGAGAAATACCCGGCTTTTAAAAATTTTGCTCTA
Organism: Acidobacteria bacterium 28-1; assembly: GCA_002050365.1. Lineage (GTDB taxonomy): Bacteria > Acidobacteriota > Blastocatellia > Pyrinomonadales > Pyrinomonadaceae. The sequence goes on from MWYZ01000039.1 coordinate 5,790, forward strand.
ACATCGGAAAATAACAAAACAACCGTTTCTCCGTCGTTTCAAAACGGAATGAAAACCAACCCACAAATAGATAAAGAAAACTCTCAGCCTATTTTTCTTTATGAATTTTCACGATGGAACTCTCCTACGGAACTTTTCATATATCCGCGAATTTGTCCGCGCTGCGGTCGGGTTTTTCAACCTCTGCAAATAACAAAATCGACAACCGAAAAATTCAAACAAACGAAATGGAGCGAGCCGCAGTTCTTCTCATTTAAAGCGAAAGACGGCAAAAAGATTCCTGCAAAAATCTACCTGCCGAACGCATTTGATAAATCGAAAAAATATCCGATGGTGATTTTCGTTCACGGCGCGGGTTATCTGCAAAACGTGATTAACGGTTGGAACAATTACTACCGCGAGTTTATGTTCCACACGCTTTTAACGCAGAAGGGATACGTCGTTTTAGATGTAGATTATCGCGGCTCGGCTGGCTACGGACGCGATTTTCGCACGGATGTTTATGATTTTCTCGGCGGGCTTGATTACCAAGACCATTTGGATGCGATAGATTTTGCAGTGAAAAATTACGCAGTTAATGAAAAGCGAATCGGCGTGTATGGCGGAAGTTACGGCGGCTTTATGGCGGAAATGCTGGTGATGCGTGCGCCTGAGCGCATTGCGGCGGCGGCGGCACTGCGTCCGGTCGGAGATTGGAAAAATTACTTTTACTCGTCGCCGCTTTATACGACCGAAAGGTTAGGTTTCCCCGACAAAAACCCGGAAGCATACAAGCGAAGTTCGCCGATCTCCTACGCCGACCAATTGCGAAAACCACTTTTAATTTTGCACGGATTGGTAGACGACAATGTTCCCGCGCAGGACTCGATGCAATTAGTGGAAAAACTTATTCGACTCGAAAAAACCGAGCATTTTGAGACGATGTTTTATCCGTCGGAAAATCACGCGTTTACGCGTTCGACGAGTTGGGCTGACGAATACGAGCGAATTTTGACTTTTTTTGAAAAATATTTGAAATGAGTAGAGAGTCAAGAGTCGAGAGTTAAGAGAAAAATTCCTTTCCCACTCTTGACTCTCCGCTTTCTACTCTTTACTCTCTACTTTTTATATTATGAGAATACTTGTAACCGGCGGCGCGGGATTTATCGGCTCGCATTTGTGCGAAAGACTTCTTCAAGAAAATCACGAAGTCATCGCTCTCGATAATTTATTCACCGGCAGACGCGAAAATATTTTTCACCTGCTCGACAACCATCGTTTTGAACTAATTCGCCACGACATAACCGAACCGATTCTGCTTGAAGTTGACCAGATTTATAATCTGGCGTGTCCGGCTTCGCCCGTCCATTATCAATACAATCCGGTCAAAACCGTCAAAACCAGCGTGATGGGCGCGATAAATATGCTCGGAATGGCAAAGCGCGTGCGGGCGCGGATTCTTCAGGCTTCGACTTCGGAAGTTTACGGCGACCCGCTCGTTCATCCGCAGACGGAAGATTATTTCGGCAATGTCAACTGCATCGGGAATCGCAGTTGTTATGACGAAGGCAAGCGTGTGGCGGAAACTTTGTTTATGGATTATCATCGGCAAAACGGCGTAGACACGCGTATCGTTCGCATTTTTAACACTTACGGACCGAAAATGCTCGAAAACGACGGGCGCGTCGTTTCGAATTTTATCGTTCAAGCGTTGCGCGGTGAAGATTTGACGATTTACGGCAGCGGCGAGCAGACGCGCTCATTCTGTTACGTCGACGATTTGGTCGAAGGTTTGATTCGCTTAATGAATACGGAAGAGGAAACGATCAATTTGCCCGTAAACATCGGCAATCCGGGCGAATTTACAATGAACGAATTGGCGCAGGAAGTCGCTCGTGTTGTTGGCAAAAATGTCAAAATTAAACACCTTCCTTTGCCGCCGGACGACCCGAAACAGCGTCAGCCGAATATCGAGCGGGCGAAAAATTTGCTCGGTTGGTCGCCGACGATTCCGCTTGCCGAAGGTTTGCAGAAAACGGTTGATTATTTTGCAAAAAAAATCGAAAAAAGTGAGGTAAAGAATGATACTTTAACTCAAAATACAGGAGCAACAATATGAAAATTTTAATTACAGGCGGCGCGGGCTTTGTCGGTTCACATCTCGCCGATAAACTTCACAGCGAAGGACACGAAATCACGATTATTGACGACCTTTCGACGGGGCGTTATCAAAATGTCGCGCATCTCGAAGGCCAAGAGCGTTTTCGCTTAATAATTGAGACGGTTCTGAACGAATCTTTGATGGAAGAACTCATCCGCGAATCAGACCGTGTTTTCCATATGGCAAGTGCGGTCGGCGTGAAGCTGATTATGGAACATCCGGTCAAAACCATCGAAACAATTTTCCGCGGAACTGATGTTGTTCTCAACTGTTGTGCGCGTTTTCGCAAGCGCGTTCTGATTCCTTCGACATCGGAAGTCTATGGTAAAAGCACGCAAGTTCCCTTTGCCGAAGACAACGACATTTTGAAAGGTTCGACGAGCAAGCATCGCTGGGCTTACGCTTGCGCGAAAGAGTTGGACGAATTTCTGGCGTTGGCGCATTGGAAAGAAACGCGCTTGCCGGTCGTCATTGTCAGATTATTTAATACAGTCGGACCGCGCCAAACCGGTCAATACGGAATGGTTGTGCCGAATTTCGTTAAATCCGCCGTCAGAAATGAGCCGCTCATCGTTCACGGCGATGGCGGACAATCACGTTGTTTCGGTCACGTCCTTGATGTTGTCGAAGGTTTGACGAAAGCCATCGAAACCCCTGAATGTTTCGGGCAAGTAATGAACATCGGCAATGCGGAAGAAGTTACGATAAAACAGCTTGCCGAAAAAGCGATTGAACTAACTGGAAGCCGAAGCGAAATAAAATATATTCCTTACGAAGAAGCCTATGGCGAAGGCTTTGAAGATATGCGGCGGCGCGTTCCCTCACTAGAAAAAGCCAAGCGTCTAATCAGCTATCAGCCAACTCGAACGCTCGAATTAATCATCAATGACGTAGCGGAACAATTTCGGGAAGAATTGAAAACTGAATCCGCTATCGCTTAATTTTTATCGAAATTCAGAGATGCTGAGGCATAGAGGATAAAAGTAGATTTTTCTTTTAACTTTGCGTCTTTGCTTCTCTGCGTTGAAATTTTTATTAACATGAATTATTTTTCAAAAATCATTTTTCTCCTTTTTCTTTCCGCGGGTTGTTCCGGTCTCGCTCTCGCACAAGATGTCGGCGGCGTAAAAGGAAAAGTTCGCACAACTAAAGGCGAAGGCATCGCGGCGGCGACAATCACAGCCAAACAGCGAGACGAAGATATAAAATCCACGACATCCGACGCAAAAGGCAATTTTGTTTTAGAAAATCTCAAAAACGGAACTTACAATCTGGTTTTTACCAAAAACGGATACAGTTCGGGCGTGATGTATAACGTCGAAGTTAAAAAAAAGAAAATCAGCGATTTGGGCGAACGATTAGTTTTAACCATTGACCAAGGAACGCAGGTTATCATCAAAGGAAGCGTTTTCGCCGCTGACGGCAGAAGCGTCGGCGGCGCAGAAATTAAAATCGAACGTATCTCAAGCGACGGCTCAATCAAAAAATTAGGCTCGTCCCTTTCGAGTTACAGCGGTGAATTTACATTTAAGTTTTCCGAAGGCGCAGCTAAATATCGCGTAACGGCTTCAGCAAAAGGCGCATCGGCGAGCAAGGAGATAGAAGTTGACAGCGCGGCGATTTATCGGTTGGCGATAACACTGAATGTGAAAAAGTGAAAAGGTGAAAAATTAGCTCGGCAAAATCAGGCAAACTGTTTCACTTTTTCACTTTTTCACTCTTTCGCTTTAGTTTACCGTTTCAGAAATTTCTTCCGTCGCCTGCATTCCCGCTATTGTTTCCGCATCCGTTACAACCAGCGGAGATTCTTCCAGCAAAACCGAATTTGCCAGCGTTTGCACCCAATAAGTTCCGGCAGTCTGGAATACGACGTTGACAAAAAAGCTCACGTTATCGGTAAAACCGCCGGGCGCGAGTTCAATGTTTGTCGGCTGCGACGCGACGACCATATTTAGCTTGTCGGGCGAAACAATCCGCACTTCCGTTTGATGTTGACCTTCGCCGCGCCAATGATTGACTACCGCGAATTTTATCAATGAAATCGGCAGTTTTTCAACCATTATATTTTGGAAGATGCCCATCATCGAGATTTTATTGCCCATCTCAAGCCGCACATCATCGCACAGAAGCGTGTAAATGAGTTGTAAATTTTCAGTTGTCATAATTGTTTAAAGGCGGATTCGATTAACTATTTTAGATTGCACCATTTTTCCTAAACCACTCCTGCAATTTTTTCCACGCTTCATCAGATGACTCTTTGTTGTATGAATCTCGATAATCGGCGTGGAAGCCGTGTTTGGCGTTCGGATAAACGATAATTTCGGATTTCGATTTTCCCTTTTTTAACTCTTCCTGCATTTGCTGAACCGAATCGAGCGGAATGCCTGTATCAAGTCCGCCGTAAAGCCCAAGCACGGGAACGCGTAAATCTTTCGCCACATCAAGCGGCATTGTCGGCTGCAGCGGATTTTTCGGACGGCTCGCTGAAGCAACCAGCCCGCCATACCAAGCCGCGCCCGCGTCAACATTTTTATTGTGCGCCGCGTAAAGCCAAGTAATGCGTCCACCCCAACAAAAACCCGTAACCGAAAGTTTTTTCGTATTGCCGTTGTTTTTCTTGGCATACGCGACCGTCGAATCCAAATCCGTCATCACTTGCGCATCGGGAGTTTTGGAGACGACTTTGCCGATAATTTCTTGAATGTCTTTCATCTGCGTAACGTCGCCTTGTCTGGCATAAAGCGACGGCGCGATTGCCATATAACCGAGTTTTGCAAAACGCCGCACAACATCCTGAATCCATTCGTGAACGCCGAAAATTTCGTGGACGACTAAAACGATGGGAAACTTTTTATTTTTCACGTCCGGCATCGCGCGATAAGCTGGAATCTCGCCGTCGCCCATGGGAATTTTCACCTCGCCCGCAATTAAACCGTTCGCGTCAGTTTTAATTTGCGTCTGCGCGGCAATCGGTTGAACCGCTAAAGCAAACGCTCCCGCCAAAATTGACGTAACAAAAAAATCGCGCCGGTCGAGATTAAGCGCGGACGGAACTAAACTGCTAATATCTTCTTTCATTTATTTTCTCCGTTTGTTTTGATATTGAAATTTTGGCTTTTCCTTTGCGGTTTGTAAAGGTATAATCACGAAAATAAGGATAAAGGATGAAGGAGAAAGGATAAATTAGAAATAGGATTGGGTTTTTGTTATTTTCTTTCTCCTTTCTCCTTTCTCCTTCATCCTTTAAAAAGTTATGATGTGGTATGTTTTAATCGGACTTTCGCTTTCACTGGCCGCTATCGCTGGTCTGCAGTTTTTTTATATGATTTATCTCGAACGCATTGACCGCGAACAAAAAAAGCGTATTCACGAACTCGAACGCCATTCAAAACACCTTTCAAAACGCCTCAGCCAAGCCGAACAGCAAATCGCCGAACAAGATGAAATTTTGGAAAATATTCTTGATGAGTTTGAAGACGACGAAGAAGAAGTTTGGGCGGATGTGATAGAAGATAGATAGGAATTATTCGAATTCAACAATCGTCGCGCCCCAACTGCTCGAGAATTCTGGCGCGTTTTTAAACGATTTAACAAAATCGGTATCCGCCAAAACTTTCCTAACCGTTTCCCTCTGAACGCCGATTCCTTTGCCGTGAATTAATCTAACAACCTTAAAATTTTTTTTCCGCGCTTCAATCAAATAAGTTTCCACAACTGATTTTACATCGCGCGGCGCGAAGGCGTGCAAATCAAGCGTGTCGGTAATTTCTAATTCAAAGGGTTCTGAAAACGGATTGTCCAAATCTATGTTTCCGGCTTCGCTCATTTCTCAAATTTTTATTTTCCCGTCGTCGCAATGCCTTCCGGGACGGTAACTTTCAAACGTCCTTTGGCATCCTTAAAGGTTACGAACCGCTTTTCTTCTATCTCTCCGTTTGCGCCGCGAAGTTTGAGGACAAAAGTTTTGTTGTCGCCCGTGCCTTCGACCTTAAGCGGCAAGAGTCCCCAAACATCATTGTTCCGATACGCCGAGTAATGTTCTTCGTTATATTTGTCATAGGCAAGCACCAAAATGCCGTCAAAATCCGGCTCGATACCTTCTTGGGCTTTAACGATATTAGTGCGCGATAAAATCACCCAACTACCGGGTTTTGAAGTTTTTGTTGCGTCTTTGTTGGCGGCTGCAAATTTATCATTCGCCTCTATATTGTCGAGTCGCTGCCACGTTACATATTTTTTGTTGTTTTGTTGATAAAAGACAATATCGCTCGGAACTTGAAGCTCGACTTGTCTGCCGAAAACCCAACCGGCAGGCGCGGGCGAAACCGAACGGTCAAGTCGCACTTTATACCAAATGTCGTATTTTTCATCTATCTTTTCAGGTTCGTTTGATTCCTTTGCCGCTTCGATTTCAGCGTTTCTGGTTTTGCCTTTGACTTGTTTGACCTCGCCTTTGCGGGCGTTGTCAACATCCAAAGCATCTTGTGATTTCGGGACAAATCGCCACGAAACTATTTCAAAATTTGAAAGGTTGTCGAGTTTAACAAGAATATTGTCGTCGCGTTGTTCAGGCGTAAGCCGAAGATTTGTCGCGGCGCGAAGCTGCGCCGTCGCCTGCGGTTGATAGTCTTTATCTTCCTCGGCGATTTTTTTCGATTTGTCGAGTAAATCGTCGGTAATGATATTTTGCGCTTCAATCCAACCTTCGGTTTTGTAATCATCTTGTGCGCGAACGCGATACCAATGCACTTTTTCAAAATCAATCTCATCCAGAACGTCCAGAGTTTCGCCGCGTTTAACTTCTAAGAGGTCAGCTGCCACAACCGCATAAGAACTGCGAATTTGTGCTACCTTTGCGATGACCGTGCCGGTTTCGTGCAAACCGACAAAGCCCGTAACATTATCTACTGCGCTGCTGACTACGCCGCAGCCGCTCGCCTCTAAACCGACGAACAAAACCGCGAATAATAAAAATAATTTTCTAACTGTCATTTTGATTTTTCTGAAATCTTCCGCCAATTATTATAACCCAACTTGTCCAATAAATCTTTCTGTTTGCCGCTCAGTTTTGTTTTTACATTGAGTTTAATAGAGGACTTTTCTCCTTCTTCTTCGATGCCGACGCTTTCCAAATCGGTTTTCCAATTTATATTCTCCGTGCCTTGAACGTAATTTGCAATTATTAAATTAAGCTCTGAATAATTATTTAAAGTCTTCAAAATCACCGCATTTCCGTCTGCTGATTCATTCGGCACGCGATGTTTTTGATAAATCCCTCTGAAAATATCGTTGATTGAGCGTTTGCCACGGCTCTGTTTTAGAATCGCCAGGTCGCACAAAAAAGCAACTAACATTCCACGCGCATACACCTGATTGCTTGCGCCGCTCCAACGATTCTTTGAAGATTCAATCAATGAAAGCTTTTGGCTTTGAAAATTATCGAGATTATAGGCTTGCGAGAGCGTGTCGAGAAAATCTTCAAAGCGGATTTGATTTTTCGCAATGCCGAGTCGTAACGCTTGATAAACTGTAAAACCTTCGTAAAACCAATCGTAATTTCCCGTCAAAGCCAAATTATTCGGAATCCAAAGATGAAAAAGTTCATGGCGCAGCTGTTCGTGCAGCCGCTGAAGAGATAAGGTTTTAAATGGCATAGCACTGGACGCAATCATCAGATTTGTGCCGCGCGTTTCGGCTTCCCAACGTCCGAATTTTGTTTCTTTCGGAAAGCGATGTAAAAAGATTTGCGCTTTTTCGGCTGGAATTTCGCCGAACAATTTTAGATACTCATCAAAAATTTCGCCCGCCACTTTCGCGGCTTCTGCGTCCGTGAATTGCCATTCGCCGGAAATCACTAAATTCAAATTTGAAATTTCCTGCCCGCGCCAATTTTTCCCGACTGCAAAAACCGCTTTTTCTATGCTCTTTACTAGAAAAATATTATCGTTTGAAATCTTTTCGCTCGAAATAATTTTCCATTCAGACGGCAAATCAAGTTTTACTTTCGCCGAAATCGGTTGTTTATCTCCAAAAAATTGCGGCAGTAAATCATCGAGCATCAAAATTCCCTGCTCGTCTTTGAGCCAGGAAACGTGCGCCAATGTCGCGGCATTCGGCAAAGGTTTTAAGTTGATTTGATATTGAAAAGAATTGGCTTCTCCGTCTGCCAAATATTCGCCGTCAATCAGTTTTTTAAAGGAAACAATGCGACCTTGTTCGTCGGTTAAGCTAAAATCCGATATTCTTGCGCCGAGATTGTCGGCACCGGCAATTGAACGCAGAAAAGTCCAATTTCTTTTTGACTGTTTTAGGTTTCCATTTAAAAATCTGCCCTCGACGCGCACAATCGAAGCAGATAAGACTTTAAGATTTACTTCAATATCTTGCGACCAAGAAACCACTGCGAAAATCAGAATCTCAGCAAAAATTATTGCCGCTGCTGAAAACCTTTTTTTCATTGTTGACATCGAAACTAATGCAGAACTAAAATAATCTTTCGTTCGTAACCTTTAACGGCTCTCCTTATTTAAGGATAGAAAATTTTATGAGTCTTATCAAAATAGTCATTTATACATTAGCATTTTTGTTGAGCCTTCTGTTTCTCGGACGTTTCTTTTTCTAGGCGGATGGTTCGGCGCAAATTTGTTTTTGATATTGTTTTCGGCGCAGAACGCGTTATTTTCGATTTCTGTTAGATAATTTTATTACGAAAAAAGCGGTCAATTGATGACCGCTAATTTTATTTTTGAACATATTTATGAGTGAGTTAAGACGAATCAAACGCGCTCTTATTAGCGTTTCCGACAAAGACGGGATTGCCGAATTTGCCCAAAAATTAAACGGTTTTGGTGTGGAAATTATCTCGACGGGCGGCACCGCGCGAATCCTGCGCGAAGCGAGTTTGAAGGTTACGGATGTTTCTCAAATAACCGGCTTTCCCGAAATGATGGACGGACGAGTAAAAACTCTGCATCCAAAAATTCACGGCGCGTTTCTCGCGTTGAGAGATAACAACGAACATCTCGAAGCGATGAAAACACATGGCATCAAGCCGATTGATTTAATCGTTGTCAACCTTTACCCGTTCGAGCAAACAATTGAAAACGAAGCGGTTTCAATCGAAGAAGCAGTTGAGCAGATTGACATTGGCGGACCGGCGATGATTCGTTCAGCCGCAAAAAATTGGCGCGACGTTCTGGTTGTAACCGACGCGCGGCTTTACGAAACAGTTCTTGAAGAGTTAGACGAAACCGGCGGCGCAATCTCGCTCGAAACGCGCCGCGCTTTTGCCGCGCTCGCTTTTACGCACACCGCGCATTACGATTCGATTATTTCCGATTACCTCGTCGAACAACTTTCCGATGAAGAATTCAATTTTGTCGAAGAATTTCATCCGTTTGCCGATGACCCGGCGTTTCAAATGTTTGAAGAAACCGAGCGACTTTTCGGTGAAGATGATGATGAAGATTTTGAAGACGACGATTTTAGTCAAAACGGACATAATGTTTTAGATGGCGAAGCAGGGTTTCCGTCTTATGACGACTTGGAATTGAACAAAATTGGTGATTTGCGCTACGGCGAAAATCCGCACCAGAAAGCCGCGCTGTATGAAACTTTCTTCGGCGAGGGCGGAATTGCTCAGGCTGAACAGCTTCACGGCAAAGAGATGTCGTTTAATAATTACGTTGACGCGGACGCGGCTTGGAATTTGGTTTGCGAATTCGACCAAACGGCTTGCGCGATTATTAAACATACGAATCCATCGGGCGTTGGAATTGGCGCGAATAATTTGGAAGCCTATCGGCGTGCTTTGGCAACCGACCCAATTTCGGCGTTCGGCGGAATTGTCGCTTTTAATCGGTCGGTTGATGCAGAAACGGCTCGCGCGGTTAATGAAGTTTTTACGGAAGTCGTGCTTGCGCCGGAGTTTGATGCGGAAGCCTTAGAGATTTTTCAGCAAAAGAAAAATTTGCGCGTTTTGCGCGTCGAAGAAATCATCAACGCCGACGGTTTGGAATACAAACAAATTTCCGGCGGCGTGCTTGTGCAAAACCGCGATGATTTAATCGTTACGGCGGAAGATTTACGAATTGTTTCAGAGAAAAAGCCGACTGATGAAGAAATTCGCGCAATGCTTTTCGCGTGGAAAGTGTGCAAACATGTCAAATCGAACGCAATTGTTTTCGCCAACGAATTTCAAACTGTCGGAGTCGGCGCGGGACAAATGAACCGCATTGATTCGGTGAGAATCGCCGCAATGCGAGCCGATAAAACCGAGCTTGAATTGAAAAATACGGTTCTTGCCTCCGACGCTTTTTTTCCCTTCCGCGACAATGTTGACGAAGCCGCCAAAATTGGCATCTCAGCAATTATCCAGCCCGGCGGTTCAATTAAAGATGAAGAAGTCATTCAGTCGGCGAATGAACACGGTTTGGCGATGGTTTTTACAAATTTCAGACACTTCAAACACTAAATACAAATATAAAACGGATGTGAAAATCTCGGTTGCCAAAAATCATTTGACTTTTCAAGTTTAATTTAGTAAAAATTAGGTCATAAAGTTTGTGTTGGAACGCTCGGACGGTTTTCTTCTTTTGGAGAATTCGTGTCCGTTTTGTTTTTTCAGCGATAGAATTTTTCTTTATTAAAGGTTTTCAATTGCAAGTCTCGTCCATCAGTTGAAACGGAAATAGTGCCGTTTTCGCCCGTCGTCAAAACTTTCGCGCCTGCGTTTTTCCACCTTTCGACAACTTCTTCGTGCGGATGTTCGTAAGGCGATTCTTTGCCGACTGAAATAACGGCAACTTTCGCTTTTGCAAGGTTGATAAGTTCTTGCATTGAAGAAGTTCGGCTGCCGTGATGCGCGACTTTGATGACATCCGTTTGCAAAAATACAGGCATATTTAATAAAAAAGTTTCAGTTTCTTTTTCAATATCGCCCGTCAGCAAAAATTTTCGGGTCCCATAAATTACGCGCAAAACCAACGAATGATTGTTGTCCGAAACCGCTTCTAAATTATCATTCTTTTCCGGATAAAGAACTTCGATTTTGACGGCATCAAAAGTCAAAACATCGCCGCGCGAAAGCATTACTTCTTTAATTCCGCGCTTTTGCAAAATCGAATAGAGTTCGGCAAATTCTGCGTCTCTCATCGGCATTCTTCCAAATATCGCCGCGCGCACGCGAAAGTTTTTTGCCACATCGAGAAGTCCTTGAATATGGTCGGTATCAGCGTGTGTTGCCAAAATATAGTCAATTTGCGAATAACCTTTTTCCCAAAGAAAGTTTGAAACAACCATTTCGCCGATTGTTTGCGTGTCAGGCTCGAAAATTTCAGGTTCATCTTCATATTCACTTTTTGAAGAAATTTTATTGATATTTATTTTGCCGCCGCCGTCAACCAGCAAAGTTTCACCGTTCGGAAAAGTAATCAATGCCGAATCGCCTTGCCCGACATCAAGAAAATCTATGTGCAATCTGCCATCCGGCGACGGCGAACTAAACGGGTGAAAAATTATAACTGCCGAAAGAATTAGCAGAACAAAAGCGGTAGCGCGGAGAAACGGCGACGCGAAGAGAAAATTGAATTTTGAATTTTGAATTTTAAGTTTTGAACCTAAACTAAATGGATTCCAAAGATTTAAAGCAATGGTCAAAACGATAATCGGCGCAAAATATAAAAAATAGACTGCTTTCATATTGCCCGAATAAATCGGTAATCTTACTGAAGCCCAATCGTTTTCGGTAAAAAATTTTGGAATAGAAACGAGCAGCCAATTGAGAATTTCCGTCAACTTGATAAACGGTAAAGCTAACGCGTTACTGAAATTGGCGAGAAAGACTGCAAAAACAGCCGCGAAACTTTCTAAAGCGATAATGACTCCAACCCACAAATTAAGAAAAACGGAAAGCATCGAAAGCCGATGAAAATATAAAATGATAAACGGCAAAAGCCACGCTTGAATTATCAACGAAACCAGAATCGCTTCAAAAATATAGCCGGAAATGCTTTGCAAATTTCGGCTTTCGAGCCATTTTAAATACGGCGATTTGAAAAGATTTGCCGCCCAAAGCTGTCGGGAAACTTCCCTTTCCCAAATTTTCTCGCGCCAATAAAGCGTCTCGCAAAAGCGTTTGAGCCAAAAAGGAACTTGCGGCGGAAAAGGCGCGTCGCTTGACGGCGACCAACTGCCGATTGCTCTAAGTTTTTCAATCAGCGGAAATGCCATCGCCACAATCGCGCCGACGCTAGCAAAAGTCAATTGAAAGGAAGATGTAAAAATATCGTTCGGTCGCCAGACGAGCAAAATCAAAGCGCAAAAACCTAAACTGTTGAGAAGCGTTCCGTTCCGATAAATCATCTGCGAGAACAGCAGAATCGTGAACATTATCGTCGCGCGAACAACCGGAACGTCCGCGCCGACAGCTAAAGAATACGACCACAAAAAGATACCTGCGATTAAGAATTGCCATAATCTTTTGTTGGTGAAAAATTGAATAAATAGCAGCGTCAAACCGCCAATAAATGTAATGTGCAAACCCGAAATCACGAGAACGTGAAATGTGCCACCTTCGCGGAAAACTTCCGCCGTCGGTTTATCTAAAAAATACCCATTACCCAACAGCGAAGCGATTAAAACGCCCGCCGTCGAAACATTAAAATAGTCCCGAAAATCAATTATCAAATTTTGTCGGCGTTCATAAAGCCACGCGAGCGCGGGAAAAGTTTTCGTGTCTTCAATTTTTTCGACAAGCAACGGGCTTTTGACAATCGCGGTTGCGTCAATCTTCTTTTGGTCGAGCAGTTCTTTGTGCGAAACAACGCCCGCGTTCAAATAATTATCTTCGCGCCGAAGTTGGCAAGCGACACGAATCCGAGAACCGTAATTCAAATCTAATCGGTCGTATTCGTCTCTGATTTGCTCATTACCTACGGGCGCGAAAAGTCTGACATTGCCCGAAATGTGTAATTCCGTTTCTTTATAAATTGCTTTTTCGGTTTTGAGAATCAAAAAAAATCCGCCGGCGGCAAGTTCCGGTCTGGTTTTCAGAACGCCTTCGATTTCGATTGGGTCGCCCGATTTTATTCGGGTTTCGTCATAAAGTCTTTTGACGCGGTTGGGCGAAATCGTTTGATTTTCGATTTGGAAATATAATGCGCCGACAGCGACAAAAGCAATGTAAAGAAAAACTACAGTGAATGTCCGTTTGATAAAAACAGCAGAAAGAACGGCAGAAAGAACGGCAGAAAGCAAGCAAATCGTCAGGTAAATCTGCCAGCCGAAGTTTAAGAAATTGCCCGATAAAATTCCAAACGCAAAACAAACCGCCAACCAAAATAATGGATAAAGTGTGAAGTTTGGAGATGCTTCGTTTCGGTCAGACATTGTAGAATATGCCCGCACACTTCTAATTTATTCAACCTTAATCAAACTTTGCACTTCACGAAACCGCTTATCGCTAATCCCTTCAACAAGCATCAGATATTCAGGCTTGCGAAATTTGCCGAATTTCTCGCGGTGTTCGACAATTGCCTGCGCGGTTTTTGTGCCAATGCGTGGGAGTTTTTCGAATTCTGCGGCAGAAGCCGTGTTGATGTTGATTGCGGATTCTGAGATTTGAATTTGATTTTCGATTGGTAAAATTTGTTTTGTATTTTTTTGTCGGCTACAAGCAAATAAAAAAGAACAAATTATTAAAAGCAAGAGTTTAATGAACATTTTGCAACTGTTGTAATAATTTGAGTTGTGGGTTTTCATTTAATTAGTCATTTTATATATAAAGCGATGCTACTATAAGATGCAAAATGCTAAAAGTAATTTAAATAGCAACACTTAGACGCACAAAAAGGCGATTTTCCACAGGCTTTTTCCACAGAAGTTGTGGAAAACTTTCGGGTGAAATTTTAGGAATGATTTCCCGCAAAGGCGCAGAGTTCGCAGAGAAAGATTCAAGATAAAATGCTCGAAATAAGTCTTCACTTTTTTACTTTTGCCTTTTTACTTTTTACTTTACAACTCTCTGCCTTCTTCGGCTTCCTGCAAATCATTATAAGCCTTTTGCAGAATCGGGCGAGCGCGTTTGCTGCCATCCATTTCGCCGATGTAGCCTTCGCGCACCATCGCGTCAAGAATTGCAGCGGCGCGTCCATAGCCAATCCGTAAATGTCGTTGGAGAAGCGAAGTTGAAGCACTCTTGTTGCTGACCACCGTGCGGAGCGCGTCAGGGAAAAGCATATCTCGTCTGCCCGGTAAATCGTCGGTGTCAGACATTTCTTCTTCGGTTTTCGTTATCGTCGCATCGTATTCGGGTTTGCCTTGCGCTTTGATGTGTTCGACAATTTTGGCGATTTCTTTTTCGTCAACAAATGCGCCGTGAACGCGAACGATTTGCGAAGTTCCGGGCGGCAGAAAAAGCATATCGCCTTTGCCCAAAAGACTTTCCGCGCCGTTGGAATCCATAATCGTGCGCGAATCAACTTTTGAAGATACGCGGAACGAAATTCGAGCAGGAAAATTCGCTTTAATCAAACCGGTAATAACATCAACCGACGGTCGCTGCGTTGCCAAAACCAAGTGAATGCCGACGGCGCGAGCCATCTGCGCGAGGCGCGTAATGGATTCTTCGACTTCTTTGCTCGAAACCATCATTAAATCGGCGAGTTCGTCAATGATAATTATAATATACGGAAGTTTTTTCCAAACCTCGCCGTTGTCATCAAAATGTTCGTTGGCGTTACGCTTCTCGACTTCAGAATTAAAACCGTCAATGTTGCGAACGCCCCAACCGGCTAAATCTTTGTAGCGTTTTTCCATTTCCGAGACAGCCCATTTCAGAGAAATCGCGGCGCGTTTCGGGTCGGTGATAATCGGCGTGGCGAGATGCGGAATGTCGGCATAAAGTCCGAGTTCAAGCCGCTTTGGGTCAACCATTATGAATTTTACTTCGTCGGGCTTTGCTTTATACAAAATCGAAACGACCAGCGTGTTCACGCCGACTGATTTCCCTGCGCCGGTTGCGCCGGCGATTAACAGATGCGGCATTTTGGCGAGGTCGGCGACGTAATTTAATCCATCAATCGTTTTTCCCAAAGCGATGGTTAAAAGCGATTTTGATTCGATGAATTTTTTCGATTCGATAACTTCGCGCAAATAAATGGTGTCGCGTTCACGATTCGGAACTTCGATGCCTACAAAGGCTTTACCGGGAATGCGGTCAATGCGGATTGATTCGGCTTTGAGCGCGAGACATAAATCATCGGCGAGACCTGTGATGCGCGAGTATTTCACGCCCGGATCGGGTTTGTATTCATAAGTTGTAACCACCGGTCCCGGACAGATATTGACGACTCGTCCGGTTGCGTTAAATTCTTTGGTTTTTTCTTCCAGTTCCTTTGCCAGAGCGCGGGCTTCATCTTCTTTAATCAAAATGCGCGGCGGCGGCGAATTCAAAAAATCCGATTTCGGCAAAATATATTCGTCGAAGTTTTGCGGCTTTGTAGGCATTGCCGACGGCACTTCGATTTCTTCCGCTTCATCCGCTTCTTCTAAATCTTTTATAATCTCATCGTTTAATTCGCCTGTTTCCTGAATCGGAGTAAATGTTACTTCTTCAACATCTTCTTTGTCTGAAACCGAATCGAGCTGTTCGATTTCGGTTTGCTTTGGAGAATCTTTTAAAACGGAAATTGTCGGGATTGTTTCTGTTTCCGTTTCCGTCGTTAGTTCTTTAATATCTTCGGACGTTTGCTTTAATTCCGATTCTGATGAATTGCCCAAACCTTTAAAAATCGCCGAAACCTTTTCGCCGATTGATTCGGTTTTTTCTTTCGGATTGACGTTGGCAGTTGCATCCGTCGAAACGGTTGATTTTTTTTCAATCGGCTTGTCGTTTTGCGTTTCACGACGTCTCTCCAAACGTGCTTGCGCTTTTCTGTTTCGGTTTTCGCGCCAAACTCGATAACCGCTAAACCATTCACCGAGCCGCGTCTGAAAATTTTCCCAAGCCAGCGAAAAAGTTCCGAAAAATGCGACGAAAGAAAAATTTGTCATCAGCAAAACTGAAGTTACAAGCAACGCCGTCAATAAAATTCCCGCGCCGATTTGACTGAGTAATAAAGCAAGGAAACTCTCAACCGAGTAACCTATTATTCCGCCCGCTCTAACGCTTCCGTCAAAATATGTTGAAAGACCAAATGTTTCGAGCAATCCTGCCAGCGAAATAACAAATATTACAGAACCGATTGCACGATTTATTGATGGGTAAAGATTTTCAGAGCGAAAACATTTCCACGCAATTAAAGCGATCAAAAATGGTAATAAAAGTGCTGATAAACCGACCGCTTGAAATAACAAACCGGCGACGTTTGCGCCGACAGTTCCAATCCAATTTTGAGTTTTTTGCTGTCCTTTACTTGCCCAATCGTGAGAGATGACCGACCAGTCATTCGGATTGTAGGTTACAAGGCACAAAAAAACCAAGACCGCCACCGCCAACAAAACGATGGCGGCAATTTCATTCCTTCTCGAATGAGTTTTCAAGGTTATTTTTTCTTTAACTTCGATTGCCATTATCTTTACTGGGAGCGCGGGCATCTTGCTTGCGTTGAATGCTCAGCATTCATAAAAGTTTCGGTTCTAGTCAATGTAGATTATGAAGAGAAACTTTAGATTGCTAATGCAATCTTGGCAGGCAAGATGCCCGCGCTCCCAGTTTAAACGCCTTTCTTAAATAACAAAAACTCTTTAATAAATTCGTCAATATCACCGTCCAAAACTGCTTCGACATCTGATTTTTCAAACTTGGTGCGCGTGTCTTTGACCAATTGATACGGATGCAGAACGTAATTACGAATCTGTGAGCCAAAGGAAATGTCTTGCTTAGTCGCTTCGAGTTCCGCTGAATCCGCAAGGCGTTTCTCGAGTTCGAGTTCATAAAGTTTCGAGCGCAAAACTTTCATTGCCACAACGCGATTTTGAAGTTGCGAGCGCTGATTTTGACACGTGACAACGATGTTCGTCGGCAGATGCGTAATTCTTACTGCCGAATCGGTCGTGTTGACGTGCTGACCGCCCGCGCCCGTTGAACGATATGTATCAATCCGTAAATCTTTGTCATTGATTTCGACCTCGATATTTTCGTCAATTTCAGGCGACACGAACATTGAAGCAAAAGACGTTTCGCGGCTTCCGCCCGAATTAAACGGCGAAATTCGCACGAGCCGGTGAACGCCCGCTTCCGCCGACAACAAACCGTAGGCGTATTCGCCTTCGACGCGAAACGTCGCCGATTTAATTCCCGCTTCGCTTCCCGTCTGCTCGTCCAAAATTTCAACTTTGAAGCCTTTGCGTTCCGCCCAACGAAGATACATTCGCAAAAGCATCTGCGCCCAATCTTGCGCGTCCGTGCCGCCCGCGCCCGATTGAATCGAGCAGATCGCGTTATTCACATCGGTTTCGCCCGACATTAACGCTTCGGTTGTAGCTACATCAACTTCCGTTTCAAGATTGACGATTAAATCGTATAACTCGTTGGCTGAATCTTTATCCGTTTCAGCAAATTCAAATAGCACTTCCGCGTCGGAAACGGCAGTTTCAAACTTTTTCTGACCTTCCAGGACGCGTTCTGTGCGACTTCTTTCCTGCACGATTTTTTGCGCTTGCGCCGAATCGTTCCAAAATTCGGGCGCGGAAATTTTCGCTTCTAATTTTTCAAGCTTAATTCGTTTGGTTGGCGCGTCAAAGAAACCTCGCAAGTTGAGAGATTTTAGCGCGGATTTCTTCGAGTTTTGTTTGCAGTTCGTTAATTTCCATTTCTGTTATCTGTGTTCATTTGTAGTTAAATTTTTTCTATTCCAAAAGCATATTGATAATAAAACCAAACTCAAAATTGAACAAAGCCACGCGAACCATTCGCCGTATCTAACATAAACTGTTTGCTTGCCGTCGGATTTTGAAATTGTCCAAACGCGCGTGTCTTCCGTATAAGGCTGCGCCGCATCGAAAACTTCGCCGCGTTCGTTAACATACGCCGTAACGCCGACATTTGTAACTCGCAAAACGGGACGATTGGTTTCGACGGCGCGAAAAACCGCGTTTGCCAGATGCTGTCGTAAAACCGGCGTGTTACCTAAATAACCGTCGTTAGTCATTTCAATCAAAACATCTGCGCCTCTCTTAACAAATTCGCGTGAAAGCGATGCAAAATGCGATTCGTAACAAATCATTATGCCGCCTCTTGCTTCGCCGAACGGAAATAAATCATAGTTTTCGCCGTATTGAAAATTGCCGACGAGGGTCGGAACAAACTGCTCGACGGCCGACGGCACAGGCGCATATTCACCAAACGGAACGAGATGAATTTTATCATATTGACCGATTTTCTTGCCTTGCGGATTAACCATTATCGCTGAATTATAAAAATTCGCGTTCTTCGCATTCGGCTCGGCTGAATTGAAAAGAACGTAAACGTTATGTTTGCGGGCGAAGTTGCGGATAAACGCTTGAAATTCTTCATCGCGTTCATACATAAAGTTCATCGGCGATTCGGGGAAGATTACAGTTGTCGGTGGGCGGTTGTCAGTAGTCGGTTGCACATTGAGTTTTTGCAATGCGTCTTCGGCTAACTCAACGTGGCGCTGACGTAAATTCAGCCATTTCGCTTTATTCAAACCGCTCATTGGAATGTTCGGTTGGAGTGCGATAACTTCGGCAGAGATTTTTCTACTGTTTGTACCGGAATTATTTAAAGGTAGCGAATAATTTAAAAAGGTCAAAAAAATCCATAACCCGACAAAAGCAATTACTAAATATTTTTTATTTTTGAGAATCGGCGGTTCATCAATTGAGAAAAGTTCTGTTTGAACATTTTTTCCTGCGTTTAAGATGTTTCTAAAGAGTCTAACGAAAAAATGAGCGTAGAAGTAAAGTATAGAGTAAGCAATAAGGGATAGCCATAAACTTACTACTATTGTAACGAAGCTAACAAGATAAACGCCGCCAACGGACGCATACTTTAACAATCCACTATCAAACGCCTGCGAATAACCAATCGCATTCCAATTATTTCCCGTCAAATTAAATCGCAAAAATTCCGTTGCCGTCCACAAAAACGGCGCGGACAAAACGCCGTAAGTTCCGAAGCGTTTCAACACTAAAGAAAAAATCGCGCCGAAGAGGGCTGGGAAAAATCCGACCATCAAACTAATTATCAATAACAAAAAGTAAGCAATCGGCGTTGGAATTCCGCCGTATGTGATAAACGAAAACGTCAGCCACCAACACGAGCCGAAAAAGAAACCGGTTCCGAAAATCCAGCCTAAAACAAACGATTTGACAATTGATTCTTTTTCGCGCTCTATCGCATAAAAAAGCGGCACGAGCGCGAACCACGCGAAAAACCACCAATCGAAATCGGGAAACGCGAGCGTCAATAGAATTGCCGAAAGTATCGCTAAAAGTGAATTGGTCAGAGAAGGCAATTTTGCTCTGGCGGCGGAAAACTTCATACCGACAGTTTAGCAAAAAAGTAGTTCGGATAAAATTTGGCGGGAGCATGGCAGTGCGAAAAGATAATCGAGTACAGTTCAATATCAAATCTTAACGAAAACTTTTAAATTCCCTTGCGGCAATCTTGACGGGCAAAACGCCCACGTTCCCAGATTAAACTTAGTTTTAATTTCAAATTGAATGACACCAATCAGTTTGAACGGTTAGAGTAAGAATACACGCAAATTTTGTCACCTACAATTATGATGTAATTTGTCATCATTTCACGCGCATTGCTTTTCTTCTGTCAAATTGGAAACATCACTTGTGTTTGAAAGTCGCTTTTGTTGCGAAACGATTGAAACGGCGGAGTTTATCGAAAGATTGAATAAATAGGCCTTAAATGCAGGAGAGCCTAGTTATTTCTAACTAGGCTCATAATTGGAAGGACAACTGAAGGAACGCTCGGAAGGTGGTCAAGCACAATAACAAACTGCGCTCGGAGAAGAGTTGGCGGCGGGGTCTTATTAAATTTTAATAAGCTAGCCGCGTTCTCTTTAGCACATACCGTGCCAGAAGATTTTTGTTAGTTCAAAGTTCAAAGTTCAAGGTTCAAAGTTTGGCGTGAACCCTAATAAATTTGGCATTTTCTCAAAAAAATTAAGCTCATAAACAAATATAACTTTGAACTTTGAACCTTGAACTTTGAACTTTCGCAAACTTGCGAAGTTACACTATTTGGAACATCGTTCAACCTGTCGTTGCAAACCAAGAGCGTCTTGATTTTCCGCATCAACCGCTAAAGCCGAACTCGTGTAATTTTTCGCCTGCAGACAATCGCCGCGCTGCAAATATATTTTTCCAAGTCCCACGTGGGCATTTATCAGGCGATTATCCCAAAACAAAGCGGTTTTCAAACTACTTACGGCTTGATCCAAATCGCCGCGCCGCAGATGTATATTGCCAAGCAGAAGATACGCTTCCGCGCTCATCGGCTCGCTCGATAAAATCTTTCGCAGAACCGTCATCGCTTCGTCGTCATTGCCGTTTTTGTAAAGCGTTCGGGCTTGCACCAACAATGATTCGGTTTCGCTGACCGGCGCGGCGGTTGGTGTTGCTTGTTTTTTGATTAAAACGACGCTGACAAAATCTTTGCGCGGTGGTTGCTGAACGCGGGTGTTAATCGCGTTTATCGAGCGCGAACTCTGCCACTCTTTTTCAAGAATCGCGTATTTATTTTCAGCCGTTAAATTTTGTCGGGCTTGATTATCAATGTCGGCGGCGGTTTGGTCTTTAAATGTTTCTAATGCTTTCGCCAATAAAAAATACGCTTCGCCGTCGCGCGGATTGAATGCGATGGCGGGACGAATTTGTTCTGCAGATTCCTTAAAATTACCGCTTAAAAAAAGCGCGAAACCGTAATTGAAACGCACGTTTGATTCATCCGGCGCAGACTCGGAAGCCGTTTTCAAAAATCCCAAACCTTCCTTTAAAAGTTCATCGGACTTACCCTTATTTTTCTTATCCGCAATCGAGGCTTGCACGGCGATTGCGCCGAGCGTGTTATAAACGCTCGTCAATTTCAAACTTTCCGCAAGTGGTCGCAGAACTGCCAAAGCCTGTTCGTAATTTTTCTGCTGCCACTGAATCAAGCTGGTATAAAAGGCGGCTTCCGGATATTGCGGACTTTCAAGGGGAATCCTCGAAAAATAATCTACCGCTTCGGCAAACTTTCGCTGATTCAAATAAAAATATCCGAGTTCCAGCGAAGCGTTGGTGTAAATGCCGCCTTTCGTTTTCTCGTCCTCGGCATAAATACGGATCGCGTTTTTGAAAAAATTCTCGCGCGTTTGATTTTCCGATTCGGGCGTGAGTAGACCTTTGATATATGCTTCGAACGCTCTGGCGGGGACTTTATTCGCCGATTCGACAAATTGGTTTTGCGAAAACGGTAAGGCTTTGTCGCGCTGATAAAGAATCTGGTAAGCGACCTGACCTTGAATCGTCTGCAAATTTTGAAGCGCGTCATTCAAAATAATATCACGCGTAATACGTCTGCCGTCGGGAAATTCTTCGCTCAAAAATCTGCCCTCATTGACGCGAATTATTTTTGCCGTCACGCTGACGGTTGCCGCTATATCGCCCTGCGCTGGAACAATGTTGTATTTTCCGCCGATTAAAAGCGTCGCTTTACCTTCACGCGCAAGTTTCAGAGATGTCGCCAGACTCGGTAGAATCGTGAGCGGCACATGAAGTTTTTGTTGAATGATTTTACGTTCGTCATTGGAAACGACATTCAAACTCGGAACTTTCAACAAATCAGTCAGCGCATCGGCAATGCTTTCACCGACCCAATTAAATTCCGCTTTATTCGATGTATTTTCAAACGGCAAAATCATCACCGTGTCGCCGCTGCTTTGCGCTTTGACCGAAACTATGGCGATTGACAACAAAAGAATCGTGATAAAAATTTTTCGCATAATTTTATTAACGTCGAGAAGCAAAAAAAGATTTAAAAATCTTCGACGGCGAGCGTTATTTCTCCGTAAATAAAAAAATCCGCTTTCTAGATGCAAAGCGAACATTTTAACGAGTTTGATGCCGATGATTGAAAAAAAGATGGTAGTCTGTACGGGATTTGAACCCGTGTCGCCGCCGTGAAAGGGCGGTGTCCTAGACCCCTAGACGAACAGACCACAAAAGGGGATTTGATTGGAAAACTCTTTTTTAGAGAATTTTCAAACGAAACTTTTTAACTTACAAACATCACGTTTTTCAAACGAAAAATGATTAGTTAGATTATCTTATCAAATCTTTTGCTGTCAAACCCGCTAAGAATTTTAGCCACGAATGACACGAATAACACGAATAAAAAATAAAATTTAATTCGTGTTATTCGTGTCATTCGTGGCTAATTTCTTCTTTCTGCGTTCTACGGGTCTGTGTGGTAAAATTTCTTTCACACTAAAATTATGTCGCAAGAAAATCCGAAACGAGTATTTTTAATTGATACAATGTCGCACATTTTTCGTGCTTTTTTCGCTCCGATGGGCGCACGCACCGAACCTCTGCGAAACTCTCGCGGGCAGGTTACGCAAGCTGTTTTCGTTTTTACGAATATGCTGCGGAAACTTCTTAACGACGAAAAGCCCGATTACATCGCCGCCGTTTTTGATTCGTCAACGCCGACTTTTCGCCACGACAACTTCGCCGCTTACAAAGCAAATCGCGCCGATATGCCCGACGATTTAAAGTCGCAGATGCCGTATATCAAGCGAGTCTGCGAAGCGTTCAATATTCCGATGTTGAAAAATGACGGTTTTGAAGCCGACGACCTCATCGGAACTCTGGCGCACAAAATTGCGGAAAAAGGAATGCAAGCCGTTATCGTTTCCAATGACAAAGATATGTGCCAACTCGTGCGCGACCCGCTGATTGTTTGTATGCGGCAGAATTCGCAAAACTTAAAGAGAAAGGTCGCCGTGCCGCCGATTGAATGGTGCGATGCGGCTTGGGTTGAAAATAAATTCGGCGTTCCGCCTTTGAAAATTATCGATCTTCTCGGCTTGATGGGCGACCAGATTGACGGTATTCCGGGTGCGCCCGGCATCGGCGAAAAAGGCGCGACCAAATTAATCCAGCAATTCGGCTCAGCCGAAGAAGCGATGCGCCGCGCCGACGAAGTAACGCATAAATCTTACCGAGAAAGTTTGCAAAATAATCAAGCCATTATTCGTCAATCCGTCGAACTCGCCACGATTCACACGAGCGTTCCCGTTGAACTCGATTTAGATTTATTCAAAAGCCAAACGCCGAATCGCCAACTTGCTTACGCGCTCTTCCGCGAACTCGAATTCACTGCCTTGACCCGCGAATTTGCTGATTCCGCGCCGCTTTTCGACGGACTTGAGTCTGGCGTTCTCGGCATCGCCGAACGTCGTTATCAGCGGATTACAAAACGCGAAGATTTGGACAAACTCATCAGAAAACTTTGGGAAATTGAACATTGGAGTTTTGAAACCGACGATTCAAATTCGCCGAAAAGTGCCGCGTCTTATCAAAAGCAAGAGCCGTGCGGCGTGACGATTGCGACCGGCGCGGGCGCAAGTTTCTACGTTGATTTGGAGAATTTTGAAGGCGGAAAAACTGAAGCCGTTGCGCCGCTTCGAGATATTTTAGGAAACGGCTTTCTGGCAAAATGCACGCACGATTACAAACGCAATCTAGCCGTCTTAAAGAGATTAGATATTGAGCCGGAAGCCGTCGAAGACGACACGATGCTTGCCGCATATCTTTTAGATTCGAGCCGCGCTTCCTACGCGATTTCCTTATTAGCGATGCAAAACCTGAATCAAGAAAGCGCGACGGAAATTCCCGAAGGCTGGACGGAAGACCAATTTCGCGCGGCGGAACGCGCCGATTTTGCGTTTCAACTCGCGCCGCTGCTGCGCCGAAAAGTTGAAGAAGACGGTTTGGAAGAAATTTATACGAACATCGAATT
Organism: Acidobacteria bacterium 28-1; assembly: GCA_002050365.1. Lineage (GTDB taxonomy): Bacteria > Acidobacteriota > Blastocatellia > Pyrinomonadales > Pyrinomonadaceae. Next base: position 29,918 of record MWYZ01000039.1, read on the forward strand.
GCCGCTCGTGCCGCTCCTTTACGAAATGGAAATGGCGGGTTTGAAAGTTGATACGACGGTTTTAAAAGGTTTGTCGGATTTTATTTTAACGGAAGTCGAAACGCTCGGCGCGAAAATTTACGAACTCGCGGGGCGCGAATTTAATATCGGCTCGCCGAAACAAGTCGGCGAAGTTTTGCAGGAATTAAATATCGCTTCGAGCAGGAAAACGGCGACCGGACAAACTTCGACGAGCAAAGACGTTTTGAACGAACTCGCGGAAACTTACGAACTGCCGCGCTTGATAATCGAACACCGCGAACTCGACAAACTCCGCGCGACTTACGCCGACGCGCTGCCGAAACTGCTCGGCGCGGACGGGCGCATTCACAGTCATCTCAATCAAACCGTAACGACGACGGGCAGATTAAGTTCGAGCGAGCCGAATTTGCAAAATATCCCGATTCGCACCGAACTCGGTCAGCAAATTCGCCGCGCCTTCGTTCCCGAAGAAAATTGGCAACTGATTTCCGCTGATTATTCGCAGCTTGAATTGCGGCTTTTAGCGCACATCACGCGCGACGAGCGAATGCTCGATGCGTTTCAAAACGGCGAAGATATTCACGCGCAGACTGCTGAACTCGTTTTCGGCGCGAAAACTCCGGCGGAATTAAAAATAGCCAGACGCAATGCGAAAATCACGAACTTTGCCATCGCCTACGCCGTCGAAGCCTACGGACTTTCCCAAAGAGTCGGCATTTCGCGCAACGAAGCGAAAAAGGTTATCGAAGATTATTACGAAACCTACAAAGGCGTGAAAACTTTTATGGAAGAAACGCCGAAAGCCGCCCGCGAGCAAGGCTACGTTTCGTCAATTTACGGCAGACGGCGTTATGTTCCGGCAATCAAAGACCGCAATTTCAACGTGCGCCACCGCGCCGAACGTGAAGCCATCAATATGCCAATCCAAGGAACGGCTTCCGATATTGTGAAAATTGCGATGCTGAAAGTTGACGCAGCATTAAAGCGCGAAAACTTGAAAACGCGAATAATAATGCAGGTTCACGACGAACTTTTGCTCGAATCGCCCAATGATGAAGTCGAACGAGCGTTGGAAACGGTTAAAAAGGAAATGGAATCGGCAGTCGAGTTGGACATTCCTTTAATTGTGGAAATCGGCGCGGGCAATAATTGGATGACTGCCAAGTAAATTATTCTTTAGTTTTTCAGTCGTTTTATATTATTGAGTAAATTTTTGCTGTTCGGTAAATAGTTTTTCAATTTTATAAAATTACTAATTTTTGTATCGCTCGTTAAATCTCAGCTTGCGTTTTACCTGTTTCCGCCCGCGTTAATTCGATGGTTATAAAACTTTCTGCGGCGTAATTTTGCGTAATCTGAAAGTTAAATTGTAAAAGCTATTATGAATACCTCTGAAAATAAAAAATCTTCTGACAATATTTGTGAGGACTGTGGGGCGGTCGTCGCAGAAGGCAAGGCGGGCTGTCTAAAATTGTTTGAAGAAATCCTTGCCAGAGAATTCAGCGATTATCGCTACGGCAAAATCCACCGCTTAACCGTCGATGCTTACTCGCTGCAACATCCCGACGCTTATATGCGTTCGGGAAAATCCTTTGCCGCGCATCTGACAGGCATTTATACTGCCCTTGAATCGGAAGACGCTTTAGCCGTTAATCAAACGGTGCAGAAATGGCTTAGCACAAATCCAAAGTTTGATAAACCTGCTCGGCTTCCTGAACAAAGAGGAAATATAAAGGTTACATATATATACAGTGCCGTTGATGCAGATGAACACAGCAAGCGTGTTCAAGAGTGGGCGCGAGATGTTTGGAGCGCGTGGTCTGAATATCACGCTTTGGCGAAACGGTTGGTTGGCGAGGCGACGACCAAAATTAATAATAGTTGAACCGTTCCAGCTAAGGGCAATATACAGTCGTTGGACACAAGGCACAAACAGAAATTTTCTTATCACGTTGTACGTTAAATGTTAACTTGCGTGTAATCGGTTTCGCGCCACGTCAACGCCGCCGTGTGGCACTTCTTCATTTGTTAATTCTATGTCGAACTTTATGGCATTCACTCAAGTCAAAGCTGAACCGCGAGTTTCTCAGAGAGATAAGTTGTAGTGAATTCTTAGTGTGACTCTCGGTCTTGCCATTATTACCGGCGGGATAATTGAATGTTTATTCGATTGAATTAACGCGGGTTTATAGTATTATCAAGCTATACGGAAAGCTATGATTCCACTTTGGTTACAAGCTGGTTTGTGGGGACTTTTGTCGGGCAGCGCGTTGGTGATCGGCGCGGGCATCGGTTATTTTCTGAATGTACCGCAACGCATCGTCGCATCCATTATGGCATTCGGCAGCGGCGTTTTGATTTCCGCGCTCTCGTTCGAACTAATGGAGGAAGCGTATCAACACGGCGGTTTTACGGCAACCGCGCTCGGCTTTACCATCGGTGCCGGCATTTTTACCGCCGCTAATTGGTATTTGTCCAAACAAGGCGCGAAACACCGCAAGCGTTCGGGCGAGCAACAGCCGGCGGAACACGAAGACGAAGGTAGCGGTTTGGCAATCGCCGTCGGCGCGTTGCTCGACGGTATTCCCGAATCAATCGTCATCGGCTTGAGTCTGGTCGGTGGCGCGGGCGTCTCGCTTGTTGCGGTCATCGCCATTTTTCTCTCAAATCTGCCCGAAGGTTTATCGAGTGCCGCCGGAATGAAAAAAGCAGAACGCAGCCCTGCTTACGTTTTCGGGATTTGGATGAGCATTGCCATTGCATCGGGAATCGCCGCGACGCTCGGCTTCACGGTCTTCGGAGATTTCTCGCCCGCCATCGTCGCGTTCGTCAATGCCTTGGCAGCCGGCGCGATTTTAGCGATGCTCGTTGACACAATGATTCCCGAAGCATTTGAAACTGCGCACAACTTCGCCGGACTCGCCACCGTTATCGGTTTTCTAGCCGCTTTTGCACTGCAAAAACTCGGCGGTTAAACGGCTTCTCGATAAAATTTTATCGAATCCCTAATAATCTAAAATTCAACGGTTATTTTATTTAAATACCGACGGGCTTTAGGTTAAGAGTTATTGGAGTTTCCCGTTATTTTATATTGAGTATGGTTACGACAACATTGAATATTTTATTGAGAAGATGTTATTTGCGACGTTACAAGAAAAAAAACGGCTATTTAGAAAGTTTAATGTCGTTACGCCCGAAGGCATTTTTGAAGTAGTCTATGACGGTATGGGAATGGGACGCGAGTTGGTTTTAGTTGAAGGAGAAATTGTTGCTACAACGTCAAGCGATTTGCATTCGGGAAAAACGTGGTTTATGCCTAAGTTCAAGTTTAAGATTGGCAGTTTTTTAGCCGTTATCAAAGTCAATGTCGGCTGGTTGATGGCAATTGATTCTTTTAGTTTGGAAGTTGACGGTCAACAATTATATGCAGAAGATTAAAAAAGTTATTCTTAAAACATTATTCGCCGAATAAGTTCTTGGACGCTGAGGGCGCGAAACAGCCGCTTTACTATTTACCTTGTTTAGTGAGTTTTAGGTTGCTTGTATATTGTTTCGCGTTGCGTCAACTGAGCCGCTAAACCTAAATTACGAAACTGCCCAATTAATCAAATAATAAATCCCAAAACCCGCGCCGATTAAAATTAAAATTAATGCGATGCTTGCCAATGCAATTATCAATTTGAATTTTTTATAACGCTTATCGCTGGCGGGCGAAAGTTGACTTTGCGGAAAATAAGGCGGTGGTTTATTCATAAATTATTACTCCTATAAAACTAACTTCTAATTTCTATCTTGGTAGCGGCTGCTCCAAATTTGCAAGTCCGTAAGCCAAAACCGCCATTACCGAACCGACTTCGGCTAATTCTTTTGGAGTAATTTTGTCGAAAGTGTCGGCGGCGGTGTGGTGATAATTGAAATAAGTTCTGGTATCAAACATCGGCGCAAACGACGGAACGCCTTTGTCCGTTAAAAAACTGATGTCTTGTCCAACTTCGTCTTGCCTTTGCGAAAGTCTCGCGCCCTGTTCACTTAAAATTTTGGTCAGCGGTGCGAAAAATGGCATCGCTTCGATTTTGCCTGCAAATTGAAAACCAATCGGATGCGTTGCGCCTAAATCCGATTCGATTGCCGCAAATTGTTTTGCCGCATCTTCTTCCTTCGCGTATGTTCTGCCGCCGACACTGCCGTTTTCTTCGTTCATCCAAGCGATGACTCGAACGGTGCGTTTCGGTCTGATTTTTAATTGCTTGAGCAAGTATGGAACTTGCATCGAAACTGCCACGCCACACGCGTCGTCTAACGCGCCCGTTCCTAAATCCCAAGAATCGAGATGTCCCGAAACTATCACAACTTCATCCGGCTTTTCGCTTCCTTTTAAATCGGCAATGACGTTGTAGCTCGTTGTGTCGGGCAAAGTCTGCGGCGTTAAGAGAAGTTTTATTTTAACGGTTCCCATTTTTGCCAAATAAGCAATCGTTTCCGCATCTTCAAATGAAACAGCGGCGGCAGGAATTTTTGTTACGTCATCGGCATAACGCATCGCGCCGGTGTGTACCAGACGATTCTGCGAGCCACCCGCCGAACGCACCAAAACGGCAATTGCGCCAAGCCGTGCTGCCGCGATTGCGCCGCCGCCGCGATATGCCACGGCTTGACCGTAAGCCGCGCCGCCGTTACCGGATTCTTCTAATTGTTTGTCAAATTTATTGTTAAACAAAACGATTTTGCCTTCGACGTTTTTGCGACCGAGTTTTTCGAGCTCATCAAAATTATTCACGACGACAATTTCTGCCGTCAAACCGTTCGGCGCAGTAGCTATGCTTCCGCCGAGCGCGGTCAGCACGATTTTTTGCGTCGTCCCTCGCGCCATTCCATCGAATTCAACAAGTTCGCCTCGCTCTTCACCACGAACCCAATGCGGAACGGTTAATTTTTGCAGACGCACATCGAGTCCGAGTTTTCGCATTTCTTCCGCAACATATTGAACAGCGCGTTCCGCCTGCAAAGAACCGGTCAGACGCGCGCCGATGTTGTTGGAAAGATACGCGGTTTGCCGGTAAGCGTAATCGCTCTGCAATGCCGCTCGTTGAATTTGCTTTAATTCGTTCAATGTTTTTTCCGAATACAAAATCGGTGTCGGCGAAGGTTGTTGAGCTGATGTTTTAAGAGCAAAAATTAGTAAAAAACCGAAAACGATTAGAAAGTTTTGTTTGATTTGATTGTTCATAAAGATTTTTTACACATCATAACTTATCGAGTTCTAACTTTCCAAGATTTTATGCCATAATGTTGTCGAAATTCTGAACTTTGACTTTAGGAAAACAATTATTATGAAACGTATTTTCTTTTCATTTTTTCTGCTGACGTTTACTATTGCAGGCGTCTATGCACAACAAAACTCTGCTTTAACCGTCAGTGAATTATTTAAAATTCGGCGCGTCGGCGACCCGCAGCTTGCGCCTGACGGCAGAATCGTTGCTTTTGCAATCGGCGATGTTAACCGCGATGCTAATCGCACTTTGACGCATATTTATACCGTTTCGATTGACGGCACGAATTTGAAACAAATCACGAAAGGCGAAAAATCGAGCAGCAGCCCGCGCTGGTCGCCCGACGGCAAAAAAATAGCTTTTATTAACAGCGGACAAATCTGGACAATGGACGCGGACGGCGACGATACGAAACAAATAACAAAAATTTCAAGCGGCGCGGGTAATCCCGTCTGGTCGCCGGACGGTAAATATCTCGCTTTCAATTCTGATGTTTATCCAGAATGCGCGAGCGACGATTGCAACGCGCAAAAAGAGGCTTATGCGGAAACCAGTAAAGTCAAAGCAATTGTTACCGAACGGCTTTTGTATCGTCATTGGACTGAATGGCGCGATAAAAAACGCACGCACGTTTTTGTCGTTTCCAGTGGCGGCGGCGTCGCCAGAGACGTTACGCCCGGCGATTTCGACGCGCCGCCGTATGGCGCTTCGACGGGAACAGATTATGCTTTTTCGCCTGATTCAAAAGAAATTGTGTTTTTAAAAAACCCCGATAAAGTCGAAGCCGTTTCGACCAACAGCGACGTTTTCATCGTGCCTTTAGACGGCGGAACGCCGCGCAACATTACGGTTACCAATAAAGGTTATGAAGCGTCGCCGATGTATACCTCCGACGGAAAATATATTTTGTATCGTTCGCAAATGACCGAAGGTTTTGAATCCGACCGTTGGCGAATTATGCGTTTTAATCGGCAAACCGGCGAAACCGTCGAACTCACGTCGGGCTATGATTTTCAAGTTGACGAAATGGTCGTCTCGCCCGATAGCAAAACCGTTTACTTTACGGCTGGGCAACGCGGTAATGCGCCGATTTTCTCCGTTCCGGTCGAGCCGAATTTTAAATTAAAAATCGCAACGCACGTCAAATCCATTTATAATGAAAATACAAGCAGCAATTTAAACGTCTCGAACGACGGAAAAACCCTTGTCTTTTTGAGCAATTCGATGCTTTCGCCGCCGGAGATTATGCGCGTTGATACGAGCGGAAGCGGCGCAATGGCGATTACCAAGACGAATGAAAGTTTGATGCGGACGTATAATCTGCGAAAGCCCGAAGAAATGGATTGGAAGGGCGCGATGAACGCAAACATTCACGGCTATCTAATCAAACCCGCAAATTTTAGCGAAAAAAATATGTATCCGCTGCTGGTTTTGATTCACGGCGGACCGCAGGGCGCGTGGAACAATAATTGGAGTTATCGCTGGAATCCGCAAGTTTTCGCCAACGCCGGCTACGTCGTCTTTATCCCGAATCCGCGCGGTTCGACCGGTTACGGACAAAAATTCGTCAACGAAATTTCGGCTGATTGGGGCGGCAAAGCCTACACCGATATTATGAACGGCGTGGCTGAAGTTTTGAAGAAAAATTCGTATATTGATAAAAATCGCATCGGCGCGGCGGGCGCAAGCTACGGCGGTTATATGGTTGATTGGATTTTAGGACACAACAACGACCCGCGCTTTAAATTTAAAGCTCTCGTTTCGCACGCCGGCGTTTACAATCTCGAAAGTATGGCGGCGACGACCGAAGAATTGTGGTTCGTCAAATATGAATTCAAAGGAATGCCTTGGGAAAATCCGGTGAACTACAACAAATGGTCGCCGCATAAATTCGCCGCGAATTTCAAAACGCCGACGCTCGTAACACAAGGAGAAATTGATTACCGCGTGCCGGTTGACCAGAGTTTACAGCTTTACACGGCTTTGCAGTTGAACAATACGGATTCAAAACTTGTTGTATTTCCTGACGAAGGACATTGGATTTTGAAGCCGCAGAACTCAGAGTTTTGGTATGGGCAAGTCTTGGGTTGGTTTGAAAAATATCTCAATCCGTAACTTCAGTGCTGATTTTTAGACAAAAAAAGGTAGCGACGCGAAATAAATATTAAAATTTTCGCGTCGCTACCTTTTTTTTCTAGTTATTTTTTCTTTCCACTTCTGCGCCGAATAATTTATTCTTTAGCTTTCGTTCCGGTAAAACTAAGCGGCGGCGCACCTGGCATCGGAATGGTTATCGTTCCTTTCATCGAAGTGCCGTCAACCGTTCCGCTGATATTTAAATCAACCGATTGACCTTGAATCTGTGATTTGGCGATTGCGGTAAACTTGTTGCTGGAAACTTTTGCGTCGGCGATGTCGCCTTTGCCCATCATCGAATCGAGTGAGCCGGAAACTTTTTCGCCATCTTGTTTAAGCATTAACGTTACAGGCAATTGTTGTCCTTGAAAATCAACGACCAAATTCCATTTGCCGTTGACGTTCGCCGCCGCGCCACTCGATGCTTTGCCGTAACTTGAAGCGTCAACCGCTTTGCCTTCGGTGTCGAAAACTTCGATTTTAGTTGAATACGGCTTTACCTGTTTCAAGATTTCTTCGGCATCGCCGACGACGACAATCGCAATTTTATCGGGCGCGATGTATTTTTTCGCAACCCGCTCGATATCTTCGAGCGTTATGGCGTTTACTTTATCGCGGTAAGTTTGCAGATAATCGGCGGGCAAATCGTAAAGCTGCTGCGATACTAGCAGATTCGTCAAACCTTCTTGTGTTTCAGCTCGCAACGGAAAAACTCCCATCAGAAAACTTTTCGCGTCGCGCAATTCTTTTTCCGACACTTTTTCATCACGAATGCGGTTAAGTTCATAAAAAAACTCTTTGAGCGAATCGCCCGTTACCGGCGTTCTGACTTCCGCTGTCGCTTGAAAATTTCCTGCCAGACGTTTCGTATCAAATCGCGAATACGCACCGTATGTGTAACCTTTCGCTTCGCGCAAATTCATAAACAACCGCGCTGAACCGCCGTCTCCCAAGATTTTATTCATTACCAATACAGGAAAATAATCGGGACTGCTGCGGTCAATCGCCAGATTTGCCAGCACGATATTCGATTGAAGCGAACCAGGACGATCAACCACGGTCAAAGTCGTCGCCGTTCGGACCGGCGGCGTGGAAAACTTCATAGTTTCCACAGTTCCCTTTTTCCAATTGCCGAAATTATCCTTGATCTCTTTCAAAAGCGAATCACGATTAACGTCGCCGACGACAATCAAAGTCGCGTTGTTGGCAGTGAACATTTTGTCGTGAAAGGCTATCAATTTTTCTCTAGTGATTTTCTCGACATCGGCGGCACTCGCTGAAGCAATGCTATACGGATGCGTGCCGTAGATAATTTTCGATATTTGCTCGTCCGCCAAAAAAGCGGGCTGCGAACGCTGATACTTTAAACCTTCAATCGTGTTTTTCTTATACAGCGCGAGTTCGTTTTCAGGGAACGACGGATTTAAAACTATATCCGCCATTAGACGAAAAACGTCCGAACTGTAAAGCGACAAAGCTGATGCTGCGATAATCGTATTATCTTCGCTCGCACTTGCCGAAATGCTCGCGCCAAGCCGTTCGATTTCTTCAGCAAGCTGTTTGCTCGAGCGCGTTTTCGTGCCTTCGTTGAGCATTGTCGTCAACGCCGAAGTCAAACCGGTCGAGCCGTTCGGGTCGTTAATCTCGCCGGTCTTAAAAGCCAGCCGATAGCTGACGAGCGGCAGACGTTTATCTTCAAAAACGACAACTTTCAAACCATTCGGCAGAACGGTCTCAAACGGTTTCGGAATATCAAACTGTTTCGGCGCAAGCGGCGCGGGCGCGGTTTTGCGAAAATCTTCATTCATAGTTTTTTGGGCAAAAGTATTAGCACCAAACGCCGATATTACAAAGGCGAAAATTATTATTTTAATTGTATTTCTCATTTTTACTCCTCTTGTCAAAGGTTCAAAGAGTTCATCAGGTCTTCAGCATTTGCAGAAAAAAGTCTTCAACTCTGTAACTCTGCAACTCTATAACTCTCTAAACTTTTATAGCGTTTGGTCATTTTCCTTCAGACTTCTTTTCCTTCGTCGCGCCTTTCCCTTTTCCGGCGGGAACGATGTCGAGCAGAACGCGGTTTTCTGTGTTCAGATATTTATTAACCGCATCTTTAATCTGCGCGGGCGTAACTTTCAACAATTCGTCAAGTTCGGAATTTATAAGCGTCGGGTCGCCGTCATAAAGCGTATATTCCGCGATACTCTGAGCGCGTGAAAGCGAAGATTGGCGCGAGCGAACCGTATCATTCAACAATTGATTATGCAATTTCTGCATTTCTTCGGCGGTCGGACCATTGGTCGCCATATCTTTGATTTCGTTCATAATCACTTGACGAATTTTGCTCAAATCTTTACCCGGTTTGGGAATCGCAAAAATAAGAAAACCCGACGGACCGCGGCGTTCGTCTGTAAAGCTGACAAGCTGCAGAACTGATTCGTCGCCTTTGACGAGTTTTTGATAAAGCCGCGAGCTTTCGCCCCCGCTGATAATTCTGCCCGCAAGGTCGAGCGCGTTGTATTCGGCGGTGCGCCGCTGCGGAATTTTCCACCCAAGAACAAAAGCCGGAAACGGCGCGAGTTTGTCTTCAAATTCTTTATAATTTGCTGCGACTTCCTTCGGTTCGCTGACATCAAGCGCGGGCGGTTTCGGTTGTTTCGGAATCGTCCCAAAGTATTTCTTGACGAGTTCCTTCGCCTCATTCGGCTCAAACGCGCCCGAAATTACTAACACCGCATTATTCGGCGCGTAGTTGATGCGGAAAAAATCCTGCACGTCTTTAACCGTTGCCGCGTCCAAATCAGCCATCGAACCGATGACCGAATGCGAGTTGGCGAAATTTTTGTAAATCATCGGCATCAATTGGTCGAACACTTGTCCGAACGGCTGATTTTCGCCGAGCCGTTTTTCTTCCTGGACGGCGTTACGCTGATTCGTCAAATTTTCTTCCGTGACCGCCAGCGAACGCATCCGGTCGGATTCGAGCCATAAACCGAGCGGTAGCTGATTGGCGGGCAAAGCCTCAAAATAATTTGTGCGCTCGGTATTGGTCGTGCCGTTCATCGTTCCGCCGGCGTTTGAAACATACTGAAAATGTTCGGCTTTTTTGACGTTTTCCGAACCTTGAAACATCATATGTTCAAACAGATGTGCAAAACCCGTGCGCCCTTCGCGTTCGTTGCGCGAACCGACATCATAATAAACCGCAACGGACACGACCGGCGCGGAATCATCTTTGTTAAGCACGACGCGCAAACCGTTGTCGAGCGTGTATTGTTCGAGTTTGAGCGGCTGCAATTTAAATGTTGTTGACATCTTATTATCCTTGCTTGTATTTGATTGTTGGGCGAATGCGCCGGTTATGAGTGATAACGAAATCAGACCGCTTGCCGCAATTTTTAGAATTTTATTATTCATTTTAAACCCTTAGAATTTTAGAAAGAGTATTTTTTAATCAAAGCATTTTACGCAGAGAAACGCAAAAGGTTATCTTGACAGCTTTTAGTGATAATCGAAAAGTAACAAGTTGTAAATAATTTTGCAGGTTACTCGGACGGATTGCTTTGGTCGGCTGTTTTAACTTTATTTTTATCCAGATTTTCTTGGGCAATCGCGTAGAGCGCGGATTTGACTTGAAACGGCGTGAGTTCGGGATATTTTTCGAGCAGAAGTGCGATGATGCCGACGATGTGCGGGCAGGCGAAGCTGTTTCCCGTCAGACTTTTGTAACTATTGTTGAGCCAAGCCGTGTGAATGTTCACGCCTGGCGCGGTTAGTTCGATGACTTCACCGTAGCGGAAACCGAAATTGAACGGGTCGGCATCTTCGTGTTTGCTGACGGAAATTAATGACGATGAAAAGACAGACGGAAAAGACGGCTGCGGCAGATTGTTAGCCGCCGCGACGACGATGCAGCCGGATTGATAGGCGCGGTCGAGAAGGTCGTGAAGCGGGGCGAAAAATTGCGGTTTGGTTGTGCCGAGACTTAAATTGATAATTTGATAACGCTGTTTGATGGCGTATTCGAGTCCGGCGAGAAAGGCGATGCCGTCGCCAAGTCCGCCGGCACCTAAAACTTTGATGCTGTAAAATTCCGCGTCGGGCGCGATTCGGGAAATGATGCCGGCGCAAGCCGTGCCGTGTCCGGCTGAATCGCCCGTATCGGATTTATCGAAAACCACGCGTTTATTATCCGCTCCGGCTTCGACAGATTCTTTGACTTTACCCTGCAAATCAGTGTGACTCGTGTCAATGCCGCTATCTATGACGGCAACACTCACACCTTTGCCCGTCCGCAATTTCCAACCGTCGTCAATCTGGAAATACATCGAGATGCTTGAGTGTTCGTTTGATTCGTAGGCTGAAACCGTCGTCATATTTGTCAATTATCAGTTATCAGTTTTTAATTTTCGCTCAGGATTCAAGACTGAATTCTGAATGTTAAATGACAAATGTTAAATGTAATTACAAACTCAAAAAACTCGTTTCCGTTTTTGTGTCCGAATACTGCAAAACTGATTCTAAAATTCCCTTGCACATTTGCCGTTCAGCATCGCCGCGTCCGGCAAGTTCGCGGACGATTAAGGCTAAATCAATCATTTCCTTGTGTTCGTTTGTTTCGCGCAAATTCTTAATCCATTCGCGCATTTCTTCGAGCTTTAATTTTTCGTCGGCGGAAAGCATTTTGTCGCCCAAATCTCTAAACAGCTTTGCCGATTCGTAAGCGTTCACGAGTGACGCGATAGCTTCGGCGAACAGCGCAACTTTATCCATCTCCGCCGATGTGAACGGCTCAAAGGGCGGCTCGCCGATGCGATTGATGTATTCGAGAACTCCGATAATTTCGCCATCGTGACGGAGCGGCGTAGCCAAAATCGTCTGCGTCGAGTAGCCGGTCTGCTTATCAACTTCCGCGTAAAACGTGTTTTCTGCGCCGACATCAGTGATAGCCATCGGTTGTCCGGAAGAAAATACGAAACCGGCGATACCTTTGCCCGACGGAATTTTCAAAGTTTTCAGATGCTCGGCGACTTTCCCGACTGCCGACATAAAACGCAAATCACCTGCATCGCCGTCGCGGACTATGACGGATGCTTCTTCGGAATTTATCTCGGCGGCAGAGATTCTCAAAAGATTTTCGATCGAAAGCGTCAAGGGCGCGGTCAAAGCATTAGCAACGTCAATAGTTTCAACGATTGAACGCAGTTTAATCTCAAGATTTTTAATTTCGTCGTCGGACATACGTAGAATTTTCGCTTACTTTGCTGTTTTTTATCAAGCATTCGCGGACGATAAAAATTTTATTGGAAAAATCCGATGATTGTAACTTTTCAGAAGCACTTGGAAACCGGACAGCTTGCATCGGCGGCGAAAAAAGTCTGCGAAAATAAAAAAACCGCCGAGTCTAGTTCTCGGCGGAAAAAAGAAACAGGAGGAATCAGAAAGACTAAAAGTCGCGCCCAATGCTTCAAAAAATTGATGGCTCGACTATTAACCTGTATTAAGCAGATGCCTCACTTTTATTTCAAGTTGCTTTGCTGAAATAAATATTTGCAAAAAATCCCTTTAAATTTTTAGGTCGGGCAACAGGTAAATGGCAAGCCCTTATTCAAGACTCGCCATTTGTTTTATCTCACTCTCATCACGCTGCATTTTACAGCGACATAAATCCTAAATCAGATGTGGTGAAGTTGCCGATGTTTGGGAAAACCGCTGACATCTGATCCTCAGGTAGACTGTACCAGCGGGCGAGCGTCGCCGCATACTGCTCGACCGACGTCGTCGGGATCCACCTTCCGCGGTCATCTGTGTCATCAGGTCCACTATTTTGTAGTGTTGGAAATGGTGTTCCGTTCGATGTGTTCATCCCGTAAAAGTCGCCGCCGCGTACCGCTCCTCCCATCACCAGCGCATGATTGCCCCATGCATGGTCTGAACCGACCGCTCCCGTTCCAGAACCTGCCGGGTTCAGCGTTCGTCCGAAGTCCGAGAGGGTTAATGTTGTAACATTGTTCTCGGTTCCTTGCGTGACCATCTCGTCGTAGAAGGCTCGCATAGCCTGGCTCAACTGCAGGAGCAAGCCGTTTTGACCTGTTGTTGCGGTGGCTACTTGTCCGTTGTGCGTATCGAAGCCGCCGAGCAAGCAAAAGAAGATTTGCCGGTTTGTTCCCAATCCTTCACGCCGTTTAATCACTCGCGCAACTTGTTTGAGTTGGTTGCCCAGCGTTGTGTTTGGGAAAGCCACCGTCACTTCGACTGCAGTGCTTAGCGCTGAGCTGGCTTGTACAGCCGCATCCGAGATCCGATTGGCTGCTTGAATTAAATTCGCCCCTTCATTAAAAGTGCGAACTTGGCTGATCGCCTCGCGCCGCGCGGCTGCAACTGTACTTGAGTCGTAGCCTTGCAGAACGAGCACTTGATTGAGCGCCACGTTACCACTGGCGATGGCGAGCGGCGCCGTTGACCCTCCGATAGTGAAAAGTGTTGTTCCAGAGATTGAAGTGATCGTTGGAATCAGGGCGTTCGGATTAAAGTTGGTATGAGTGTTATCAGAGATGCGCCCGCCCCATCCGCTATATGAACGCTGTCCGGAAATCCCGGCTTGTTGTTGAGCGACCTGGTCTGAGTGCGAAAACAGCTGATATGGCTTCGCCACACCGTTCTGCTGGTATTGCTGCCTGGTCATCGGAGCCACGAGGTTGCCAACATTAGTCACTACCGCGAGTTTGCCTTGCCCATATAGTTCATGGATACCATTATTCGGCTGCCCGGTATAGGGACCAAACCCTGGATGCAAACCATAAGTTAATCCGCTTATTCGAGGCACCGTTATCGGCAAAAGTTGGTTTCGTGCAATCGCTAAACCTTGTGCGTTGCGGGCATTAGCATACGCTTGGTAATTGCTTATACTTGTATTGTCGTGGTTGGGAATGACCATGTTGTTGCCGTCGTTGCCGCCTGCTAGAAAAATACAAACTAACGCTCGATAGTCTCCGGGCGGGTATGCGGCTGTAGCTGGTTGAGTGTTCACATTGTTTGCCAGAGCGCTCATCAGTCCAAAGTGACGCGCTTGTGTCGCCAGTGCCAACATGCTCAATGCACATCCTGACTTCGCTATAAATTGTCTTCTACTTTCTTTCATAATTCTCCTTATTCTTGAAGCAAGCTGTAAGCGGTGAGCACTTCCGTTTACTAACGTATTACTCTGCCCACTGCTTATTGCTCGCTATCTTTGTATTTGGAATTGTGACGACGCGGCTATCACATAAAGCGCTTGCTTGGCGCGTAACAATGGGTCCGACGCAGGTACGGCTTGAATGGCTGTTCGTAGTGCGTTCTTCACGTTTTCGGACATCACGCCGTGCAACATTTTTTCGTTCAACGTCTCGATCAGCGCTTCGCCGCTCGGATCCGACTGAGCAATTGCTTGCAGCCCAGTTAAATCGATCGAAGTTCCGAGCGGAATGTTGGCACCAACGTTGACGACGATCCGATTGAAGACAATCGTGTTGACAAAGTTGATGCGCGAGAATGATGTGCCCGTGTTCAGAAGACCAAACTCCGGACCGGGAACATCCGTCCCCGGCACTACTGAAACCACGTAGTCAGGCGAGTAGTAGTTGAACACGCTCGGCGGATTCAACACATTTTGTCCCATTCCGCTGGTCACCCCGTTGATCACTCCATCACTTTGCTGCAAACGGTCTGCTGAGAGCGGGTTGAAGCGACGCAAGATATTGGTGACAAACTGTACCGGCTCGCGCAGCTTTCCATAGTTTGGATCCGTTTTAATATCGCCGCGCGCTTCCGGATCGAGCAGAATCGCCCGAATTACTGCTTGCATATCGCCTCTGACACCGGCTCCATTATTGTTGAAGGCAGCCGCCACGCGACCGACATAAGTCGGGCTGGGATCACTGGTGACCAGATGTTGAATCAGGAATTTGCCGACAAACGGTCCGACGTTCGGATGGTTAAAGATGTTGTCGAGCGCTTGGTTGAGCGAGTTGTAAGCGTAGGTCGTTCGGTTAGCATCGTTGGTGCAGTTGGTACAAGCTGGAATAGTCGCGTAAGGAGCACCCGGATAGTTGAACAAAGCCTTACTGTTAGCCGTGTCGTGATTGCTCGGCACCAGACGCATCGAATCGATGTAATTGGGAATGCCCGATTGATGGTTGGGACACTCCGCGGAAACAACGTTGCAGAACGTCCAACCCGTGTAGATGCGAGTAAAATTGTTAATTCTAGCTTGGTCATAGGTCGGAATCGGATTGTTGTTTGCATCGCGGACCTGCGTGCCGTCTTGATTGAGTTCATATACTCCGACGGTGAACAGTTGGAGAATCTCACGCGGGTAATTTTCGTTCGGGCTGGTTCTCGTGCTACGAATCATATCGAGGAAGTTGCCCATAGCCGGGTTGAGGGTCATCTCATACATCAAGTCGCGGTAATTGCCGAAGGCATGACGGTCGAGTACCTTAACATATTCCTCCATCCAACGTCCTTGTAGGTTGGTGTTTCCAGAAGTAACCCACAGTTGGCTCAAAGCCCAAACAGTGCGATGGTGCAGTTGAGCGTCGTCGTAGAGAGCTTCTTTAAAAAAGTGATTTTGCTGTTGATATTGTGAGTAGTAATCGCGCAGGCAGGCAGCTCTGTTAGGGTCTTCGACAGGGCACCCAATGGCAGAATCACCTGATTTAAGCGGAAGACCCGGATACGCGAATGTTGGATAAGATTGATCAAATTGTTTCTTGATCCAGGTTGCAATGCCAAATTCGCGCAGGCGTTTTTCGGTCGCTCGGTCTGGTCCGAAAGTGGCTTGTTCCATAAAGCGAATACGATCGCCGACGCCAGCTGCAAGCAGGTTTGCGTCAGCCTGTCCCAAGCCTGTAACGCGCTGTTGGTCGAGCATCGCAGTCGCAGAAACCGTTCTTTCATTCTTACAGCTATCCGCTTTGCCAAGCGCGAGACGAACCATATTGCTGATGTTGCCCCGCCAGGCGATTTGTAATGAGGCGCAGCCCTCCGCTGGCAACTGTCCGTTATAGCCCCGTTCGTCGTGGAGTTTTACGCCGAGACCATAAGTTTCAGGGGAATTCGGCACTGAGGTCAGTGATATGGGCGTCAGGCGATACGCCTTCCCATTTACGTTAGCATAAACGAAAAAAGCATTTTCATCTTCCTTGGGTTTCATTGATTTAACGTTTGTTACAAACAAAATAACTTGATCATCGCGCTTATAAACCTGTGGTTCATCTGACGGCAAATTACCACGCCATTTATTTGCATCTGCGACAAGAGCTTGCGTTGAATCGTTTTCGGTTAACAAAATTGGACCTAATGAATTTGGCATATTATTTTGCGCTGCCGCACTGAGACAGAATACTAATATTGCCAGAGACACGTTCAAATACAGTCTCAGAGTGCTGAGACACACAGTTCGTTTCGTCTTCATGTCTTACCTCCTTTTCTTAACTAAACACGCACAGAAGTATTTTGTGCGATTCTTTATATTTTGGCGTTCCTGTTGTTATCTGGTTTCGGACGGTTCTCACATAATGGCGAGCAACTTTTGCTAGTCTTTTAAGTCACGACTCTTTTGCTAGAGTTTCGTTATATCGCTATGCCTTAGATAGTTTTGTTAAAAAAACACTCTTGCCGACCGCGCACCGCCTAATCAGGTGATAACAGCGGGAAGACGTGCGTCAGCAGGTGTGTCAATCAAACTGTCAATTGGATATCAATGTTGGACTGTCATAGAATCATAAACGATATTTAGCAAAACTTCAAGAAAGCTTTTGAAATGTTTTGAAATGTAAAGACTCGATAAAATCGGGCTAAAAATACCGCAATACTTGTTACAACTGTTTAAAGTAAAACAAAATGTTGTGGCAACGGCTTTCAACAAGCTCTGCCTGTTTTTCTCGATATGCGCGCAATCCGAATCAAATAAGCTTGAACGCGAATTCTTCCGAAGGAAATGCCGTCCGCGTTTTCGTGATTTTCCGCAAGCTCATATTAAGAGATTCAATAACGTTTCTCATATAAATCAAGATTAATTTTTGTGCAACGCGGTTTGAATCTAATTATTTTTTCACCACTTCTCAGAATCGCGTTCCACATACACAAATTTCCAAGGATGAAGTGTCAGCGCATTTGGAAACATTCCTTTAATGTAAGTTTTTTAGCCAATTGGTTAAGGTCGTCGTCAGCGGAATTACCGGCTGCTCATTTAAAAACAATTGTTCGGCTTCGGCGAGCAATTGTTTACGTCGTTCCCTTTTTACCGATAAACTTTGCGTTCCTTCAACCGAGGCGCGAGTCAAACGTCCGCGATTGATTGAACATCTGCAAAAATCTTTGGCGCAGTTTTCCGCAACCTTAATTACAGGTCGCACTGGAATGGGCAAAACTACTTTGGCAGCGGAATTTGAAAAACAGAGCGATTATCAGCTTGCGTGTTATAAAGTCGAAAAGAAGCGCACAGTTTTAGAAATGGAATTGTGCGCTTTCTGTTAGTATAAAAAAACTCGTTTAAGTTAAACTCAAACGAGTTTTTAATTGTTAGGCTATTCTTCAAATTAGAAGAGTAAGCGGAAGCCGAACCGAACCGAGCGCGGTCCTTGGAAAGTACTAGGCTGTCCATAACGAGCATCTCTGCGGTCAGGAGAGCCGTTCAGAAAATTGTTGATTGGAGTGAGCAATGAGCCGGACGTATAAGCATTAACAAATGGCGCGGCATTGCGTGGAATTGGAAAGTTGAAGGTGGAACCACTTATTACCGCAGTGTTTACATTTTGTACGACAAAGACATTTGTGACCGTATCCTGGTCAAACAGGTTAAGAAAGTTCAAATCACCGACTATCGTAAAGCGATTGTCTCTGCCAAAACGATAGCGATGAGTAATATTAAAATCCGTCTGGCTAAACGTCGGACTTCTTCCCAAATCACCCCGTTTCAGAAAGATTGCCGGCGTGATTGTGGAAACGAGAAAAATTCTTGTCGTTTGCGGCGTTCCCGACGTAACTGTTTGAAAAGCAGATAATTCCGTCGAGTTGTCTTTGCTTCCCAGCCAATCGAAAACGTAAGCACCATAGGCGTTAAAGACGTGCGGGCGATCCGTTTCCAGTCTTCCGTTATCTGGCTCGCCGGTCGCGGTAAATCCAATAAACGGAAGGTCGAAGGCACGGCTCGTCCCCGGTGCTAAACGTCCGTTCGGAGCATTAATTTCGTCCGAACTTGATAAACCGGAGTAGTTGCCATACAAACGGCTATAGGTGTAGTTCGCGTTGAAATACCAGTTGTTTGACAAACGCTTTTCCACGACGAATTCCAGCCCGTCATAACGGCGTTGCGGCGTTGCAGCTTTGTTATAACCAAGTCGCTGCAATGTGTCCAGATGTAAGCCGGAACCCGGATTACCGATGATATATTCTTCGCTATCCCCTGCATTTCTGACACCCGCGTCTTCAACTGCATCATCAACATTTTTATTTGTATAACGCACACGGAAAACATAATCACGACTTAATTGACGCTCTGCTCCAATCGTAAATTCCGTTTGACGGAAAGGCTTCAGATTGGAATCAACTCTGCCACCCGAAGTAGCCGTTGCAGTCGGGTCATTTGAAGCAACTCTCAGGTTTCGCTGAAAACGGCTGCGACCGCCGAGGACATTCTCGAGCGTGAATTGAGAAAAAGTATCACCCGGAAGAATTTCAAAGAAATCCTCTAAAAAGAAGTCGCCGCCGAATGAACCGCGCGGAAGATTAAACTTCAAACGGTCGTAAAATCGTCCGTAACTGGCGAAAATCTTCGTTTTACCGTCGCCAAATATGTCGTAGGCAAAACCTAGACGCGGAGCGATTTTATCAGTCCAGCCAAAGTTGATCGGCGGGGCGAAACCGTTAAACGACGGCAGGTCTTCTTTTTCAAACCGCACGCCTAAATTCAAAGTTAAACGATTGACCGGCTGATATTTGTCCTGAATATACAAGGACTGGTTAAGATTTTGAGCAAATCCAAATGTACCTTGGCGACGAAGAATACCTGTCCCGAGAACGCATCCCGTTGTTAGAGTTGCGGTACATGTCGGTGCTGACGGCGTAACCGGCGCGCCTGCTGAAGTGATACTGGTACCATATAAATAGGTAATTCTGCCTTTCGTTGAAAAACCTTGCGCCACATCATTGGAGATTCTGAAACGCTGATAGCCGCCTTTTAGCTCGTGTCTGCCGCCCAAGCCGAAGATATAGGTTGCATCCGCTTCGTAATTAGTACGAATCGAAACATCCTTGACGGTTTCAGAATTAGAAGGACCAAGAGGACCCTGTTGGCAACCACCCGGATATTGATTGGGATTAGCAGGTGTATTGCCAACTTGACAGAATAATTGAATACCCGGCGGAACAAAATAATTACCTAATTTTTCATTCAAAAAGCCACGTGAGAAGCGTCCGCTAAAAACCAGATCGCCGGTCGCCGTATAAACTCCCTGCACCGTGACGTTGCTGGAATTCTGCCGTCCTCCCTGACGTTCGGTTAGCTGGCTACCACTTACTCTGCCGATTGAACCGCCAAAATCAATTGTTGGAGGCAGAAAACCCGCATTAGGATTGTTCGGCGTTCCCGCCGGTATAAATGCGCCAAAATTAAGCGTTCCAAACGGAATATTACCTTCATCTATAATCGGACTCCAAAGATAGGTGCCGGTCAAACGCAATTTATCGAACGGTGTCGCATCCAACCGCCCGAAAGCATACTGATAAGTTCGCTTTAATCGGAATGTTTCGGTAGCTTGCAGTGTTCTGGTTGCCGCCGGAGCGTTGGAAAAGAAATTTGTCGTGGTTTGGGTTGTGAAAATTTGCGGCGTATAACTTCCAAAGAAATAAAGTCTATCTTTGATAATCGGACCACCTAAATTAGCTGTCGGAAAAGTATTAACTCCGGCGGATTTCGGAGGATTGACATATTCCGTCGTTTGCACAAAGTTAGCACCCGAACCACTCAAGAAACGCAACAAGTCAGGTCGCGGATTGCCGTTAAATTTTGGCGTATCAAACTGCATTCCGACTTCACCGTGAAAATCATTGCCGCCACCTTTAGTCACGACGCTGATAACACCGCCGGTCGCGCCGCCGAATTCGGCTCCGAAACCGCTCGATTTAACCTGGACTTCTTGAACAAATTGGGTTGGAATGCTGTAGTTACCATTTAAAGTTCCGGTGCGAAAGTTGGTAACCTCTTGACCGTCAATGACGAATACGTTTTCCGCACCCGACGCGCCATCCACCGAGAAGCCTCCCGACCTGCTTTCCGGGCGAGTTCCCGGAACTGTTTTCAGGACGCTCGTAAAATCAACACCTTTCGGAATTAACTCAATTTTTTGGGCGTTAATGCTGGTTTGAATAGCATTATTGGTCGTGTCCACCGGCGGCGCATCCGAAACGGCTACGTCAACTGTAGTTACGTTGCTTCCCGGATTAACCGTTATGTCTAGCTGGGTGTTTTGTCCGATGGCGACCGTAACATTTTCGTATCTCGCTTCGCCAAATCCGCTCGTTGCGGTTGTGACAACATCATAAGCTCCGGGTGGAACTTGTAGGACACGGAAAAACCCTTGTTCATCGGTTGTAATTGTACGTCTAAAACCAGTAGTTATCCCGGTTGTCGTAGTGCCACTCGAAATGCCTTGTGCGCTGGCAACTGTTACGGTTACATTGGGAACAACAGCCCCCGACACATCCTTCACAGTTCCTTCAAGATTACCGGTTGTTTCTTGTCCGAGAGATGCCGCAGTCAGACAAAAAACAAGTGACAGCGACAGTATTAAAGATTTAAAGTTCTTTTTCATCAAAAGATAAAGCGGACAATTAAATACAGCCGCCGATATAATCGAAACATGTTTAAAACTCATAATTCTCCTCCGTTCGAAGTGCAAATATTAGATAATAAAACCTTGTGAAATTTTTATATGTATTAAGGAATGCTGATGTAAATTAGCACAGATTGAGGATAAATTTAAAGGAAAATTAACATGAAACCGATTTTTTATTTTAAAAGCTGATTATTTCTGATATTGAACAATCAAGCCCTTTGCGCCGACCGCCCAGCCGTATTTTTTCATTTTTTAAATGTAAAGTTGGATTTCATTTAATAATCAATTTGTTTCATTAAATTCGTGCATTAATAAGCCTTTTTGAAAACGATTAAAAAAATTCTCAATTGTGTAGTTATTTAAATTTAGGTCAATTTCGAGGTTTTTCACAAATAACATTTTTAATTGGTATAGAGAAGATGTTATAAGAATTTGTTTCCGACCTCTACTGGGAGAGTTCATTTCCGCAAGACCGACGCACTTGGATTGCGCCGCAGATTTATTTGCCGCCGACGTTTGAAGCGTATCGGATGAACCGCGATGCAGCTTTGGAAGCGATTATAAATTATCAAGGAGAAAACAAATTGATTTGACTTTATAAGCCTCCCAATTCAGTCGTTAGGCGCAAGCCTTGTTATAACTTCCCAAACAAAAAAGCCAAGACGCTCCGAAAAATAGATGTTATGCGAATTGAACAAACTTATGATTGTGCGGGTTGGCAACAACAAAAAAGGGCGCACGGTTTCAGAAATGAAACCGTGCGCCCTTTTTATTTAGTTCTCGTGGAACTTAGAAATTCAGTCTCAGCGAAACTTGCATTCGTCGTGCATCGCTGGTAACGCTGTCACGAATTCGTCCAAAAGTGGTAGATGTAAAAGTTGCCGTCGGATTATCAAACGACGGATTATTGGTTACGTTTGTAGCATCCAGACGTAAATCGAAATTGAATCTTTCCGTTAACTTGAATTTTTTGGAAATCGATACGTCCGTTTGGAAGTAACGCGGCGCGATAAAAAAGTTGCGACCCGTATTTCCGTTTGAACCCACCGCCGGAAGCGAAAACAGCGCACGTTGTTCGGCACTAAAGAAATAATTTGTTCCGTTCTCCTGCACAAGCCGTCCGAGATGCCGGTTGCAGCCGTTACAATCAGCTGTTGATTGAACGACGTTACTGAAAGAGTTTGCCCCCGAATAAACCGTGAACGGTCTGCCGGATGACCAAAGTAGATTTCCGGCTATTTGCCAACCGCCGATGACGTAATCAAGGGCTTTCGGAATATCGGAAGCGAACATTCTGCTTCTGCCGAATGGTAATTCATAAACATACGTCGCCTGCAAAACGTGCCGCCGGTCGAAATCCGACGGAGCATAATTCAAACGACGATTGTTGATATCAAACGGCGTGCTTGAAGCAGACTGCAAGGCACCGCGGGAAACGGTCGAAAACGTCGGGTCAAACGAGCGCGTGTCATTCGATTTGCTAAAAGTATAGCCGACCTGAAAACCGAGACCTCGACTGAAGCGACGCTTCAAAATGAACTCAAGCCCGTTATATCTGGAAACATCGTTGCTGTCCAAAACATTCAAAGCACCCGTATATTGCGGATATTTTTGGAAAAGGAACGGACTGAAACCGTTTGCCGTCAGCGAAGGACTCGTTGAACCGGCAACACCGCTTCTTCCCGAAAGTGCTGCGGCGGCGGCGGCAACGGAATTTTGGGCGAGCTGTGTCGAAAACTGCGTGCGAAAAGCCGCCGTATTTGCCGCCGTATTTGCTCCGCCCGTCAAAAAGCCTATCAGACAAATGCTCGTGTTCGCCGGATTTTGAGCCAGTTGAAACGCTTCCAAAAAGGTTTGACTACCACAACGCGAATCGGTTGCCAGCAAATTAGCTTGGTTGGCATCGTAACCGCCGAACAGATTCGTTCCGTGCTTGCCGATGTAATTTACCTCGACCACCGTATCCTTAAAAACTTCGCGTTGGAAACTTAAAGCATACTGATGAATTTCAGGAAACTTTAAGTCCGGGTCAATCAATGTGATGCCGCCTGTTCCTAATGCATCGGGCTGACGCAGCGATTCAGGCGTTCGCGTCGGCACTAAGTTAGGCAGACCGTTTCTTATCAAATTACCGCCTGAGTTAAAAGTCAAATTATTACCCAAAAATGTATTTCCGGGCGTGCTTTGAAAGATGCTCGACGAAAACAAGAACGACGGAAAACGGTCGTAGGCAAGCCGATAATTCGCGC
Organism: Acidobacteria bacterium 28-1; assembly: GCA_002050365.1. GTDB lineage: Bacteria > Acidobacteriota > Blastocatellia > Pyrinomonadales > Pyrinomonadaceae. Next base: position 53,471 of record MWYZ01000039.1, read on the forward strand.
GAATTGACGTTTTGCCGCTCTTAAACGGATCCCAAGCGAACCCAATCGAAGGCGATAAATTATTCAAATCGTTATCAAACAATTTCTTTTCGACAAATCTAAGGGTATTTGTCGGTGGCGCACCCACCGTAAATGGCTGGTCGGGAGCTAAAATCGGTCTTCCGTCCGAAGTCGGAGCTAACTTAAACTCCCATCGCAAACCCAAATCAAAAGTCAAATTCGGGCGAAATTTCCATGTATCCTGCGCGTAAAAATCATATTCCGGGTAGTTTGCGGCAAAGTTATATCGAGTTCCTGCCGGTGCAAACTGACCTGGATTGCTTGGGTCTGAAACAAATGCTTGCGAATAGCTGCCGATTCTACCGAGAAGATCGTTAATCGTGCTGCGGAGCCGCGTCAAATCGTTTGAGTTTATTCCGGTTGAAGGCAAACCGAATGCACCGAAGGTCGTAGTCCCCGCATTAAAAGCAACAGAAGGTTCGATACCTGTGCCTGCGACGCTCGACCTATCATCAATTGCCCGACCTTGCCGTAAATTGATGCCGCCTTTGACGGTGTGATTTCCTTTAATCCACGTTATATTGTCAACAAATTGCAACGTCCGTGAACTGCGTGCATTGTAAGAAAAATTTGAATTGGGCGTAGCGACATTGAGAAATGAGTATGGTTTTGCCGGGTCTGGTTCTGGATTTTCAAAGTTAAAGCCAAACTTATTCAAACCGAAAATAAATTCATTTGTCAAAGTTGCGGTCGGCGACCAACGATAATTGATAGCCAGGTTTTTCGGACTGCGAAATGTATTAACAAGATTTGGCGAATCAGGAAAAATCGGGCGACCGCCGTTTGCCCCATCACCAAAAGTGTTTTGCTGACCCTGTGCATATCGAACGTAAAGCAATTGATTATCGGCAAGGTTATAGTCAAACTTCATCACAAAATCATATTGTTTCTCACGTTGGGGCGCTCCGAAATTATACCCCGCCGTATTTAATCCGTCTCCGGCAGAGAAATTATTCGGCAAAGGCGATGAATTGATAATTCCTGCCAGTGCGGGATCAATCCCGATACCCGAAGGATTGGAAGCAATGTTGTAAGTGGCGATGCAGCCTGTCGTGACAGTTGCGCTGCAATTTGGAAAACGAGGATTTCCGGCGGCATCAACCGACGGAGTAGTTGTTTCGTTCGGCGCGTTCTGTCCGCCCTGCACAAATCGGAAAATTCCGTTTCTCGCAGCTTGGGTATAAACCGTTCTCGTTACCAACAGAGTGTCATATGCCCGAAGCATTTGTAGATTGGTAAAAAAGAAAAATTTATCTTTAATAATCGGACCGCCAACGCTACCGCCGAAAATGTGCTGCACAAATTGATTTTTCGGTCTCCCGTTCAGATTATTTTGATACTCATTGGCGTTAAATTCCGGTGTTCGATAAAACTCGAAGGCACTTCCGGTTACGCGATTTGTGCCGGAGCGAGTAACGAAGGTTACCTGTGCGCCACTGCTGCGTCCGAGTTCAGCCGTAAAATTACTGGTTACGATTTGAAATTCTTGTATCGAATCCGGGTTTGGGCGAAGCGGCGTAAAGTTTGAGCCGCCGGCGGTGGATTCGTTGATGTCAATGCCGTCGAGCGTAAAATTGAAAGCGCGGTCGCGCGAACCGTTGACGTGAACCCCGCCGCCGGTATTCGCGCCGTTAACCACGCCCGGTTGAAAGTTAAGTAACACGAGCGGATTGCGTCCGCGTGTGCCGACAATCGGCAGACTTTCAACAGTTCTCTGGTCAATAGTACTTCCTAAGTTTCCCGAACTGCCGGTTTGAACGGCTTCCACCGTTCCTTGAACCGTAACGGTTTCCGCCACGCCACCGACCTCCATCGAGATATTAACCGTCGCCGGTTGATTGATGTTGACGACATTTTCCTTTGAAACGAATTTTTTGAAACCTTGCCGTTCCGTCGTCACACTGTAAGTTCCGGCTGGAATCAAATCAAATGTGTATGAACCGCTGTCGCTCGTTTCGGTTGTCAATGACGTTGCGGTTGCTTCATTGGTCAACGTAACGGTTGCGCCTTGAACTGCCGCGCCGGTGTTGTCTGTCACCGTTCCCGTGATGCGGGAAGTCGTTCCTTGTGCCGAAGCATTAAAAGTTAAAGCAAACAGGAAAAACATCATCGCAAAAATAGTCGTTATTGGTTTAAAGCTCATTATTCTCCTCCGTTTGAAGTGTAAAATCAGATAATAAAACCTTGTGAAATTTTTTTATATATAAAGGAATGCTTATGTAAGTTAGCATAGGTTAAGGATAAATTTAAAGGAAAATTAACATGAAACCGATTTTTCACTTTAAATAAGCTGATTATTTCTGAGATTGAACAATCGAACCTTTCGCGCCGACCGCCCAGCCCTATTTTTAATCATAAAAAATCTCTAGAAATTTTCCTTAGAATTGCCTTCCTGTTTTATCCAAGCCTTTTTGAAAACGATTATAAAAATTTTAATTGTGTAGTAATTTAAAAAGGGCAATTTCGAGATTTTTCATAAAGAATATTTTTAGTTGGTATAGAAAAAATATTATAAGAATTGAATAGACTGGTGTTTCAAATTTTATAATGGAAAAATTATGAAGCACAAGAAAAAGTTTCTAAAATTGAAATTTGCTGTATGATTATGATTCTAATAAACAATTAGTCATTTAGTTCGCAACCTAAGTTTTCGCAAAATTAGACAAAAATACCAAGCCAAAATGAAAAAAATAATTAACCGACTTGTCTTTGTAATTGCATTTGTTGTTTTGTCCTCAACATTTAACTACGCCCAAAAAATTTTAGCGGACGAACAAAAAATTGTTGACTATATTGACAAGCATACGGGAGACGCAATTGCACTGCTTGAAAAGACCGTTAACATTGAAAGTCCGACCGAAAATTTGAATGGTGTCAAGCAAGTCGGAACAATTTTCAAAGATGAATTTGAATCGCTCGGTTTCGCCGCTAAATGGCTGGAGATGCCCGCCGAGATGAAACGCGCTGGACATTTGGTAGCTGAAAAAAATGGCACAAAAGGAAAACGGGTTTTGTTAATCGGTCACATCGACACCGTGTTGAGCGGCGAGAAATTCCGGCGCGAAGGCGATAAGGCATATGGCACGGGCGCGTCGGATATGAAAGCCGGAAACGTCGTCTTGTATTACGCTTTGAAGGCTCTGCATGCCAGCGGCGCACTTAAAGACGCGAGCGTTATTGTGATGCTGACGGGTGATGAAGAAAGTTCCGGCAAGCCCGTCGAAATTAGTCGCGGCGATATGATTGCCGCCGCTAAACGCAGCGATTTAGCTCTCAGCTTTGAAAACGGAGCGAGCAGCACTGCCACCGTCGCGCGGCGCGGCAGCAGCGGATGGCAGCTTGAAGTGACGGCTAAAACCGGACATTCCGGTCAAATTTTCAAGGAAAGTATGGGCAGCGGCGCAGTGTTTGAAGCCGCGCGGATTATCAATCAGTTTTATGAAACGCTCCACAACGAAAAATATCTGACCTTCAATCCGTCGGTTATGGCAGGCGGAACCGAAGTTGAAATTAGCGGCGGAAACATTACAACCCAGGGAAAGTCGAATGTTGTTGCAGCGAAAGCGATTGTGCGGGGAGATTTGCGTTTTATCAATGAGGAACAAAAGGAAGCCGCCCGTGCCAAGATGCGAGAAATAGTCGCCAAGAGTTTGCCGGGCGCTTCGGCAAAGATTACTTTTTCGGATGGAATTCCGGCAATGCCGCCGACGACAGGCAACTACGCGCTCTTAAAACAGCTTGATGTGGTTAGTCAAGACCTAGATTTCGGAAAAATCGAAGCTCTTGACCCCGGCGAAAGAGGAGCGGGCGACATTTCGTATATCGCCCATCTGCTTCCAAGTTTGGATGGTTTAGGCGCGACGGGTCGCAACGCCCACGCTCGCGGCGAATATACGGATTTAGACACTCTGCCGAGGCAAATTAAACGAGTAGCTTTGTTAATTTACCGTTTGACACGATAACCGTTTCAACAGTTAATGCTACCGAATTTGCTGATTATCTGAAGTTCGATGGCTTCGCTTGAAATGCACGCTAACTTTTGCCAACATTCCAAGCAATGGACTTTGAGATTGTCAGCGAGATTACCGATATTGAAACGATTGCTGAAAGTCTCGGTATTCGTGACCGTACCAGATTGCGGAAACAACACGGCAGAGGCAGATGGCGCAAGTTGAAAGGTATTGCGTCAGTGCTCCTCGTAAGTGGTAGAATACGATTAGCCGAAGTTCATTGGTATGAAGCACACGGCATCGGCAAAAGAGAATTTAAGCTGAAGCTGCCGTTTTTAGATTAAAGATGAAATCAGAAGTAACACATTTTGCGGTTTGCTTGAACAATGACGGTTATCCGGCATCGCTGGAGGTCAGCAAATTGTATCGCGTTATTCCAGATGAACAAGCGGCAGCAGAAGGTTATTTGCGCGTCGTTGACGAGAGCGGTGAAGATTACGCTTTTGCCTCGAATCGTTTTCACATTGTTGAGCTGCCAATCGCCGTTGAAGAAACATTGTTGGCAAACGGTGCGGTTATCGTCAGCGCGGCGTGAAAAACAACAGCCGTCGAATTCGGTCGTTAGGCGGCAAGCCCTGTTTTAACTTCTCAAGCTAAAAAAGCCAAAACGCTATGAAAAACGTCTTGGCTTTTTTGATGATTAAACCGCTTGGTTTAGAATTTCAATTTTAATGCAAATTGAATAACGCGAGCCGACTCGCCGGTTTGAATGATGGCTTGCGTTGACGGCGGAGCGACCGTCGTGCAACAGGCTTGGGCAAACACGCTGGAACGAACGCTTGGCGAACCCACCGATGCGTCGCGTGGGTTATCAAAATTCGGACGATTCAAAACGTTGAACATTTCCGTGCGAAAATCCAATTTAATGCGCTCGGTAATCGAGAATTTTTTAATAATTCCGATGTCTAAATTATAATATCCTGCCGAAACGAAGATGTTTCGCCCTGCTCCGTTTTGACCGGGCAAAGGTATGGCAAAGCCGTTAGGATTGGCAAAAAACACCGGACCGGCAACGTTTGGAATTTCTTGCAGTTTGGCTCGCAAGTTAGGGTCAAGCACTACAGCGCGAGATTCATGTGCCGCATTCGAGGTGCGAACGCCGCTGCGGATGCTGAAAGGTTCGCCCGACATATAAGTCGAGATGCCGTTTATTGTCCAGCCGCCGACAATTTGATTAAGCCATCCGGGAGAGTCGCCGAGGAAAGTTTTTCCCCGACCGACTGGCAATTCCCAAACTGCGGTTAAATTTAATACGTGCGTCCGGTCAAAATCCGAGCGTGCTTTTTCTTCGTTTAAGTTTCGCAAATCAGTCGGCGTTCGGGAGTTTGTGGTTGACAAACCGCCGCCGGAAGCCGCGCCAACCGGGTCAACTGATTGATTGTCAATAGATTTACCGAAAGTGTAGGCGACCGCCAAACCTAAACCTTGAGCAAACCGACGGCGCAAGGTGAACTGAAATGCGTGGTAATTTGAATCGCCGCTGTTATCAATATACGTGATGCTGCTGAATTGTGGATTTGGACGCAAGCCCAAAGCCAATGTCGTGTTTTCAATGCGTTCGGCAAAACTGCCAGCCGCATTTAATAACAATTCGTCTCGCGTCGTTGTCGAGTTGATAAAGGTTGTCGTCAGCGCACCCGAAGTGACAAGTCCGGGAATAGTTCCCGTTACGCCCGTCGGACAGCCGGTTCCGCCTGCCTGACAGCCGAGACCGAGATTGCGCTGCATAATAAAGAAATCGGGCAAAATTCTATCGGCGTTGATTTGATTGCGATTGCCTGCAAAATAAAGCCGCATTCCGCGCCTGCCGACGTATGACGCTTGCATCACCATTTTGAGCGGAAGTTCGCGCTGAAAACTCGCGCTCCATTGATGCACGGTCGGAAGTTTCAGACTCGGATCAAAAACCGTAATCGGCGGCGCGTTGTTATTAAGCTGCAGCGGCAAATTTAAGAATGAAGAAGGTTTGACGGACGGCGCGGGAAGTTGAGTTGGAAACCCATTACCGATTGTGACATTCGGCGCAGGTGTGCAACCGGGCGTAGTCGTTACAGGCGTAGTGCCTCCGGGCGTGGTCGGTGTGCCGAGGGTCGAAGAACAGGTCAAAAGCAAACCCGGAACGCGCCCGGCGGCAGCCGTCACCTGAAATGTCGAAATCGGGTCGTAAGCGATGCGATAGCCTAACCGAATCGCGCTTTTTCCCACACCGCCAAACAAACTTCCCAAAAATCCTTTATCGAAATTCGGTGAATACGCTAAACCTAAACTCGGACCAAGCGCCCCTAAATTGTCGCGTTTATACCAACTGTCGGCTTTAACAAAAGCAGTTGGTCCATTCAAAATCGGATTTTCAGCAACATAAGTCTTTTCGTCCGCCGTGTGCGGCGCAGGGTTGATTTCCCAACGAAGTCCGTAGTTGAGAGTCAAATTACTTCGCGCTTTCCATTCGTCTTGAACGTATAGATTGTATTGATTGGCAAGATGCAGTTCGTCAAAGAGCGTAACTTTTCCGTCAACCGTAAAAGGCAGAAATACGTCGTTTTGTAAGTCGCCGATAAAGGTTTGCGAAATTCGCGCCGGAATGCCCAGTAAATTATTTATCGTTGACAACAAATTGCTGTTGTCAGTGCTGTTGATTCCGGCGGCGGCGGCGAATCCAACCGGCGGACGAGTTGTGGCGCTCAACGAAATTTGCGGTGTCAGGTTGATGCCGCCCGGCTGTCCGCGACGGTCATGATGCCGATAGAAACGCGCGTTGAATCCTATTCCGATAACGTGTGAACCGGAAACGATACTCAACGTATCCAAAATTTGCGGAGTGAAAACTTCCCTCTGCGTGCGCGGCGTGTTGTTATACGGCTCGCTTATCAAATTGTAGTCAATCGGCGAAATATCGGGAAACGCCGGGTTGGCTTCCCCTTGCGTAAATAAGAAATCAAATTTTGAATAGCCGAATCGTAAATCGTTGACGATATACGGTGAAAATGTTCGGCGGTAACCAATCGCTAAGTTAGAAGTGGTGCGAAAAACTTCGCCAAGCGGCGGAAAACCGGGAAAAACCTGCGGACGACCGTTAAGCGGGTCGCCTTCCAACGTGTTGTATTTTGAAAACAAATACCGTCCGAAGACACTGTTTTTATCATTGAAATTATGGTCAATTCGAGCCGAATACGCTGGTCCGCGAACCGAAGTCGGCGGATTCCAAAGGTAAGCACCAGTATTTAACCCGTCGCCGGAAGCATAAGAATTAGGAGCCGGTAACGTGCCTAAATAAGAAGCGACCGTTGGGTTGAGCGTTGTTCCGGCAGGACCGTTGGTCAAAATGTTATAGCTTGCAACGCAGCGCAGCTGCGTCGGAGTCGTACAAGCCGACACGCCGGCAATCAGATTTCCCGTCGTCGGGTCAACTAAAAGCGGCGAATTGCGCGTAATTGTCGTTGTGCCGATGACCAGCGGATTTGCTGGGTCGGGTCTGAAATAACGAAAGATGCCGCTTCTGGCGGTGGCGGTATAAACAATCGGAACGCCAAAAGATTGGTCAATCGGCTGCGTAAAATCGATGATATTGGTTTGATAGCTGCCGAAGAAAAACGTCTTGTTTTTTATAATTGGTCCACCGAGTTCAAAACCGAATTGTTTCAATTTCGTTTCGCGTTTCGGCAAATTTTGAGCATTGGCGTAGAACTCCGTCGAATTGAGCGCGTCGTCTCTGAAAAATAAAAATCCCGTTCCGTGAAAACCGTTTCCGCCCGTCCGCGTCGAGAGTGTTATTGCCGCGCCGCTGTTGCGTCCTTCTTCGGCGGTGGCGTTATTGGTGGTTACTTTGAATTCCTGAACATTGTCGGGGTTAATCCGATAAATATTCGATACCGGATTCGGCACCGACGATTCATTCGCATCAATTCCGTCAATCGTAACGTTAAAAGCTCGGTCGCGTGAACCGTTGATGTGAACGCCCGAACCAGCAGCACCCGCTGAACGCTGAACGATTCCCGGTTCCTGTAAAACTAAATTCAAAGGATTGCGACCGTTTAACGGCAGGTTTTCAATCGTTCTTTGGTCAACTACATTGCCTAAAGTTGCCGTGTTAGTTTGTATCGTTTCTCTATCTGAAACAACCGTAACTACTTCATTGACTCCCCCAATCTCCAATACCAAATCAACATTCAAAGGCGTGCTGACCTCTAAAACATTGTTCGTTTGGACAGTTTTCTTAAATCCGCTTTGTTCCACCGCGACGGTATATCTGCCCGCCGTCAGCGAGGTGAAAGCATATACACCGTCGTTAGTTGTAACTTGAGTAAAAGTAACGCCCGTTGCTTCATTGGTAAGCGTTACGGTTGCGCCTTCGATAGCCGAACCGTTAATGTCATTGACGGTTCCGGTAATTCTCGAAGTGCTGGATTGGGCGTGGACAAAGGTTGCCGAAAATACAAGCAAAGCAATTAGATAAACGACTCGATGCCAAGAATTTAACATTAAAGTTTTTCTCCAGATTAAATTTTATATTTGTGCAAAAGATATTGCGGTTTTCACCAATTCACTTACAGGTCTTGAACGAGTGAAATTCAAGAACCGCCAGCGGCTCAATTTTCGAAAAATCTTATAGAAAACAAATGTAGTATGAATAATACAAGCGTTTTCTTTAAAAAGCAATCGTTTTGCCGATTCGGTCAAGTCTTCGTATTTGTAACTCCGACGGGCGAAATTTCAAACGATTTTCCGTCTTTAAATTTTTATATTGGCGATTAGACGATTTTCGAGAAAATGAAAAGTCTAATAGATATTATTGGATTACGATTTTTCGGAACTTTTAGCTTTCCCAAAAAGTCAAAATTTAGCTGTAATGTCTAATATAATTTCTGGCGTTTATAAGTGCAGTCGAAAAGTAAAGAAAACGGTGGTTAGGTGAACGACAACTAAACTCGTTTTACTTTATTCGCTTTTATTGAGTTTTACGCAAAGCGCGTCCTGCCAACATTCCAGTATATTTCCCTTCGTCAACTGAAATTTTGCCGTTGACGATAACGTATTTCATACCTGTCGCCAGCGTTTCAGGCTGTTCATAAGTTGCGCGGTCAGCGACGGTTTTCGGGTCGAAGACGATGACATCGGCGAAATAACCGACTTTGATAAGCCCGCGTTCGGGAATGCGGAAGGTTTCAGCCGTCAGCGCACTGCTCGCGCGAATAGCGAAAGGTAATGTAATGAGTTTTTTCCCAAAAACGTATTCGCGCAGCTTTCTTGGAAATGTTCCGTATTTTCGCGGATGACCGGAAGAGCCGTCCGAGCCGGTCATTACGAAATTTTGTTTCATAAAGTATTCAATGTCGCTTTCGCTCATATTAAACGAAGCGATACCCGCGCCGCCGTTTGCAACGATGTCGAGCGCGGCTTCGACAGGCGACTTTTTCCACTGCTGCGCGATTGCTTCGAGTGTTTTACCGACCAGCTCGCGGTCACGCGACCTTGTAATTAAAATTGCTTCCGCTCCGTTGCGCCGCTTCAAATTCGCTTCCATCTCGACGAGCAGACGCGGGCGAACTTCCGGGTCTTTTATTCGCTTGAGAAGCTCCGCATTGCCGCCAGCTTCAGCCCAGCGCGGAACGAGCGCGGCGGTAACATTAGTGCCGGACGCGGTGTAAGGATATTGATTAGCAGTTACTTTGATTCCTGCGGCGCGTGCTTGTTTGATAATTTTAACGGCTTCGCGGCTTTGTCCCCAAACGTCTTTGCCGAGTGCTTTGATATGCGATATATGAACGGGAATTTTCGCTTCGCGCCCGATGCGAATGGTTTCCCGAATCGAACCGAGCAATCCGATTGAGTATGAGCCTTCGTCGCGCATATGCGTATCATAAACGCCGCCCTTTTCGGCAACCACTTTCGCAAGCTCGATGACTTCTTCGGTTTTGGCGAAACTGCCGGGCGCATAATAAAGTCCGGTTGACATTCCGAATGCGCCTTCGCTCATTGCCTGCGAGATTAAATTTTTCATTTGCGCAAGCTGCTCAATCGAAGGCTGAACATCGCCCGCGCCCATTATCTCTCCGCGAACTCTGCCGTGTCCGACAAGCAGCGCGGCATTTGTCCCGATTCCCTGCTGCTCCCATTTTTCGAGCGTCTGCGCTATGCGAAAAGGACCGTCGCCGTCGTTGCCGGTGATAACCGTCGTTACGCCCTGCATCAAATAATCTTCACTACCGCTTGATTTTGGATTCGATAAGTCTTCGAGCGTATGCGTGTGCGGGTCGATGAATCCGGGCGCAATTATCATTCCGGCGGCATCAAACGTTCTTGCGGCATCCACTTTTAATCTCGCAGACTTACCGACAAAGACAATGCGGTCGCCGCGAATACCGATGTCGGTCTTCACCGGCGCAGAGCCCGAACCGTCAATGACCCTTCCGCCTTTAATCAATAAATCCAACTTCAATTCATCGGTAATCGGTGTTTTCTTCGCGCGATGCTGCGCGTAGAACTGCGACGGAAACACGCCAATTTGCAACGCTAAAATCAGCAGAACGGAAGATAATCTTTGATATTTATTAGACATAAGCCGTTAAACTTGAAAAGAATTTATTTGTATGTAGGTCGTTTAGACTTTTTGAGTTTTTCAATTCACCGAACGGGTCAGAACCGCCTGCGTAAACGGGCGGCTGAGCGCGACATTTACCCGCCCGTTTACGCAGGCGGTTCTGACCCGCGAAGGATTATTATTTGCGCGAAATAGTTTCCGTGCCGGGATGATAACTGCGTTCGAGATTGCGCTTGATTTCTTTCAGTTCAAACCACGCGGGCTTGTATTGTTTTGTGGAATACAACTCGGCTTGGTCGAAAAAATGCGGTGATTTCGGGTCGGCACTCTGACCGAAGACCAGTAATGAACGCGCTCGAACACGCGGAGCAAACTCGACAACCGCCAAATACGAATTGCCGCTTATGCCGTATCGCCGTTTCTGTCCTGCATCGCGGCGCGTGTTGAATGTAAAAAGGCTTCCGGCTAAACCGCTCGCGCCCGGCACGGGAACGCTTCGTTTTGCATCATCGAATTTTTCCTGCGTGCCACTTGAATGAATGCGCTGAAGACGATTGATTTCTCCCCATGTAACTTGCCATTTGCCGTAATCATTTTGCAATTCATTTAAAGCTTTCTCAAAAGCCGTGATTTTTGCTGCGGCATCAATTTTATTTAACTGTTCGCCGAGCGTCGTCGGAGCAAGCGTCGCGTCGTCCGTCTGTTGTGCGGTTCGCTCGCGGTTGATGCGCTGAAGCTGTTCAAAATACAGCATAAAAAGAGTTGTCGGCACGGAATCAATCCGGCTGTTGTAATCCCAGGACTTTAAAACCGTAACTGGTTCGGCGAGTTTGTTTGCTTTTGTAGCGTCGGTTTGCCGCAGTTTTTGCCAAATTGAAACAAGCTCCGGCACGATTGTTTCAGCCAAAATCATATGAGTATCAAACGACACGCGCGTCCAATCTTCAAACGTGAACTTCTCCTTTGATGAAAGTATGCGCCGCGACATCTGCGCTCGCGGCGTGTCGAGGTCTGGTGCCATATAAGCCGGAAACTTCGAGCGTTCGGGATTGTCGTTGCTTGAAGTCAGAAACGGTGTCGAGTTGCTGTTTTGAAGGAAGCCCGAAGATGGATTGAGAACTTGCGGCAACTCGCTCAATTCGTGAAACCCGCGCCAATCCGTTTCCGGGTTGCCGCCGTCAACCGGCTTTGACCAATCAAATTTTGTCGAGCGGCGCGGCATCGCGTTTCCGTGTATGTAAAAAATGTTTCCCTGTCTGTCGGCGTAAATGGTATTCGAGCCGGTCAATCTGCGCTGTGCCATTGCCGATTTGAATTCGGCAAGCGAGCGGGCGCGAGCCATCGCCCATTTTTGTTCAAATAATTTTCCGCTGACTTCAACTGATGCGGCACTCACCGCAAGAGATTTTCCTGCTCGCAAAGCGACAATGTAGCCGTGATGAGTTTTGCGAAAAGTGAATTGCTTGGTTTCTATGTTTCCTTGATTGTTAATGCGGATTTCATCAGTCCACTCGACGGCATTGCGATAATTATTTCCGTAACGATAAGCGAGCGGATTTTGCGCGTTGTCGAAAGTTTCGACATAAACATCCGTCGAATCCGCGCCTGTGTTTGTATGACTCCATCCGAGCATTTTGTTGTGTCCAGACCAAATGTAAGGCGAGCCGAACATCGCAAAACCTGAGATGTTCAGTCCTTGATTGCTGTGCAGATGCGCTTCGTAACGCTGCCCACCGCCGAAGAAACCGACGTGCGGATTGATAAAGAGCAGCGCGTGTCCCGACGCGCTTTTCTGCGGGCTGATTGCCCACATATTCGAGCCTTCCGCCTCAATTGATTCGCCGGAAGGCGGATTTTGCGGCGCGGCGGGAAGTTCTTTGAAAAGCGTCCGTATTTCCTGCGTCGTAATCCCTAATGACGCCAGCGACGGCGCACCCGTTATCAGCACAAACCACGGTTCGAAACGGTTAATCAATTTGGGACGAACTTCCGGGTGTCGTTCGAGGTAGTAATTGATTCCGGCGGCGTAAGCATCGCACAGTTTTCGCAGCGGCTGGCTTAAATTTTTATATTCATCCTGCGCCCGCCTGTTTGTCTCAAACAACCGCACCATCAAATCACCGGCAAGCCGCGATTGTCCATATACTTCCGCCGCGCGTCCTAATTTGTTGATGTGGTCTTCTTCCAACTGTAGGAAATTGTCTTCGGCTTGGGCATACATCAACCCGAAAACGACGCTCGCGTCCGCAAGTCCGTAAATGTGCGGAACTCCGAAAGTGTCTCGATGAATCGTCGCCGAGCGTGCAAGATTTTCCGTTGCTTTATCGGCGGCAAATGTATTATTGCCGAGCAAACTTAGAGAAACAAATATAAAAGCTATCGCAACCTTTACCGGAGTTTGTTGTCTTAAAAGAAGTTTCATTCATTTAACCCCAAACGGAAAATTTTGCCGTTTGAAAATTCGCTGTTTCAGCGGCTTTGGCAAACGCTTTTCAGAAATTATTATTGTTATTTACATAAAGTAAATACTGCGGTTTTTCGTCTCTGTTAAAACCTCTGCAAACGAAATTTTCGGTAAACGCTTTATGAAATTCGTTTTTAACTCTTTGCTGTTCGGCGACGGCTTTTTGGGGATTTTGCTTTGCCAAATCGTTCCAGTCGTTTGAAATTTCAATCGTCGCGACAACGTCGGCTTTTTCAGTAAAATTTTCGCCTTTTGGCAGAGCGATAACCTTTTTGTTTTTCAAATACCATTCGACAAAAAGCCGGTCGCTGTCGAGTCCGATTTTTTTGTTCTGCCCGCCGTCAGCGAGGTGAAAGCATATACACCGTCGTTAGTTGTAACTTGAGTAAAAGTAACGCCCGTTGCTTCATTGGTAAGCGTTACGGTTGCGCCTTCGATAGCCGAACCGTTAATGTCATTGACGGTTCCGGTAATTCTCGAAGTGCTGGATTGGGCGCTTACAGATATTGTCAAAAATAGGAAAACAATTAGATAAAAACTGCGCTGCCAAAAACTTAACATCACTTGACCCTCCGAATAAATTCTATTGTTGCCAATTAAATACGGTTGATTAAAACCAGCTGACACTTAAAAACTAATGATTGAAGAATTGCAAACTTTAACACTCACGAAAATCTTGAGCTGTTAAAAATGAATGTGTTGTTGGATATTACAATAGTGTTTCGGATATTACAATAGTTTTTTAAAAACAATAATCTTTTTGTCAAATGTAAATTCGGACTTTATTTAATAGTCAAATTGTATAATAGACATTATTGGAAATAAGTAAAATCGGTTAATCTATGTAAATGTTAAAATATGCGGAGTTAAAAGAAAAGCCGAAAGAGTTTCTTGCCGCCACCGGTTTGACTGATGAAGAGTTTCAATGTCTGT
>MWYZ01000082.1 GCA_002050365.1 Acidobacteria bacterium 28-1
GCTTGATGCTACACTGTTGGGGAAAACTGGCAGTTGCTTTCTTTCTACTCGTTTTCAACTACTGATTCGCATTATAATTTACCTTACGCAATTTTGGTTTCAGCCGCGTGCACGCGGCTTTCCGCGAAGCGGCAATTAGCCACGCGATTTATCGCGTGGCGGCAAATGAAATTCACGCGCCAGCCCGTTTTAACGGGCTTACAAATTAGTGGCTTAAGCCAATTGTCAAGAAGGACGTTAAAACGCCCTGCGGATTTTTCACGCTTGCCGGCACCAGCCGTCAACGGCTGGTCTAATTGCCGCTTCACGGAAAGCCCGATTAATCGGGCTGAATAGCTCTACCGCGTAAGGTGAGATTATAAGTTCCAAGCGTTTTATTCATCACTGCCTAATCAACCTTATAAGCCATTTTTATAATTTCAAAACAAGGACACGTCGGCGATTTTTGCTAAAATCAGATTGTGTGGCAGAATAATTTTTTATATTTTTTATATTCGTTTAATTTTATTTCGTTATAATTTTGGAACAGCTTCATCAACAATCAATTTTATTTGCAGTCGGCATCAATCATAAAACCGCGCCGGTTGAAATACGCGAACAAATCTTCGTTCACGAGAATGAAATTCCTGCGCTTCTGACCGAACTGCGGAAAACGCTGGTCGAAGCCGTCGTTCTCTCGACGTGTAACCGCACGGAAATTTACGCCGTAACGACGCGCACCGATCTCGATTTAGATTTTTACAAAGATTTACTAATTGACTTTAAAGGCGCGGAGAATTGCGTCAGCCGCGAACATTTTTTCGCGTCCGTTTCGTGCGCCGCCTGTCAGCAGCTTTTTCAGGTGGCGACCAGTCTCGATTCCAAAATTGTCGGTGATACGCAGATTCTCGGACAACTGCGCGATGCTTACGCGGTTGCTAAACGACACGAAGCAACCGGGAAAATTTTGAACCAACTGCATCAACGCGCGTTTAAAATCGGCAAACAAGCCCGAACAGAAACGAGGTTGCACAAAGGCGCGGTTTCGATAAGTTTGGCGGCGGTCGAACTTGCGGCGGAAACTTTCGGCTCGCTCGCCGGTAAAACGGTTTTGATAATCGGTGCGGGAGAAACGGCGCGGATGACGGCGGAATGTTTGATTCAACGGCGTGTCGGCAAAATTTTCATCACCAATCGAACTCGTTTCCACGCTGACGAACTGCTCGAATCGTTAAAAAAATCTAATAATTTTGTCGGCGAAACAATTGAGTTCAGCGAATTCAAAAATCATCTGAACGGAGCTGATATTATCATCAGTTCGACGAGTTCGCCCGTGCCGGTTCTCGAAAAAACGGATTTTGAAAATCAAACAAACAAAATTCTTCTGATAGATATTGCAGTGCCGCGCGATATTGCGCCCGAAACCGCCGAATGCAAAAATGTCCTGCTCAAAAACATTGACGATTTGCATTCGATTGTTGACCGCAATTCGCGGCGGCGAACGGCTGATTTGCCGCTCGTCAAGCGTATAATTATGACGGAAATGTCAGACTTTCTCGTCTGGTATTATTCGCTTCCACTGCTTCCGACGGTTTTGCCGTGCGGCGCAAAACCCGATAAAAAAATTCAGAGCGAAATTGTTCGCGTTAAAGAATTTCTGCTTGCAAACGTTTCGCACGTTCACAGATTAGCTATGCAGAACGGTGCGGAAAATTTTGCCGGTCACGTTGAAGTCGTCAACACTTTGGTTGCGATGAAAAACGCGGCATCATCAAAGAGGCTTGAAATTGAAGCGTAAATTTACCATCGGTTCGCGCGGCAGCCAATTGGCTTTGTGGCAAACCGATTTTGTCAAAACAGAACTCGAAAAACGCTTTCCCAAAGCGGCATTTGACGTGCTTATCATCAAAACGACTGGCGACGTAATGCTCGACACCGCACTGTCAAAAATCGGCGATAAAGGACTTTTCACCAATCAAATCGAAACCGCGCTTTTAAACGGCAAAATTGATTTAGCCGTTCACAGTTTAAAAGATTTGCCGACCACGCAGCCCGAAAAACTGCGAATCAGCGCGGTCAGTGCACGCGAGTTGCCGAACGATGTGTTCATCTCTAAAAATTTTCAATCAATTCAAGATTTGCCTCCACACGCCAAAGTTGCGACGGGAAGTTTGCGCCGCAAAAGTCAGCTTCTGCATTTTCGCCCCGATTTAGAAATCATAGAAATTCGCGGCAACGTGCCGACGCGCATCGAGAAATTTTTGACTTCGGATTTGGACGGATTGATTCTCGCTTTTGCGGGCGTTCATCGCCTCAATTTGGATTCGCACATCAAGCAAATCGTGCCGACGGAAATTATGCTTCCCGCCGTCGGGCAGGGCGCGATGGCAGTTGAAATCCGCGAAGACGATTCGGAACTCGCCAAAATTCTTGGGGAAATTAACGACCAATCAACTGAGTTTTGCATCACGGCGGAACGCGCTTTTTTGAGAAGTTTAGAAGGCGGATGTCAAGTTCCGATTGGCGGATTTGCCGTTTTGAACCAGGACGAGATTTTTCTCGAAGGTTTTGTCGGCAGTTTGACGGGCGCGAAAATTATTCGTCATTCGATACGCGGAAACAAAACAGAAGCGAAACGTCTTGGAGAAACGCTTGCCGAAATTTGCTTGCAAAAAGGCGCGGCGGAAATTTTAGACGAAGCCAGAAAGGCATCAGAAAAATCAGTGAGTGAGGTCGTCTGATGCGTGCGATTTTAGTCATCAGAGAATTTGATAATTTTAGTCGAATTTTGTCAGAAAGCGGTTTGAAAGTTATTAACTGCCAAACGATTGCGGTTGCACCGCTCGAAGATTTATCAGAGTTTGAAGCAAAACTTGATGCGATTGAAAATTATGACGGAGTTTTCTTAACTAGCGCGAATGCGACCGAAATTTTTCGGACGAAGTTAAGTGCGAGAAACGTAAATTTTCAAGGCAAGATTTACGTTCTTGGGAAGCGCAGTTTCGATTTACTGAAAAGCGAAAATCTCAATTTGGTTTTTGCTGAAACTGCCAATACAGCGAGGGAAATGCTCGAAAATATCGCGCTTGACGAATTAAAAAACAAGCGGTTTTTATTCGTTCGCGGCGAAAAATCTTTGCGCGTCGTTCCTGAATTTCTGGGAAAAATTGCTTCGGTTGACGAAGCAATCGTTTACCGTTCGAGCAGAGTTACAATTGCAGATGATAAAATAAAAGAAATTCAAGCAAAATCGGCAAACGGTGAAATTGCGTGCGCATGTTTTTTCAGTCCGAGCGGTGCGAGAAGTTTTCTCCAGCAATTCGGCGCGGAAGTTTTGCATCAAATAAAGATTACAGTTATCGGAAACACGACCGCCGAATTTTTTGAAAGGCGCGATTTAAAAGTTGACTTCGTTGCGAGGAGAGCAACGGCGGAAGATTTTGCAGTTGAATTGATTGAGTATTTAAAGATTTAGAAATTATTTTTTACAAAAGACTATTTTGAGCGAAAATTCACTATTCATCAGAGCTTGCAAACGGCAAGCTACGGAACGAACGCCGGTTTGGATTATGCGGCAGGCGGGCAGATATTTGCCCGAATATCGCCAGATTCGGGAAAAGCACGATTTTTTGACAATGTGCAAAACGCCCGAATTAGCCAGCGAGGTAACCGTTCAGCCGATTGATATTATCAAAACAGACGCGGCGATTTTGTTTTCTGATATTCTCGTCATTCCCGAAGCGATGGGAATGAAATTAGACGTTATTGAATCAAAAGGTCCTGTTTTCGATAAACCGATTCGCCAAATTGAACAAATCGAAAAATTGCAAACTGAAAACATTGTCGAACGGCTTGATTATGTAATGCGAGCCGTCAAGATGACGAAGGAAAAACTAGACGGACGAGTTCCGCTCATTGGTTTTTCGGGTTCGCCGTGGACGCTTGCCGCATATATGGTCGAAGGTAAGGCGTCGAAAAATTTCGATATTATTAAGAGTTTTATCTACAACGAGCCGGTAGCCGCACATAAACTTTTGCAGATTTTAGCCGACTCGGTAGTGGAATATCTCAACGCGAAAATTCGCGCCGGCTGTGATGCCGTGCAGATTTTCGATACTTGGGCGAGTATTTTGTCGCCGACGGATTTTGAAGAATTCTCGCTCAAATACATTCGATACATTTGCGAAAACTTAAAAACAAATGGTGCGCCGGTGATTGTTTTTGCCAAAGGTGCAAACGATTTTGCGAGTTTGGCAAATTTGAAATGTGATTCGCTCTCGCTTGATTGGACGCGGGATATTGGAAAAATTCGCGCTGAAGTCGTGGGCAAAAAAGCGTTGCAGGGCAATCTTGACCCGACTGTTTTATTTGCGCCGAAGGAAAAAATAAGATTGGAAACCGAACGGGTTTTGCAAAGTTTCGGCAACGGTTCAGGACACGTTTTCAATCTCGGTCACGGCATTTTGCCAAAAACGCCAGTCGAAAACACCAGATATTTTGTCGAATGCGTCAAAGAATTAAGCGCGAAATATCACATTGAACAGGAAACAAAAGCTCGCGCGTGAGCCAAAAGGCAAATAGAAATAATGAACAAGGAAGTCGGGAAAATAAACGTCGAAGTTTTGAAAAAATTTAATCAGCCCGGACCGCGATATACTTCGTATCCGACTGCGCCACTTTTTTCAAACGAATTTTCCGCAGAAGATTTTACGCGCGAGATTGCGGCGACCAATTCCGCCGAAAATACAAGCGATATTTCGCTTTATCTGCATTTTCCCTTCTGCGAGCAGCTTTGTTATTTCTGCGGTTGCAATATGATGGTTTCGCACGACCGGGCATTGATTCGTGAATACAACGAATATCTGAAACGAGAAATCGCGCAGACTTTACCGATTATTTCCAGAAAAAGAAAACTCGCGCAAATGCACTGGGGCGGCGGAACACCTTCTTATTTAACACCTGGAGAAATTACCGACATCGGCACATTTATCAAACAGAATTTCCAGTTTGCCAAAGACGCGGAAGCGAGCGTCGAGATTGACCCGCGCGGTTTGACCGCCGAACATATGGCGGCGTTTCGCGGCTGCGGTTTCAACCGGATTTCGATGGGCGTGCAGGATTTTTATTTGCCCGTGCAGCAGGCGATTAATCGCGTTCAGTCGGAAGAAATTACCAGACAGGCGGTTGTTTGGGCGCGGCAACTTGGTTTCCAAAGCGTCAATCTCGATTTAATTTATGGACTTCCGCATCAAATTTTGGAAAGTTTTGCCGTCACGGTTGATAAAATTATTGATATTTCCCCTGACCGACTCGCTGTTTTTAATTACGCGCACGTTCCGTGGCTCAAAAAACATCAGAATTTAATTAAGGCGAAAGATTTGCCGAGCGCGGACGAGCGGTTGCAGATTTTGCAGATGACAATTGAAAAATTGACCGGCGCAGGCTACGAATATATCGGAATGGATCATTTCGCTAAAAAGACGGACGAACTTGCGACTGCGCAAAGGAACAATACTTTGTATCGCAATTTTCAAGGTTATTCGACCAAAGCTGGTTGCGACGTTTACGCTTTCGGAATGTCGGCAATCAGTCAATTTCAAAACATCTACGCACAAAATGTTAAGAATCTAAAAGATTATTACGCGCGGATTAATGCGGGTTGTGGGGCGACCAGCGTCGGTTACCGAATGACTTTTGATGACCACATTCGCAAGGAAACGATTATGCAGTTGATGTGTCATCTTGAAATTGACAAGCGCAATATTGAGAAGAGATTCGGCATTAATTTTGAGAATTATTTTGCCGACGACGTTAAGAAACTCGACGTTTTTATTGAAGGTAATTTATTGGAAAACAACGCGGAGAAAATCAAAATCGTCGGCGCGGGCAAAATGATTATTCGCAACATTGCAATGTGTTTCGACGCGTATTTGACGCGGATGATAAAGGAAAAACCTGTTTTCTCAAAAACTGTTTAATCATTTTTTGTATGAGTTTTGATAAAGCCAAAAGTTTAGAGGAACTAGAAGGTGAAAAAATGGAGAAACCAGATTTCCAAAGTTCTTTGACACTTTCGGTTTACCGCTTATGGTCAACGCCATTAAATTTGTATTCAACGGAGGATTTGAGATTAATGATTGGTCAAAATATCAGTTTGGAATAGTTGTTGCCGATAGCAATTGATAAATTAACTGAAAATCCTTTTGTAGAAGGTGATTTTCATTATGGAGATTTACTTTGGAGTGTTCTAAATGTTGAGCCTTCTTTTTGGAAATTACATCCGCAAATGTATCAAGCAGTGCTTGAAACTGTTTCAGGACTTCCAAGTATTCTGGAGGAGATTATTGAATCAATCAAGAAATTTGAAGAATTAGAAGTATGAACGAAAAAATCGGCGTAGTTTTATTAAATCTCGGCGGTCCTGATTCGCTGGAAGCGGTTGAGCCATTTCTTTATAATTTATTTGTTGACCCGGATATTATTAATTTTCCGGGCAGTTTTTTGTTTCGTGAGTGGCTGGCAAAATTGATTTCATCGAAACGGCATCCGCGCATTCAGGAGCAGTATAAACAAATCGGCGGAAAGTCTCCGCTCAAGGCGCACACGCTCGAACAGGCTGATTTGTTGGAAAAGAAGTTGAACGAGAAAATTCCCGCAAAGGTTTATGTCGCAATGCGTTACTGGCATCCGTTCACCGAAGAAGCATTGGACGAAATCGAAATAGACGGCATCAAAAAAGTGATTCTGCTGCCGCTTTATCCGCAGTATTCCAAAGCGACGACGGCTTCGAGCGTCAAAGAATGGGAAAAGCAGTTGAAGCTGCGTGGCGGTTTGCCGAAACTCGAAACGAAATTAGTCGAACATTATTACGATTTTCCGCCGTATATTGACGCATTTGTCGAGCGCATTAATCAAGGTTTGGAAAAATTCCCCGCCGAAAAACGCGATTCGGTTCACATACTTTTTTCGGCACACGGCACGCCGATGAAACTCGTCCGCGAAGGCGACCCGTATTCCGGTCAGATTTGCGAAACGGTAACCGCTGTAATGCAGCGCGGCGGCTGGAAACAAACATATCATCTGTGTTTTCAGTCGAAGGTCGGACCGCAAAAATGGCTGACGCCTTCGACTCCGAAAACGATTGAAGAATTAGCCGCGCGAGCGGTGAAAAATATGCTCGTCGTGCCGATAGCATTTGCGTCCGACCATCTCGAAACGCTGTTTGAAGTCGGCATCGAATTTCGTCATCTGGCAAAGGAGCGAGGCGTTGAGCAGTTTGAAGTAACGCTCGGCTTAAACGATTCGGACAAATTTATCGGCGCGTTAGCCGAATTAGTTTTGAATAAAGCGGAAAGTTTTGAAACGAAAACCGCGTCGGCGAGCAATTGAGATTTCGCAGAGTTTTGATTTGTTTTGCTGAAAAATTTAAGTTCGGTTCTTTCGCGTGAAATAAAGTATAATGCTCAAATATGCCGACGGTATTGAGATACGAAGCGTATCGTATCTACTTTTACAGCCACGAACCAAATGAACCGCCACACGTTCATATTGACCGCGATAATCTGTCGGCTAAATTTTGGCTGAATCCTGTTTCATTAGCGCGTAATCGTGGTTTTAGCGCACGAGAACTGCGGCAAGTTGAAAGAATTGTTCGAGAAAATCAGCAGCAATTATTGGAGGCGTGGAATGAGTATTTTAGCGTTGGCGGCTGATGAGCGAGTCGCGGATGTAGAACTTACGGAGGATGTGTTAAGCGTCCGATTAATGGACGGCAGGACAATCAGCGTGCCGTTAGTTTGGTATCCGCGCTTGCTGCACGCTACAAAAGAACAAAGAAAGAACTGGCGAATCGGCGGCGGCGGTTACGGTATTCACTGGGAAGAAATAGACGAAGATTTAAGCACGGAAGGACTTTTGCGCGGTGCGCCTGCGCCGCGTCCGTCACCTGCAAAAGTTTTTTGAGCGGAAAGTTTTGAAACGAAAACTGAGTCAGCGAGCAATTAAGATTTGTTAGTGTTTTGTGTTGCGAATCATTCTTTCAATTATCCTTGGGGTTATCTTTCCTTTCGTCAGTTTTATGACGATAGGAATTATGACGGACTATATGTCGCCTTCTGCATTGACAGAAGTAAAAATTTACGGCGAACCTGCACCTGGAATTTTACTTGCACCTTTCTCAATTCCGATTTATTTAGACATTTTATTAAAACAAAAGCGGATTGCGCCTGAAATATTCGACACGTTTTGGTTTAGATTTTCTTCTCTTATTTTGTTTAATGGGGCGTTGTATGGAAGCATAATTTACTTGCTATTAGGTCGTTTGGCGCGATTCAAGACACGAAAATTCTCAGGTTCGGATTCGCCACCACCACCGCCGACATTTGAGTAATAAAGATTTAATGATGAAAAAGGTTTGCGTCATCGGCGGCGGAATTTCGGGGCTTTGCGTCGCTTATTGGCTCAAGAAAAAAGGCGTTGACGTTTTGCTCGTTGAACGAAACGCGGTTTGCGGTGGGAATATTCAAACCGAACGAGACGGCGATTATTTGATTGAATGGGGACCGAATTCGACGCTTGTCTCAAATCATTTGTTTGAATTGATTGCGGAACTCGGGCTTTTGGAAGCGGTCGCGCCCGCAAACCGTAGCGCGAAAAAAAGGTATATTTTGAAAGACGGCAAGTTGCGCCCGCTGCCTCTGAAAATCGCCCAAATCATTTGGACGGACGTTTTTTCAACCAAAGCAAAACTCAGCATCTTGCGCGAACCTTTCGTCAAAAGCAAATCAACGGAAAACGAATCGGTCGCCGAATTTTTTCGGCGCAGGCTCGGAGCGGAAGTCGCAGATTACGCCGTTGACCCGTTCGTGTCGGGAATCTTTGCGGGAAATCCCGAAAAGCTGCGCGTCGAATCCGCGTTTCCGAGCGTTTTTCAAATGGAAAAAGATTACGGCAGCATTTTGAAAGCGTCCGCGCTCGGCAAAAAGGAAAAGCCGAGCCGCTTTGTGCCGAAAGGAATTTCGCGCACTGTTTCGTTTGAAAACGGAATGCAGACTTTGACTGATAAATTGGCGGAAAATCTCCTCGATGAATTAAAAACGGGAAAGGAAGTTTTAGAAATCGGAAAATGGAAAACGGATAATGGAAAATGGAAAATTAAAACCGATGATGAAAAAATAAACGCTCGGTCGTTTGACGCGGTTGTCATCGCAACGCCTTCGTTTGTCGCCGCTAATTTGATTGAAAATTTAGACGGCGAGCTTTCCGAAAAATTGAAAGAAATTTATCATCCGCCGCTCGCCGTTATTGTTTCGGCTTACGGACGAGAAAACGTAAAAAAGGATTTGGACGGTTTCGGTTTTTTGATTCCGAAAGTTGAACGGCGGACGATTCTCGGCAGCCTCTGGAGTTCGGTGATTTTTGAAAACCGTGCGCCGAAAGACACGCATCTTTTGACGACATACATCGGCGGAGCGCGAAACGCGGAGCTTTTTGACAAAACGGACGCAGAGCTTTTTGAAATAGCCCGCGAAGAACTCGGTGATATTTTACGCGTTCAAGGCGAACCGATTTTTCAGCGAATTAGAAGGTGGGAAAAAGCCATTCCGCAATACAATCTTGGTTACGAAAAAATAGAAAACGGCATCAAACAATTTGAGCGAAACAACCAAGGAATCTTTTTTTGCAGTAATTTTTATCGCGGAATTTCTGTCGGCGACTGCGTGAAAAACTCGTGTGAAACGGCTAATGAAATTGAGAAGTTTTTAGGCGAATAAATATGCAAACAACCTCCATTCTTGAGCTTAAATGGAAATGTCGTGAAGGCGGAAGCGGCAGAACGCAGAGAGATTTTCTCGATTTTGTCGTTGATGATGAATCTCTATCTGAAAAAGTTGGCGGTGATTTAGTTTCTTGTATTGGTTGGTTTGTTCCAGAACAAAATGCAAAAGCAGTGAACCAAATTATGCTCAAAACGGATTCTGATTTGCCTGATAATCGTTACGCTTTATACGTTTGCCCAGAATGCAGCGATTTAAGTTGCGGCGCGATAACCATAGTTATTGAGAGAATTGACGACAAAATTGTCTGGCGTAATTTTGCTTTCCAGAATGATTATGACGATCAGCTAAATCCTATTGAAGATTTGGGCGAATTTGTTTTTGACATAGCGCAGTATAGAAATACTTTGAGAAGTGTTTTGTAATTTACCTTTAATGAGCGATCACATTTATCCGAATTTTCCCATCACGCGCCTTCGCCGTCTGCGAAAAACGCCTGCGTTGCGCGATATGTTCCGCGAAACTCATTTGACGAGAAACGATTTTATATTTCCTTTGTTTGTGACGACGGGCGAAAATATCAAAAACGAAATCGGTTCGATGCCGAATATTTTTCAGCTTTCGGTTGATAATGTTTTGCGCGAATGCGAGGAACTTTTTTCAATCGGCATCAGCGCGGTTTTGCTTTTCGGCATTCCCGACTTTAAAGATGAACGCGGCTCAAGCGGTTACACAGCAGACGGAATTGTGCAAAAGGCGACGCACGAAATTAAACGCGCATTTCCTGAAATGCTTGTGATTACTGATGTTTGTTTGTGCGAATACACTTCGCACGGACATTGCGGTGTGATTGAAAATGAGTTTGTCCAAAACGATGAAACGCTTCGGTTATTAGCCGAGCAAGCCTTAACTCACGCGCAAAGCGGCGCGGACATTATTGCGCCGTCGGATATGATGGACGGGCGCATCGGCGCGATTCGGCGGAAATTGGACGAAAACAATTTTCAAGATACGCCGATTATGGCTTATGCGGCGAAATATTCGTCGGCATTTTACGGACCTTTTCGTGAAGCGGCAGAATCTGCGCCGCAATTCGGCGACCGAAAATCTTATCAGATGGATTACGGAAACGCCGACGAAGCGATGCGCGAAATCGCGCTTGATGTTCAGGAAGGCGCGGACGTTGTAATGGTCAAGCCCGCGCTCGCATATCTCGACGTTATTCGCCGCGCGAAGGAGAATTTTAATTTGCCGATTGCTGCTTACAACGTCAGCGGTGAATATTCGATGATAAAAGCCGCCGCCGAAAAGGGTTGGATTGACGGCGAGCGCGTGATGCTCGAAACTTTAACGGCAATCAAACGCGCCGGCGCGGACGTGATTATTACTTATTTTGCAAAGGAAGCGGTAAGATTAATTGATAACGGATAATGGAAAGTGGATAATTTTTGTCCTTTACATTTTCCATTATCCGTTATCAATTTTAAAAAATGGATACTTCAAAAAGCAGTAAATTATTTGCGGAAGCACAAAAGCATCTTCCCGGCGGCGTAAATTCGCCCGTCCGCGCTTTCAAATCAGTCGGACGCGACCCGCTTTACATAAAACGCGCCAAAGGCGCACATATCTTCGATGTTGACGGCAATGAATTTGTTGATTACATCGGCTCTTGGGGACCGATGATTCTTGGACACGCGCACGAAAGAGTCGTCGAAGCGATTCGGGAAACGGCGATTCACGGAACGAGTTTCGGCGCAAGCTGCGAAAAAGAAATTGACTTAGCTAAACTTATCAAAAAATTCGTGCCGTCCGTCGAAATTGTGCGAATGGTCAATTCGGGAACGGAGGCGACGATGAGCGCGATGCGTCTGGCTCGCGGTTTTACGGGGAAAAATAAAATTATCAAATTTGAAGGCTGTTATCACGGACACGGCGATTCGTTTTTGATAAAAGCCGGCTCGGGTGTGGCGACTTTGGGTTTGCCGGACAGCCCGGGTGTAACTCAATCAACCGCCAACGATACGCTCAATGCCAGATACAATGACATCGAATCGGTTTGTCGGCTAATTAGACAAAATATAGGCGAAATCGCCGCCGTTTTTATCGAGCCGGTCGGCGGAAATATGGGTTGTGTCGCCGCCGATAAAGAATTTTTGCAAAAATTGCGCGACATTTGCACGAGCGAAAAAATTCTGCTCGTTTTTGATGAAGTAATGACCGGATTTCGACTTGCAAAAGGCGGAGCGCAGGAGATTTACAGCATCACGCCGGATTTAACGACCTTCGGTAAAATCATCGGTGGCGGACTTCCCGTTGGAGCATACGGCGGACGCGGCGATATTATGCGAATGATTGCGCCTTCGGGCGCGGTGTATCAAGCCGGAACTCTTTCAGGAAATCCGTTGGCGATGACTGCCGGATTTGAAACGCTCTCAATAATTGAGGAAACGCCGAATTTTTACGCGCGGCTCGAAGAAAAGAGCGCGTATCTAGCAGACGGAATTTCGGACGCGGCGCGAAAGTTAAATTTGAATTACAATCTAAACCGCGTTGGTTCTATGCTGACGCTTTTTTTCACCGACCAAAGTGTTGTTGATTTTGACACGGCTAAACTGTCTGACACGAAAAAGTTTGCGGATTATTTCAACCAAATGTTAGAGAGCGGAATTTATTTACCGCCGTCGCAGTTTGAGGCTTGGTTCGTTTCAATCGCTCATACAAAATCCGATTTAGACAAAACGATTAATGCGACTTATGAAGCATTGCAATCTTCGCTAAGTTAAAAGTATTTTCTTCGGAATAGCGGATAACTAATAGCTGATAGCGAATAACTGTGCGGCGTATTTTAGTTATCAGCTATGGGCTATTCCGAATCTTTATTCTGTTTTGCTGAACGATTGAAATTTTCGATTTCATCTATTTAATTTTACCAAATCCGCACCAAGAGTTTTGATTGTGCCAGATTATCTCAACGTCTTTCGCGCCGATTTCTTTCCACCAATTTTCAAATTCTTCCCGTGAAATATAAAACGCGGTCGGCGCAACTAAATGGTCAAACACGATATTGTGCTGTTCGCGCCAGCCGAAAGTTCCGAGATGATTCAGATAATCGTTATAAAAAAGTTTGTCGGCAAACGGCTTCGCGCCTTTATTTAACGGGCGATAAATCAGTTTTGAGGCGAGAAAAACGCCGAGCGTCGGAAGTTTGGAAAGTTGATAAAGCATCGGCTGATTAATTTTTGATGTAAAACCCGTCCGAATCGGATTGACGTAACGCGTAATCCATTCGTTATTTTCCGCGCCGTAAATCCATGCCGAAATCGCGCCGCCTTTTTTTACTTTTGAGGCGAGCGACTGAAACGCTTTTTTCGGGTCGGGCGTGTGATGCAGAACGCCGACGCTGAACGCGTAATCAAACATTTTTTTAAAGGGTAATTTATAAATATCAGCTTGAACGACGTGCGCGTTCGGCAACGGGCGTGTCGCTTGAAATGCCGATTCGACCGCCGCGCTCAAATCGATTCCGACGACTTCCCGTGCGCCCCAATTCGCCGCTAAAGTCGTGTGCCGACCTTTACCACAGCCGCCTTCGAGAACGAATTTATTTTTAAAAAATTCGGGTTTTACGGGTTGAACCCAGCCAAGAAATTGTTCGTTGTATTTTTCATTTTCCTGCGTAAAATGCGTCCATTGCCAACCGAAGTTTTCGGCGGTCTCGGCTTTGTCCTGCTCGATTTTCGACAAATCTGCAAAGCGCGGAACGCCGCGAACGATTTTATATTCGCGGTCGCACTTTTTGCACGAAAGCAAACCTTCAATAATCTCTTTTTCCTCGCGCGTGCCGACGTGAACCAGAAGAAGGTCGCCGCCGCAAATCGGACACGCCAACAATTCAAGTAGTTTTTCTTTCATTAATAAATCTGCAGTTAAAAGAAACGGTTCAGCTTAATTTTTCTGCCACCGCCGGAGCGTCGGAATAAAAGAATTTGCTAATTCCGTCGCTCGTTCGACTGGCATATTTAAGTCGGCGGTCATATTTTCGATTGAGCTTTGAATCATCTCACTCAATGTTTGATTAGGATTGGTAAACTCACCCGCTCTAAAACAAAAGTTGCAATACTCGAAAGTGTTTGAGCCGTCCTTGTTCGTTCCCAAATTTCCAGCCGCTTCCGCTAGAGGCATACCGCAGCTTTGACATCGAATTTTATTTTCCATAAGACCTCAATTTATCTCCGAATTTTTGAAATTCGGCAAGCGGAAAAGATTGTCGCCAGTTAAACTCAAACTCGTCCGTGTTTTTATCTTCGTAAAGCTGGGCGAAGGTTTCGTAAAACGCTTTACAAATGTCTCTGATTTTTCCGTCGTGCGCGAAAATCATTTTGCGTTCTGACGCGTCGCGCCGTTCGCTCGGATATTGATAAATTTCTAAAAGTGCGTCGTCGCCGTGTCGCACAAAATGAAAGTCGAATTCTTCCGGATTGCGATTCCATTTGAGCGTAAATTCGTCGCCGGTCGAATCTTTACCGAGCAAAGCCGTTAAAATTTCGAGCAGTTCAGGCAACGCCTGTTCGTGCGGCGCGTGTGCCGTCGTCGTGTGAAATTCATTTGCTCCATCATCAAAACCAATTGACATCCAACCACATTGCGGACTGTTAAAACTGACTTCCAATTTTTTTGACATTATTTTTCACCACAGAGCCACAGAGAACACAGAGAGAGATTTTTTATAAATTTATCTGTGTTTATTTGTGGTTTCAAACGAATAGATATGGTAACTTTATCGTTAAAATTGCACAAATACGCAGAATAAAAATGAAACAGTATCAAGAACTTTTACGACATATTTTGCAAAATGGGACGCGGCACGAAGACCGGACGGGCGTTGGCACAATTTCCGTTTTCGGTTATCAAACGCGGTTTGATTTGCGTAAAGGTTTTCCGATTGTGACGACTAAAAAAGTTCCATTCCGATGGATTGCAGAAGAATTATTCTGGTTTTTGAGCGGCGATACGAGCGAGAAAAATCTACAAATGCGCGGCGTGGATATTTGGGCGGAATGGGCGGACGAAACGCATACGAAAAAATTTAATCGTGAAGCGGGTGACCTAGGTCCAATTTATGGTTATTTATGGCGTAGTTTCGGCGGCGATTATCCAGAAATGAACGGCTTTGACCAAATAAAAGCGTTGATTGAAGAAATCGAAATGAATCCGAATTCACGCCGATTGATTGTTTCGGGTTGGAATCCAGAGCAAGCGACGCAAGTTGATTTACCGCCGTGTCATACGCTTTTCCAATTTAAGATTGAGAATGAAAAGATTCTGCATTGCCAACTTTATCAGCGAAGCGCGGACGCTTTTCTCGGCGTTCCGTTTAACGTAAGTTCTTACGCGCTTTTGACGCATTTAATCGCGCACGTCTGCGATTTGGAAGTCGGCGAATTTGTTCACACTTTCGGCGATTTGCACATTTATTCAAATCATCTCGAACAAGTCAAAGAACTCTTAAACCGCGAGTCTTTTGCCTTGCCGAAACTTGAATTTAAAGACGCGGAAAATCTCAAAGGTTTTGAAGGTTTGTTAAACTTCAAATATGAAAATCTGAATTTGCAAAATTACCAATCTTGGGGGAAAATCGCCGCGCCGGTTGCAGTATAAAGACGGAACGCCGGCATCTTGCTGGCAGTGCGTTTGCCAGCAAGATGCCGGCGTTCAAAAAATTATGAATATCGAAAAATTTCTCGTGCCGGAAGGCAAAAAACTAAACTTGAAAAATCACCCGACCGATTTTACGGGTGATCACACCGACAAACGTGAAGCGGTCGAAGATTTAAGAAAAAATGTCGGGCGGCTCGCCGAACTTCAAGACGTGCTTTACGCGCAGAACAATCACGCGCTTTTAATAATTTTTCAAGCGATGGACGCGGCGGGCAAAGACGGCGCGATAAAGCACGTGATGTCGGGTTTGAATCCGCAAGGCTGTGAAGTAACTTCCTTCAAACAACCTTCGGCTGAAGAACTCGACCACGACTATTTGTGGCGTTCGATGAAGCGTCTGCCCGAACGCGGGCGCATTGGTATTTTCAATCGCTCGTATTACGAAGACGTTTTAGTTGTGCGCGTGCATCCCGAAATTTTGCAGTTTCAGCAACTGCCTGACAAATTGGAAAACGACCGAAACATCTGGAAAAAACGCTTTGAGCAGATTCGCAATTTTGAAGCGTATCTAGCGGAAAATGCGATTCACACATTGAAATTTTTTCTCAATGTTTCAAAAGAAGAGCAGAAAAATCGCTTTCTGGCACGAATCGAAACGCCGGAAAAGAATTGGAAATTTTCGGCTGGCGACGCGAAAGAACGCGGTTTTTGGGATGATTATATGCGGGCTTACACGGATGCTTTGCAGAATACAAGCACGAAGAACGCTCCTTGGTATGTCGTTCCGGCAGACAAAAAATGGTTCACGCGCGTGGCGGTTTCGGAAATTATCATTAAGAAAATGGAATCGCTCGACTTGCAGTATCCGAAAATCAGCGAAGCGCAGCGGCAGAATCTTCTTGAAGCGAAAAAGATTTTGGAGAGCGAGCAATAAAGTCGAAAAAGGGTAAAAGGGAAAAGGTGAAAAAGTTTATAGCCGCTTTTTCACCTTTTCCCTTTTACCCTTTTTCACTTTTATACTTCGCTTAAAATAATAATTTCACTGCGGCGTTTGGCGGAGTCCAAAAATCTTTCGATGTCGCCTGCGACTTTTTCTTCTGTCAGAAATTCATTGATTTCCGCTCGCTTTTCATCGAGCGGCGGCATCAGCAGTTCCCCCCGATTTCTGCGCCGAAACTCTGGCACATAAACATCGCGGTAATACTTCTCTTCATCGGCTGGAGTGATCACAACGAACGAGCGGAAACGAAAGTCCACATATTTATCTATCGCCACGCGCTGCGCCATCATTCGCTCGAAGTTTTCGTCCTTGACCGAATCAAAACCGACCATCCGCAGGCGTTTTTCAAATTCGGCGGTTGATGTAAACTCCGCCAAAACACGCCTGATTTTTTCGTCAATTTCTTTAGCATTCGGCGCGGCACGCGGAACACGTTCGGCTTCGAGCGCAAATAACCGTTGATTGATAAGCAATTGTAAGGCGCGATTCAAATCTTCTGAAGACGGCGGATTGAGCGGAACACCAGGTTGCAGAGCGAGTTGCCAAAGCAAATCAGAATAGGTGATAAGTTCAGGATCGCCCGCGCCGTCGCCAATCGTCGCCACCGTTTTATCTACGACATCTTGCCCGTTCACGTTTGAAAAAGACAATGCAAAACCTAAAACAAATAGATTGAAGCAGATAAAGATTATTTTTATTTGAGTATTTCTAATTTTCATATATTCATCTGATTTTTGTTCACAAAGAAAAATCTGTCAAATATATCAACTCTAATGTGTGTTAAAACCATTGGCAAAGTATTAAAAATCCTTTTCAATTAGATAGGAAGTTCAAAACTCCTCATTTCCGAATTTTCAACCAACCTCTCAGATGACAAATCTGCGAAAGAGTTTGTCAGACAGCTATTAAAATAACGAAATGTTAGCCCAAAACGAGTCAAACGCGAGACGGAATCTTTTTCCACCGCTAAGATGAACACGGATTCTTCGCGCAAATTAAAATTTATCGCCGAACTCGGAGGAAGTTTGCTATTCACGGTGCATCCGAAAAAAGCCAAAATCCGCCCGAAGTGATTATGTTGATGGGACAAGCGATGGTCGAATCAGCTATCGAAATGATGAAGCTCGGCGCGTATGATTATTTAATCAAGTCTTTCCGCGCAAACTTAAAACTTGGAATTTTTTGAGCGTTCCGCCTTTTTTATTTAATCAACTCTTTCTCAAGCGTTCGCGTCGTGTTCTCGGTGACGCTCACGGCGGGAATGCGCGGCTCTTCGAGTTGCGCCGTATTCGGCGAACTTAATTGCGAATTTTCAAAGACGTTTTTGCTCGAAGGTTGAGAGGCGTTTGTCATTCGTGAGATTTGCTGAATCATTAAAAAACTTATGCCGAAAACCGCCGCCAGAAATGCCAGTGCCAACATCACGACAACTTCCGACTGGACGCTGAAATTTAAAAGAATCGCAATTAAACCGACCGTCAAACCCAAACCGCCGAGTCCGACGAAGCCTGTCGCCATTGACAGATATTGTAACGCTTCAGATTTATTCTCACTCACCGCAAGTTTATCAACTCTCGCGCCGCACCGGTTACAATAATTGAGCTCCTGATTGAGTAAGCTGCCGCAAGTCGCACAATACATAAATTTCCTCCGTCGTCTGAAATTCAGTTTCGTTCAATCGCCACTTTTTCAAGTGTTCTGGTCGTGCTCTCCGTGACGCTCATAACGGGTTCGCGCGGCTCTTTGAGCTGCGCCGTATTTTCGGCGTAAAGCTGCGCGGGCTGAATCGTTTCGCCTCGTTCGGATTTCTTGTTCAACTTTGCGGTTATCAATTTCGGGACTTGGCTCAAGAGCATATAGCAAATGCCGAAAAGCGCGACTAGATAGGTTATCGCAATTATCACCACAGCTTCATGAGTTACAGATTTGTCCAAAAGCACGGCAACCAAACCGACTAAAATTCCGAGTCCGCCGAGCGCGACAAAACAAAGCGCCGTCAACAAATTGTCCAAAATCGATTCTGGCGTACCATCTTTTTCGTCGTCTTTAACGAGTTTCACGCCGCAATTTTTGCAGTATTTTAATGTATCGTTGATTGAACTTCCGCACGTCGAGCAATACATAAAACTTCCTCCGATTCAAAAATTTCAACCGCGCGGTTTAATTT
Organism: Acidobacteria bacterium 28-1; assembly: GCA_002050365.1. Taxonomy (GTDB): domain Bacteria; phylum Acidobacteriota; class Blastocatellia; order Pyrinomonadales; family Pyrinomonadaceae. The sequence goes on from MWYZ01000082.1 coordinate 18,581, forward strand.
TATCTTCGAGCCATTCGGTCAAATCATCCACTGATTCGATGTGAACCGGTTTGCCGCGCCACGCCTTAATCGCAAAAACAATCAACATTATTGTCGTCACAAGCGTGAAAATCCAATTGCCCATATCCGCCAAATCAGTTGCGTGACCGACACCGCTTAAAATCGCGCTGACAATGAAAATTCCGATATGCGCCGCCAAACCCTGCGCGGCGTGAAAGCGAGCTTTAGCTTCACTCTTCGGCACGAAAAGAAGCATCAGCAAACCTGCAATCAAACCAATCCAAAAAGGCAGATACGGCAAAGCCGTCAGAATATTTTCCGGCAGACCGATTTTCGCCACCTTGCGCGAACTCGATTTGTTCATATCGGCGAGGTTCATCGTTTTGTAATTTGCGGGAGTGTTTTGCCCGTTGTAAGGCGAGTTGTAATTATTAAAATTTGTTTCATCAAAACGCCGCGTCTGCTCTTCCGTGACGGACGGCGGCGGAAATTCGGAGGTCTTAAATCGGTTTTTCGGCAAAACGACGGTTTCCGCTTCCTTTATTTTTTCAGGAAACGTCGGGTCGAGCGGATTTGTGTCGAACTTTTTCTTTGCCATTGTTTTTTGATTTTACGACATCGGGGCTGATTTGTTCAGAAAAATTCAATCGAAAAGTTTTGTTTGACTAACGGGACAATTTCGTAAATATTTTATCGCAAAAATAAGAAAAGGAAGAAAAAATAAACAAATGCCCAGATCTACAATAGTTGATGCGACCGAGGTTGTTGCCCTATCTTTGCAAATATTTTCACGACCGGCTGGCATTAGAATAGTATGACAAGTTTGTCCGCCCAAAACACTGTCATCAAAAAGACTGCAATGTTTTGGTAGTATCCAATTTGCAAAAACAAGGCAAAAGAGAAACAAAATCCAGAGGAACGCCGATAATAATCAGAAATTTTTCGGGTTCGACTTTGTTCAGATCAAAAATTAAGGCAAGAATAACTCTTGCCTTAATTTTATTCAACGATTTTTATTCCCAATTCATTCAACTGCGAATTATCAACCGCGCCCGGCGAATCCATCATTAAATCCTGCGCCGATGCGGTTTTCGGAAAAGCCATTACGTCGCGGATGTTTTCCGTGCCGCAGAGAATCATACAAGTTCGCTCGATTCCGGCGGCAAAACCGCCGTGCGGCGGAGTTCCGAATTCCAAAGCGTCGAGGAAAAACCCGAATCTTTCACGCGCTTTTTCGATTGATAAACCCAACGCTTTGAAGTTTAGGGCTTGAATTTCTTTTTGATGAATGCGAATTGAGCCGCCCGCGCATTCGTAACCGTTTATCACCGCATCGTAGGCTTTAGCGCGAACTTGTCCGAGCAAATCGCGCTCCGATTCGTTTTCAATCGCTCGCTTGAACGTTTCTAAATCTTCGTCCATCGGCGACGTGAACGGGTGATGCGCCGCGTCGTAATTTCCCGTTTGGTCATTGTATTCAAACATCGGAAATTCCGTGACGAGTAGCGGCTTGTAAGCGTTTTTATCAATCAGATTTTCGCGCCTGGCAATCTCGACGCGCAACGCGCCCAAAGATGCGGCAACAACCGATTTTTTCCCTGCAACGATCAAAACCAAATCACCTTCTTCAGCAGATAGGTGTTTCTTAGCAAACTCTCTAAAGTTAGGAAGATCCGTTAAATAAGAATTAGGAAATAAATTTTCAGCTTTAAAGTTTGCCTTTATTGGAACTCCTAGTTTCATCCATCCCAAACCACCAGCACCATAAATTTTGACAAATTCTTGCAGATCGTCTGTTTGTTTTCGTGAATAATCAGCTTTTCCTTTAACAACAATAGCTTTAATTTCGCCGCCATTTTTCAATACAGATTTAAATGGCTCTAAATCCGTGTCTTTCAAAGTTTCAGACAAATCTTGCAACTCCATCTCGAAACGCAAATCGGGTTTGTCCGAACCGAAACGGCGCAGCGCTTCCGCGTAAGTCATTCGCGGAAATTGTTCGGGCAGTTCGACATCAATCAATTTGAAAACGTGGCGGAAAAATCCTTCGATGATGCGATAAACCGTTTCCTGATTGGCAAAACTCATTTCAACGTCAAGCTGCGTAAATTCCGGCTGTCGGTCGGCGCGTAAATCTTCGTCGCGGAAGCAGCGCGCGATTTGATAATACTTGTCGAAGCCGGCAATCATCGTGATTTGTTTCAAAATTTGCGGCGATTGCGGAAGGGCGAAAAATTTCCCTGTGTGAATGCGCGACGGCACAATAAAATCCCTTGCACCTTCGGGCGTAGATTTTAGTAGAATCGGCGTTTCGATTTCGACGAAATCTAGTGCGTCCATAAACTCGCGGATACGAGTGACGGCTTTTGACCGCATTCGAATATTGTTTTGCAATTGCGAACGGCGCAAATCGAGATAACGATATTTGAGGCGCGTGTCTTCGCTCGCAAGGTTTTGCAAACCCGCTACTTCGAGTTCAAACGGCAGAGTTTTTGCGTCGTTTAATATCCTCAGTTCAGTTGCTATTACCTCGATTGAGCCTGTTTTTAATTTTGCATTTACGGAATTTTCTTTGCGAGCAACTATTGTACCGCTAACTGCAATAACAAATTCATTTCTCAAAGACTCAGCTTTATCATAAATCTCTGTAAAAAATTCAATTTGTCCGTCTGCCGAAATCAAAGTCTCTTGAACCATTTCGGTAAACGCCATCAATTCAAAGACAACTTGTGTTATTCCGTCGCGGTCACGTAAATCCACAAATATTAAATTTCCAAAATCACGGCGATTTGCCACCCAGCCCATCAAAACAACCTGCTCGCCGACGTTCGCCGCGCGAAGTTCGCCGCACGTGTGCGAGCGTTCCAAATTTCCTAAATTGTCTAACATAAATTACTAATGAAATTTTTCACAAAAAAAATAAAACTAGAGATTAGCATAGTTGAAAACGAGTGAGAAATGAGCGAGGAAAAGTGAGAAATTAGCAGTTTATATTATTTAAGGATTATTCTCTCGATACGCGGTTAATTCAAAGGCAGCGCAAGTTAACATTAAAGGTAATTCAAAAAACCTCTATCGGTAAAATCAATCTCTTCCTGCACAAATTCGCTGACTGTTTTCATAATATCGTTTCCTCGTATTATAAATCAAAATAATCGTCAAGATAATTTCTCTGCCACAAAGTTTTCTGTATAATTGGGGCAAATTATGCGATTTGTATTCTCACGTCGGTTTTTTATTTTATTAGCAATCGGCTTTGTTCCGCTTTCGCTGTCGTGGAACTTTCCCGCGCTTCGTTACGCAGTTTTGGCTTACGACATTCTGCTCGTTACTCTGGCGTTAATTGATTATTTTACGAGCCGCAAACTTCCCGAAAACTTCCGCATAAGACGCGAATTTGAGAAGCGTTTTGCCATCGGCGACGAAACACGGATTCGGCTGCACGTCGAAAACGCCACGCCGAACGATTACCGAATGCAAATCAAAGACGAGTTTCCGCCAGAAATGATTTTGGGCGACGCGCGCGAGGCTAAATTTGAAATCGAAGCGCAAACGACGGCTGACTTTATTTACGGCTTAACGCCGCCAAAACGCGGAAAATATTGGTTCGGCAAAACGGCTGTGCGCTATCTTTCGCGGCTTGGGCTCGTTTGGTGTCAGACGGATTTGGGGGAAGCCGAATCGGTCAAAGTTTATCCGAATATGCGGCGGGCGCGTGAGATGGCTTTGAAGGCTCTCGGCGCGGTTTCGTTTCTTGCCGTCCAGCGCAAAGCCGTTCTGCGCGGCGAAGGACGCGATTTTGAATCAATGCGCGATTACGTTCGCGGCGATGAGCTGCGCCATATTTCCTGGACGGCAACCGCCAGGCGTTCGCGTCTTACAACGCGCCAATACCAAATCGAACGCGACCAAACCGTTTTAATTGCCCTCGACGCAGGGCGTTTGATGACGGGCAGAATCGGCGACGAAACGAAATTCGACACGGCGATTCACGCGAGCCTTGCGCTGATGTCAGCGGCGGCGCGTGGAGGTGACAACTGCGGTTTGCTCGTTTTCGGGCGCAAAGTTAAAAAATATCTGTCGCCGCAAAAAGGCGTTCGACACGTTGACGCGGTTCTTGAAGCCTTACACGACCTTGAACCTGAGTTGATTGAGCCTTCGTATTCACGCGCTTTTCAATTCATTTCCGCTAATTCAAAAAAGCGCTCGTTCGTCGTAGTTTTGACCGATTTGGTTGATAAGGAAAGTTCAAAAGAACTGATAACCTCGCTCAAACTTTTGCGCCCGCGACATCTTCCGTTAGTTGTTACCATCGGCGACCGCGATTTAAACCAAACAGTCGGAGAAATTCCGAAAGAGATAAAAGAAGTTTTCACGCAATCAGCCGCCGAAGAAATTATTCATCAGCGCGAATCGGCTTTACGCCTTGTTGAAACTTTAGGCGGACTAGCTTTGGACGTAACGACTAATTCACTTGCGCCAAAACTCTTGGAGACTTACTTGCGCGTCAAAGAAAGAGGTTTGCTGTGAAAACAAACAAAATAGATTTGGAAATCGAACGCGAATATGAATACAAACCGAGTTGGCTGATAATTTTGTTGTGCGGGGGAATGTTCGGATTAGCCGCCATATTTTTTGCGGTGCGGGCTAATTCAAATGACCGCGGACTGATTATCAATCGCATCGTTGAATTATCTGAAAACGGCGCGACGACTTTCTATTGGGTGTTTTGTTTTCTGAGTCTTTGTTTTGTGGCAATAACGATTGCATTGACTTTCCACCGGCTGAAATTTCGGCAGCGCATCGCTTTCACCGCGGCGGGCATTATCGTTCCCGTATCTCGCTGGTCTGCCGACGAAAAACTTATCGAATATAAAAACATTTCAGCTTTGTCGGAATCGAACGTCAGCGGACAAACTTTTCTATATTTATTTCATTCCGGCGGCAAATATGTTATTAATCGCAGTATGTTGCCGTCCAAAAAACTTTACCGGGAAATCATCGAATTGCTCGAACAACGGATTGAACATCAATGAGTAATTATGACGACGTTTCCTTACTATTTTCTTTGTTTCCAACTAAGAGCAAGTAAGAATACATCGCAATTCCAGACAAAATTCCAGTGCCGAATTTAATCCACGGCGGAAGCGCGGACGGCGACAGGAAACCTTCGATAATTCCTGCGATTACTAATAAACACGCACAGCCGACTGCCAATCGGACGGCTTCGATGCCGTTCTTTTTTAATGCTTGGGTGCGCGTCAAATCTTTCGGGTTTATCAGTGAATAGCCAATAAGCATTCCAGCTCCGCCGGCGATAAAAATACACGAAAGTTCAATAACGCCGTGTCCGACCATAAAGGTGACGAGTTCGTTGGCAAATCCTGGGTCAATTTTGTAGCAGACACCCAAAGCTCCGCCGATGTGAAGCCCGTTGAAAACCAAAACGTAAAGCGTTCCGATGCCGAAGAACGCGCCGAATGCAAAGGCTCTGAGCGCGACTAAAATGTTGTTAGTTAATATTGCGCTCGAACCGATTTGATTTGCTTCATTTAAGTCTAACCACCATTTACGATTGTCTTGAACGGCAAAACGCAAATCGCCCAAACCGAGTTCGTCGGCGAAATTTAAGTCGTTATAACACAAAATAAAAGATGCAATGCCGAAAATCATAAAAACCGCAAAAGCCAAAGCGGTATATCGCCAACTGCGGCGAAATGCGTTCGGAAAATCTTCGGCGAAAAAGTTCCACACGAGATTTGCGCCCTGACCTTCGGCGCGATAGATTTTGCCGTGAGCGCGGATAACCAAACTGTTCAAATAATTGACGAGGCGCGGGTCGCGCGTCTCGCTGCGGGCAATTGCTAAATCAGTCGCAGCGCGGCGATAAAGCTCGCCGAACTCGCGCACTTCCATTTTCGACAATCCGCGCAGAGACGAAGCGTCGAGTATCGAAAGCAAATCTTCAAGGCGTTCCCAGTTGTTTTTTCGGTCACCGGCGAAACGATTCATACGATTTTAGATTTTAGATTTTAGATTTTGGATTAGCAATGTATAATTTTAGCTTTGAGATAAAACTTGATAAGTAAAGGTTTTCTTGTTAACGAAAGTATATTGAAAATCTAAAATCCAAAATCCAAAAACAAAAATCAGAAGTGTCTGAAGAAGCGAAAAAATTTCACGAAGAAGAAGCGATTGAGAAAACTTACGATTTGCGCGTTACGATGCGCCTACTCGGTTATCTTAAACCGTATTGGAAAATGGCGGCGGTCGCGCTGGTGCTGACTTTCGTGACGAATATCTTAATCAGTCTGCAGCCGTATTTTACGAAAGTGGCAGTTGACGATTTTATCACGCCAAAGAAAACTGACGGCATTTGGTTGTTCGCGTTCGCCTTTTTTTGCATCTTTTTGTTTCGTTTTCTGTTTTCTTATTTGCAGGAAATTCTCCTTAACGTCGTCGGGCAAAAGGTGATGTTTGATTTGCGAACGCAAATTTATACCAAACTCCAACAGCAGGAAGTGGCTTATTACGATAGATATCCGGTCGGGCGAATCATCACCAGGATAACAAGCGATGTTGACGCGCTCAACGAACTTTTCACATCCGGCGTGATTGATGTTTTGGGCGATTTGGTGATTATTTTTGCGATTATCGGAATGATGTTCTGGCTTGATTGGAAACTCGCGCTCGTATCTTTAATCACCGTCCCGCTTCTGTTCGCCGCGACAAATTGGTTTCGCAAACGCGCCCGCGTCGGTTTTGATATGGTGCGAACCAGAATGGCGAAGCTCAATGCGTTTTTGCAGGAACATATTTCGGGAGCGCAAACTGTCCAGCTTTTCAATGCCGAAGCTAAAACGCAAAAAACTTTTCACGACATCAACGACGATTATCGCAATGCCAACATCGAAACAATTTATTACTACTCGATTTTTTATCCGATGGTTGATTTTATCGGCGCAATTGGTGTGGCACTTGTAATTTGGTTTGGCGGCTACCAAATTTTGACCGGCATTTCGGCAAGCGGAACGGCTTTGACAATCGGCATTGTCATTGCTTTTATTCAATATTCGCAGCAGCTTTTCCAGCCGATACGCGATTTGTCCGATAAGTTCAATGTTCTACAGGCAGCAATTGTCGCATCGCAACGAATTTTTATTCTGCTCGATTTGCCTGTTCAAATTGAAACCCCTGAAAAGCCGAAAAAGGCCGGCAAAGCCGTCGGCAAAATCGAATTCCAAAACGTCTGGTTCGCTTATAAAAACGAAGCTTGGGTTTTGAAAGATGTTTCGTTCGCAGTCGAAGCGGGCGAATCGATCGCGCTTGTTGGCGCGACTGGTTCGGGCAAAACGACGGTGACGAATCTTCTGATGCGTTTTTACGATGTGCAGAAAGGGAAGATTTTGCTTGACGGCATTGACGTGCGCGATTGGGATTTGCAAAGTTTGAGAGAAAATTTCGCGGTTGTTCTGCAGGATGTTTTTCTCTTTAGCGGTTCGATTGCCGACAATATTCGGCTTGGAAATAAAACGATTGACGATGAAAAAATTGTTTGGGCTTCGAGAGAAGTTCACGCTGACGAATTTGTGCAAAAGCTGCCGGAAACTTATAACTCTCTAGTTAAAGAGCGCGGCGCGGGACTTTCGGTCGGGCAAAAACAATTGATTTCGTTTGCGCGGGCGTTGGCGTTTGACCCGAAAATTCTTGTGCTTGACGAAGCGACAAGCTCGATTGATACGGAAACCGAGCAGTTAATTCAGCGGGCGGTTGACCGCGTAATGCAGGCGAGAACTTCCCTTGTCGTCGCTCACCGGCTCTCAACCGTTCAAAAATGCGATAGAATTTTAGTCTTCCATCACGGCGAATTACGCGAGGCGGGAACGCACAATGAACTTCTCGCTCAACGCGGACTTTATTGGCGATTGTATCAACTGCAATATGCCGAAGATGAGTTAGAAAATCCAATTACCACCGCCCAAAATCAAAATTTAAATTTGGAATCAGGTGCTGTCGGTTAATTAATTTTATTTAACTTTCTCTTACAAATAAGACTAGCTTAAATTGAGAAAAATGTTTATAATGGCGATTTACAAATGTCTCGAGAAGCCATACAACACGAAAATTTATTTCCAGAATGTGAATCCTTGATGGTTGAAATCTACGAACGGTGCAGCGAGAAAGCACCTAATTTTGGGGTTCTGGCTGAACATTTAAAAGATTCTCTCTGCAAAACCGTCCGCAAATATCTTCAAAATAACTCATCCGAAGAACCGACAACCGAAGAAGTAAAGAATTTTCTGCGGCAGATTCAAGCCGACGATTTGTTTTTGGCGATTGCCTGCGCCAACGGAAATGAACGCGCTTGGTGGGAATTTGACCAGCAGCATCGTTCTTATTTGGAAAGAGTCGCAAGGCATCTGGCGCGAACTGACATTGATGCGCAGGAAGTCGTTGACAGTGTCTATGTCGAACTCTATGGCACACGTGTCGTAAACGGCGAGAGAGTTTCAAAGTTTGCCACCTATAGCGGACGCGGAAGTTTGCGCGGCTGGCTGCGGACGGTTATTTGGCATGCTCTAGTTGATTTGCACCGCGCCAGCCACGATGAAGTTTCACTTGACGAAATGACCGAAAACGTCGGCGAAGGCTATGCTCACGCTACCTTTGCGAAAGTGAATTTAGGCGGCGAAGTGGATAGGATTAACCAGATCGCCAAAGATCGCTATCGCAAGGCTACACTTTCAGCGATTGAGAACGCTTTTGCAAATCTCGATGACCACGAAAAACTTCTGCTGCTTTATTATCACGTCGAAAACTTAAAGCTGCGCGAAATTGCCCGTTTAGTCGAAAATTCTGAGTCGCCGCTTCGCGGTTGGTTTCAGAGAAAATCCGTCAGTCGTGAAAAAAATCCCGCTACTCGCATTCACGAGTCAACGGTAATGCGTTGGTTGGAAAAGAGTTACGCAAAGGTTTTGAAAATGTTTCGCACCGAACTTCAAGCCGTGCATAAATTGAGCGAAGATGAATTGAATATTTGTATGGAACTCGCTACTGAAGACCTTGCCGGCCAGAACCTTTACCGCAATCTGACGACAACTTAAATATCCATTCGCGCATCGAAGAAACTTATTTTAGCCTGCATTATTTAAATTTTAAGCAAATTTTATGAATGAGCTACGTCCTTAAAACAGGAGGATGGAACAAGAAATGGAAAACAAGGAATTTATAAATCCACAAGACATTCAGATACAAGGTTTACTCGACCGTCATTTGCGATCGCAAGTTTCGCGTAATAATTCGGCGACGCAGGAACGACACTTGGATGAAGATGCTTTGGCGGCTTTTGCAGAAGGTAATTTAAGCGAGCGAGAAGCCTTACCGATTGTCAGTCATTTGGTTGATTGTTCGTTTTGTCGTCACGTTACGGCAGAACTCGTCAGATTGGATTTAGCTTTTGCCGATGATGAAGTTCGAGTTGCCGCCGGTGAAAACCAACCTTCGAAGATTTCGGAAGTTTTAAGCAATCTTTTGTCGCGCATTTTTGGAACAAACGACAGCGCAGTTTTCGCTCATCAAGAAAAAGAAGAGGATTCAGAAAATACGGAAGATTCAAAAGGTATAGAAAAATAGAAAGATATAAACTATTAAAAGGCTGTTTGTTTTAGAGCGTTAAAGCTGTTTAAAACAATTAGCCTTTTTTATTTTGCAGATAATTGTTTCTACCAACTTGAAGTTAAAGTGTGCAGTTTTTATGGAGCAGAAGCCCGCGCGTGAGCAAGGGCGCAACTACTTGAGCTACTCCGCCCTTGCTCACGCGCGGGCTTCTGCCAAATCATCTATGCAAACTAAATTTGCTCCTATGATTTTGTCGGAGTTTATAATTTCAATCATTTTAGAGTTATAATTTGAAAGTAGTTTCAACTTTGATTTTGGAGATATATTTTGTCAGAAAATAGTCAGGACTGTCTGCCGACGACGCACACGATTTCAGTAGAAAAAATTGCGACGGCTAAATTGCCGACACAAATCGGTCAATTCAAGATTGCGGGTTATCGTTCGCTAACGAGTAATGAAGAATTCGTCGTTTTATATAAAGGCGAAATGCAGAAGAATTTTCCGACGCTGGTCAGGATTCATTCGCAGTGTTTGACGGGCGATGTGTTCGGCTCGATCAAATGCGATTGCGGATTGCAATTGAGAAAGGCGATGGAGTTGATTGAGGAAGCCGGACGCGGAGCAATCGTGTATCAACAACAGGAAGGTCGCGGAATCGGCATTATAAATAAAATTCGCGCCTATGCACTTCAAGACGAAGGCGCGGACACGGTTGAAGCCAATGAAGAACTCGGATTTGTGGTTGATGCCCGCGAATATCAGCAGTGCGCCGAAATTCTTTTTGATTTAGGTTTGTGCAGAGTGCGCGTAATGTCGAATAATCCGGATAAAATCAAAGCGTTGGAAAAAGCCGGTTTAAAGGTTGTCGAACGTGTGCCGATTGAAGTTGATTCCCAAGAGCCGGCAGCCCATTATCTCCGAACGAAGAAGAAAAAGTTAGGGCATCTGTTTGAATTTAACGATTAACGTCAAACACTCAAGTATAATAAAAACAACTTCTAATTTTTACCAGCCTTGTATTGTTCTTAAACCGAATTGTTATTTTACCTTTTCTCTTAATTGCTTAATAGTAGCGAGAATTTTTTCCGCATCCGCAGCTTTCGGAGAAAATTTAACGTATTTCTCCAATTCATCGGCAGCTTGTTTGAAATTTCCTTTTTTCCAATAAATTCCGCCCAGATATTTATGAGCCTGCGCTATTTTTTCATCATCTTTCAAACTAATAGATTTTAGAAATTCTTTTTCCGCATAATCCGGATAATTGAGTCCGAGAAGCGCGATACCTAGATACATATGCGGAGCGGCGGCTTTTTCATCGGCGAGGACAGCTTTCTCTAATTCCTTCTCCGCCTCAAACATTTTTCTTTGATTTAATAAAACGATGCCGTAATTTAATTGTGCACTTGCGTTTTTTTCATTAAGCTGCAAAGTTTTGCGAAGTGCTTCTTCCGCTTTCTTCAAATCGCCGCTTTTTATATATAAAGAACCGAGTTCGCTGTATGCTTCGGCAAATTGCGGATATAATCTGACAGCTTCGTTCAGCTTCTCAACCGCTAATTTTGCATCGTTTTTTTCCTTCGCTTCGAGGGCTTTTTTGAATTGTTCAAGTGCAGACTTTGGAACTTTAGCCAAAGATGCACTAACAACTCCTGTATTAGTTAGCGAAGTGCCTTTGGGACGCAGGTAAAAAATTACATTAAATGTGCGAGCCGTCGAGCCGACAATTTCGCGGTCAATAAAAACAGATTCTCTAATTGGCACATATTCCTCGCCGGTTTCGATAATCACCGTGTAATTACTCGGCTCTAAACTATTAAAGTAAAAGATACCTTCCGAGTTAGTGAAGGTCGTTAAAGTCGTCGAGTTTGTGCTTTCGAGTCTAACGCGAAGAGCGTTTGCCGGTTGGTTGGAAGGAAAATTGATGCGTCCTTGAATCGAGTGAACTCCGCCCGTTCCGCCCGTCCGCGTCCTATCGCCGTAACCTTGCGCTTTATCAATTACCGTAAGAAGCAATAAAAACATCGTAATTGTTATAAATCTGGAAAATCGGTCTAACCATAACTTTTGAATGTTTCTTGACATAACAAAAACTCCTTTTAATTTGATTTAAAACTTTGCCCCGGAAATGCAAAATTATTATTGGTTTGTTTATGAACTTTACCACAAAAAAAAAGGGAAAGTAATTATTTACTTTCCCTCCAGAGTTTTTAAGTTATCGTCAAGCGATTAGAAGCGGAATTTCGCTCCGATGCGGATTGACGACGGATATTGGAAAACAGTTCCAGTACCGAAGAACGGGTTTGGAATTGCCGCTACGCCCGAAATACCACTGTTATTAACAGAGGTTTGGGAAAGCGTGATAGCACGCTGCACATTCGTTACGTTGAAAAAGTCAGCCATAAAGCGAAGTTCACGTCTTTCACCGAAAGTGATCGGGTAATACACGCCTAAATCAAGATTGAATGTAGTTGGTGTTCTATTTCCGCCAACTGCACTCGAGATACCTTGATTACCGTTTGTCAGAACGGCTCCAACGTTAGGAACGATTGATGTTCCGCGCGGATCTCCGAAGCCTTCGTTATCACCATAAACCGGATGCGAAGTTAAACGCGTAAAAGGCGTGCCTGATTGAATGTAGAAATTACCTGAAACAACTAATTTGAACGGCGTAACATAAGTCCCGTTAAATTTGAACTGATGCGGACGGTCGTTTGGAAGTCGTCCGTAACTATTTTCAAGCAAACTCACTAAGTCAAACAACGACGTAATGTTCGGGTCTGATTGACCGTTATCATTACGGAAAAGTCCTTCATAGTTTCCTGTTAAACTTGAAAAAACATACGAAGTGATGAACGAGAAGTTGTTATTAAAGCGACGAGTTGCCTGAAACTCAAGAGCGCGATAATAACGACGAGCGCGTCCAAATCCTTGCCCGACTCCGCCGCAATTTACTCCATTGACTTCACCTCCAGCACCTGAACAAGCCGGTAATCTAGCAATTCTTTCAGTCAAGCTTTCGCCCGGGTTAAACAGGAAATAAGAGTCTCCATCGTCAAAAGAACCGTCTTCAATAACTGAACCTTGTGCGCGATAGATTCCGCGAACACCAAACACCAAATCTCTCGTGGCTTCATATTCAAAACCGAGATTAAATTCGTTGACGGTTTGCGGTTTTAAATCCGGATCAATCGGAGTCGGTTCAGAACCCAAATTACGGGTCGAAAAACCAGCGGCGATTGCCGAGTTCAAAGGAGCGTTCAAACGATTGACATTAAAGTTTCTATCGGTTTGCGAATCTCCGCTGCCGGCGCGAACATTAACGTCAAGCGGAATCGGGGTTTCGAGATAACGCGCAAAGTTGGCAAATATTTTGCCTTTACCTTTACCGGTCGGGTCATAAATAATTCCGATACGCGGTTGCAGGTTATCTTTGAAATTGTTCAGGGAAAGATATTTAACGTCTCCGTTTCCGTAGGCTTGTTGATAATCCCAACGAACACCGAGATTAAGTTGAACTGTCGGACTGATTTTAATATCATCCTGAACATAAAAACTTTCAACATCGGTGCGAGTTTGGGCAATTAATTTGAAATCACGAACGCGCGTGCTTAAACGAATCAAGAACGGATTAGTCAAGGCTTCAGTTTGACTAATTGTTCCTGCAATCGCATTAGCCGTAAAACCAACCGGACGCGATGCTGCCGGCAAAGAATTGAAAGCAGCCACTGCCGCAGAACTTGGGCAGACAACCGTGCCGACTCCGCCAACAACCCGTGTTGTGCAAACACTAAAGTTATTGGTTACGCGGAAACCATTGGTGATATTGTCGGTGCTGCCAGTTCCTGTGCTGGAAGTTACGCCAAGCGGATTAGCAAAGGTATTGCTCGGTCCGGTCGAAGTAGTGTTAATGTCGTATTTGTTACGGTAAAATTCAAAACCATACTTGAAGGTATGTTGTCTGAAGATATTTTGAAGTCTTGCCGCACCTTCAAAGCGGTTACGATCTTGGGTTGAAAATAAACCGAACCCTTGTCGCACGAAACCACGTTGAAGTCGTCCACCCGGAGAAAAAACATAATCAACAAAACCCGTGTTGGTTGAACTTGCCAAAACACCTGTTTGAGTCGGCGTCGCAACCGTGCCGTTGGCGGCAAGAATTGCAAAGTTATCGGTTGTCAGAGGTGTACCGAGAGTGCTTTCGTTAGGAATAACATTGTTTCGTTGAAAATGTAATCCGACAGAAAACTCAGCCACGAAATTTTGATTAAAAGTCGAGTTTAAGCGGAACGCATAATTTGTTCCACCTGTTTCCTGCACACCTTGAAAAGAATTGGGGTCTGCGCCGAAGCCTGAACCGCCTAAAAATCCTTCTAGTTTAGTGAAATCACCAAAGGTCGAAAAGTTAAAGGTGTTGTTGTCGTTGATGCCGTAAGTAATTTTTCCGGCATAAAACGGAGTGGTAATCTTGTTTTCAACTTCTTGGCGGAAAGTCTGGGTTTGAAGAAAATTGGTGCGACGCTGCGGGTTAAACGCGCCGAAGAACCAAAGTTTGTCTTTGACAATCGGACCGCCGAGGTCGAATCCGGCATCGAATTCCGAAAATCCGTTCGGAGCAGAACCGGTAAATGGTAAGTTTTTCGTTTCACGAACAAAATTTTGACCGGTGTAATAAACGAACGCATCGCCTCTAAATTCGTTGCTGCCGCTCTTGGTCACGACGTTGAAAATACCGCCGGTCGCAAGACCATATTCAGCACCGAATGCGCCGGTTTTAACTTCGACTTCTTGAACAAACTCAAACGGAAGATTTGCGCCCGAACCGCCGAAAGCCGGATCGGTCGTGTTCACACCGTCAAGAATATAATTGTTTTCGGGACCGGAAGAACCGGCAACCGATGGGTCGCGATCACGTCCCGAAGCATCGCGCAAACCAGAACGGGTAACGGTTGGGGCAATCGTATAAATTGATTGAACCGTGCGTTGGGTCGGGAAATTAGTAAATTGCTCAGTCGTAACATTTGTTCCGCTTGTGTTGCTGGTTTGGTCAACATTGGCTCCGGCGACGACATCAACGGTTGTTGTGCCGCCGGTTGGTTGTAATGTAACATTTACGCCGCTGCTCTTCGACAGATTGACTTCAACATCTGTTGCTTCATATCTAGCGAAACCTTGAACTGCTTCAACAACAACGGTATATCTTCCCGGCGGCAAGTTTGCCACGCGGTAAGAACCCTCATCGTTAGTTGTCGCTGATTGCGGACGAATCAAGTTAGTACCCGATACGGCAACTGTGATGCCGGGAACGACGGCACCGGTCGCGTCGGTTACTGTTCCTTCAATCGTTCCTGTGCTTGAAGTTTGCGCCGAAATGCTAGCCGGAGCCAACATTAAACCAAACGCAAAAACAACAGCAGTTAAAACTTTTAGGATAGTTTTCATTTTTTATTCCTCTCTTAAGATATAGCCTAAAATTTTTTAGGGGTTATAATGATTTTTAAGAAGAAACTAGGTAAAGTTTCCAATGCGGTAAATGTTTGCAAATAGTGTGCCTTTCTCTTTTTGATAGTTAAATCCTTAAATAATTAAATTTACGCGAATAGGACAACAAAGAAGCGATGGAATAAATCACAAAATTCGATTTATATCCATATCTTTGAATTTTTTGTTAATTTTTTATAATCGAATCTTTTATGAAAAAAGAAATATCTTTTCATAATAAATTTCTGACTCTGAGACTTGAATGGATAATTGGAAAATATCGCTTCGTTCCGTCAGCGATGCTGCCGTTTTCTCCGAATCATATCTTGACGCAAAAGAGGCGAACCGAAGTTCGCCTCCAAAAAAGTTTTGTTATTAAGCAAAACTCGAAAGTTTCCAAAGATTAGAAAGTAAATCGAATGCCGAATTGCAATTGACGGCGACGATTTGTCAATCCGCGAGCCTCATCCAAGGCAGCACGTTGCTCCGCAGTCGCATAGTTAAAGTTTAGAGAACCAAAATTTGTGACCGTGTTGCTTCCTACATTGGGAATCGCTAAGCCACCGTATACGCCGCGTGGAGCATTATTGAAAACATTGAACACGCTGAAACTCGGTTCAAGAATCCAATTTTCCTTGTAGATACGAATCGGGCGGGTCAATCTATAATCCGCATTGAAGAAATTTTCAAACGGATTAGGATTGTTTTCCGGCACTAAAGGAATTACCGGAGTAACCGCTCCTATAGCTCTTAGTTGCGCTTCCGTGAAAAGTCCGGCAGCAACCAGCCGCTGTCCGGCAGGAGTTAACTGACCGGCGAATTCGCTGTTATAGTTTACTAAAAACCGATTCAAGTCACGAATATTTCTGATTCTGCGCCCAAAGTCGCCGATATTCGTTCCGGGCAAAAGGTCGCCTCGCGGCGAGCCGTTGCCGACACCGCCGTCGCCGTTGATGTCAGAGGTAAAGATACCGCTGGAGCCGCGATTGTTCGGAACAAATAACGAGAGCGGCGGGGAAGTCGAAAACCGATAAATCTGGTCGAGACGAAAACCGCCAATTAAATCATTACTGACACTGACCGTCAGATTATGCCTGCGGTCAAGTGCTGACGGACCGAAAGCCTCGTTGTAATCCCGATTGTTAATTGTATTAGCGATAAATTCAGGTCGTCCCCCGCCGCCGGTTGTTTTGTTACTGCTTAAAGCATAACCGACCGTATAGGATAAGCCCTTAATCAAAGCGCGATCGCCGATTCGGAGAAAGTTAAAGTTTTCATCGGCGAATCTGCCATTCATCGAAACTTGCAGTCCTTTATAAAGGGAGAAACCGCCAACTACGAGTCGCGCGCGAGTATTCAGACTTGTTCGTCCCGGAAAATTAGTATCGTTTGCCAGAGCGAAAGTGGATATACTCGCAGTCGGATTCGCGTTGAGAAATGCTTGAATCGTCGTCGGATTAACATTTGCCGGTGCTACGCCTATGCGTGTGCCGATTGACGTGCGAACCGTCGCTTCATTAAAGAAACGCGCATCCCGACGAGCTTCAAAATCTAACAACTGAAGCGGGAGACCAACCGTCCGTTGGCGAACAAAGTCTACCGAAAGCACATGATTTTTAATAAGCTCACGTTGGAATCCGATGTTGAACTGCAACGAATACGGAATTTTGTAATCGCCCGGAAACTGTCCGCCAAAGGTTACACCGCGCGAGTTGGCAAACTGAGAAGGTCCGCTTGTCGGATTATAATTTGCGAAACCGCTGCTGTAAGCACTTTGAACAGCCGCGTTAATTTGAGTAATAAACGGCAATACAGTGCTAATCGGTCTGCCCGTTAAACAAGTATAATCTCCGGCAGCAGTGTCAGCCGGAGCGCAGCCCGGAATACCCGTAACATTAATGGGTGCGCCGTTAGGACCTACTACGAAAGTACTGTCTAACTGTGTCGGTCCGATGCCGGGCGCGATGCGCGCAAATTCGTCAAACAACGAGTTGTTAAAGATATTTGATTCATACGCAATATAAAAACCACCGCGAACGCTGGTTTTGCCGTCTTCAAATACATCCCACGCAAAACCTACCTGTGGGCTAAAGGCATTTTTCGGATACTTTGCGGCATCACCCTTGCCCGCTCCGTAAACATCAAGCTCTGGCAATCGCGGCACGTCGGGACTGGAGAAAAAGTTAGTATCGAAATTGTATCGAACACCTAAATTTAACGTTACGTTTCGTCTAACTTTCCACTGGTCGCCAACATAAGCTCCGTAGCGCGTGTTAAATTTTCCGCCAAAGGGCAGGTTGTGTGCCGGACGCGCCGTGAAAAATCCCGTGTTAGGTCCGACAAAAAAGTCTTGAAGCAAGAAATCCTGAGGATTGGTCGAAGTGCTGGTAGTAAGGTCGCCGACAGCGGTTACGGGTCCGGCGAAGTTGGCAAAACCGCCGAGAATAATACGGCTCGCCTCGCCGCCGTAACGCAAAACGTGATTGCCGATAACGGCACTTCCGTCATACTTGCCTTGAAAATTGTCCTGATATGTTTGTTGAGGCGCAAGCGAATTAGGACCGATGCTGAGATCGCCGACATTTATCTGCACCGCAGTTCCCTGAGCAGTCGGAAAGGCAAACCCGCTCAATTCTGAACTAGCGATAATGTTGTTAAAATTAACATAGCCGAAGCGAGCCGAGTGCGTTAATTTACTACCCGAAACATTCAATCCGACGACGTGCGTGTTCGTGAAATTTTTATTTTGGAACGGTGAGCGAATAGTGCCTCCGGTCGAAACGTCATCGCTGTAGTTGTGCAGGTAAAATGCTCTTATTTTGTCTGAAATTATAAAATCGCCGCGGTTGAGAGCTTGCTGCGTAATAATCGGAAGCGTGGAGTTAGAATTAAATTGCGGAAAATCACCCGAAGTAAAAGCGGAGAAATCCTGCTGGTTAAACCGCTCGTAATTCGAGAAGAAAAACACTCTGTCTTTTAGAATCGGACCGCCGAAGCGATAGCCGTATTGCGCTCGGTTAAATTCCGGTTTTACCGCCGTGAAAAGCGGACGCGCGTCAAAACGGTCGTCTTGCTTAAAGTAAAATCCGCTTCCCGTAAATTGGTTGCCGCCCGTGCGCGAAACAACGCTGACAGCGCCGGAAGTCGTCAATGATGTGGAAAGGTCAAACGACGAGCGCGACACATTAAACTCCTGCACGGCATCGGTAGAAATATTTGCTACGCTTGTGCCAACTGTTTCATCCGTCACGTCAATCCCTTCAAGTTGCACGCGAGTTCCTGTTCCCGAACCGCCATTAATACGCACGGCACGAAAAGCGTTGGTCTTGGTCGGATCAATAACGCCGCCGTCAACGACCGTAACGCCGGGCTGTAAAACAGCTAAATCAAGAAAGTTCCGCTCGTTTAACGGCAACGCGGTAATCTGTCTTCCCGTAATAACACCGTCAATTGTTTGCCGCGTTGTATCAACTTGAAGATCAGTTGCTCCGATATCAACTTCGACAGTTTCGCTCGGCGCACCGACCTTTAATCCAATATCGGCTCGCGCTACTTGTCCCACTTGCACGACAATATTTTCAGCCGTCGCCGCCGAAAAGCCTGGCTGTTCGACTCTGATGCTGTAAATTCCCGGCTGCAACGAACGAACAGCGAAGAAACCATCTTCACTTGTCGTTGCAGTAAAAGTTTGCCCGGTTGTAGTTCCTGTAATAGTTACAGTCGCACCGGAAACGATGGAGTTTGAAGGATCGGTAACATTGCCTTCAATTGATCCTGTCGGGTTTTGCGCCGTTGCGGTTGAAATAAATAGTCCAACAAAGACTAAAATCAGAAACAGGTTTAGAATTTTTTTCATAACATCTCCTTACTTTTAGATTTTGGATAAATATTTCTTCATTAAACTCGCTTCGATTTTCAATCACCCAAATTTCACAAAATATTTAAGCAAAAGAAACCGAAATTAAATTTACTTTTATATGAAAAAACCGAGTATAAAATGGCTTGATTAAGACTATATTATTTTGAGCAAGTTTGATGCCGAATTTTGAAGGTATCTAAAACCCAACAAATGTAATAATTTTGGATATTACAAAGACTGTTTAAAAACTAAAAACTATCAAATTTTTGAATTTTCTCCAAAATTTTGTTTTATTCTTTGAAACACGCAGGTCAAGATTTTTCAATGATATTGCAAGGTTTTCAGTGATTTTCCGACATCGCCTGAAACAATTTAGGTGCAACCGTTAGCGATAATGAGTGTTATGCTCAAGCACGTTGAACTACAAAATTAAATTCCCAAACACGCTCTACAACCGAGAGTATATAAATGCTTAAAATTGCAAAGGTTAATTTTTTAGGGAGACGAAAAAATAAAATAAATTCAAAAATAATTTAAATTCAAATCCTTGATTTTTTAGTCTCGTATGTCTCAAAACATTTTTATCCCAAAATAAAGGGCGTCGGAAAATTTAATTTTCCGACGCCCTTTATTTTGGGATAAAAATTTACCAAATTTGGCAAAAATCTCCTTTGACCATCGCGTCCGTCTGTTTGCAACCGAAGGCTTTATGGAATTGCGGCATATTCGAAAGCGGACCATTGACGCGCCAGCGCGGAAGCGAGTGCGGGTCGCCTAAAACTTGCGAGCGTTCAGCTTCAACAGTGTTCTTTCCCGCCCAGACTTGCGCCCAACCCAGGAAAAATCTTTGTTCGGGCGTGAAACCATAAATGTTTTCGGGACGCGGCTTGCCTTTGAGCGACATTTGAAGGGCTTCATAAGCCATCGTCAAACCGCCGAGGTCGGCGATGTTTTCGCCCAAGGTAAGCTTGCCGTTGATGTTCAAATCTTTCTGAACTTCGTAGCTGCTAAACTGATTGCTCACGCACGCCGCGCGCTCCTCAAATTTCCGTCGATCTTCTTCCGTCCACCAAGATTTATAGTTACCTTCGGCATCGAACTTACTGCCCTGGTCGTCAAATCCGTGCGTGATTTCGTGACCGATAACCGCGCCGATTGCGCCGTAATTTATCGCATCATCTGCCGCAAAATTAAAAAACGGCGGCTGCAAAATTCCCGCAGGAAAAGTGATGTCGTTATTCACGCTCGAATACGAAGCGTTAACCGTCGGTGTGGTAAATCCCCAACGAGCGCGGTCGGTTGGTTGACCAATATCCTGCGTGTTGCGTCCTATTTCAAATTGCGCGACCCGCAGCGAATTCATCAAATAAGATTGGCGGTCAATCGTCAAATTTTTATAACCGCGAAGTTTATCCGGGTAACCGATTTTGCGTTTGAAAGTGGCAAGTTTTTCCAAAGCTCTCTGCTTGGTTTCCGCCGACATCCAATCGAGATTTTTGACGCGCTCTTTGTAAGCGGCAAACAAGTTATCAATCATCGCGTCCATCCGCTTTTTCTGTTCGGGCGTGAAACTTTTTTTGATATATTCCTGTCCGAGCGCTTCGCCGAGTGCATTGTCGGTAGCGGCGACGCACCGCCGCCAGCGCGGTTGCTGTTCCTTCGTGCCGTTCAGATAAGCGCTGAAAAAATTATAATTTTCATCGGCAAATGCCTTTGAAAGACGCGGCGCGGCTTGATTTATCAACATCCAGCGTAGATAAGTTTTCCAATCGGCAACCGAAACTTCAGAAAACATTTTATTGACTTCCACAAAAAAGTCCGGCTGACCGACATTTATCTCCGCTATTGCTGGAATGTTGCGCGTTTTCATATAATCTGCCCATGAAAAATTCGGCATTAAGGTCGAGACTTCCGCCAGAGGCTTTTTGTGGTAGCGATTTTCCGGGTCGCGCAAATCGGCAGGCGGACGCGATGCGTTTGCCAGCCGCGTTTGAATTGCCATCACCGTTTTGGCGTTCGACGCGGCTTTGTCCGCGTCATCGCCTAAAAGTTTGAACATATTCGTCGCATATTCGACAAACTTTTGCCGCGTCTGTTCGGATTTCGCGTCGGTCTTTGTGTAATAATCGCGGTTCGGCAAACTCAATCCGCCTTGACTGATGTTGACAATTACGACGGAGCTTTTTTTCAAATCAGGTCCGCCGCCGAAACCAAAAAGCGCGGGAACGCCTTGAGCATGAAGCATTGCAATCTGATGCTGAACGTCTTTCACGGCCTTGATTTTGTCAATTTGTGCAAAGAAAGGTTTAAGCGGCGTTATGCCCGCTTTCTCAATTGCCGCTTCATGCATACACGAAGCATAATAATCGCCGATTAGCTGCGTGTCGGTGCCTTCGGCAGCATGGTTTTTGGCGGCATTTTCCAAAATATCTTTTAAGACGGCGTTGTTGTTTTCGCCCAAGATATTGAAACTTCCCCAACGCGAATAAGCGGCGGGAATCGCCGTGTTTTTCAGCCAAGTTCCGTTGGCATATTGAAAGAAATCGGTGCAAGCCTCGACCGATTTGTCCATTCGGCTCGTGTCAAAACCTTTGTTTTGGGCAAACGCCGATGTCCAAACCAACAGTAAAACGGTTACGATAACCGCTAATCGAAAATTAAAGTTACGCATTTTTTACTCCTCAAGAAATTTTTAAATGTTAGATGCTGGTTTTACGGCACGACGAAAAAAAGGTTTCGCGCGAGAACCTTAACTTTTATAAAACGGGAACGAAATTCTCATTTACTTTTTCCCAAAGCTGCCGTGCCAATTCTTTACGATTGCGGCTGTGAATCGGCTCGTCGCCAAAACTAATAATCGCCGTAAATTCACGTGCCTGAAAAAGTTCCCATAAGTGTTCGGCAAAAGTTTTTTCGTCCCACCAAGAAACGGCTTCACTGGCTTTCGGCGCGTTCGTCGGCGTTGTGTAAGTTATCGAAGCATAAGAAACGGGCAAATCTTTCTGCGCGGCAAACTCCAGAAACGAAGAATTAAACGGAAGAACCGTTTCGCCCTTTGTGCTGGTGCCTTCGGGAAAAACAATCACGCCTTCGCCCAGCTCCAAACGCCTAATAATCTCCGTGCCGGCGCGCGGAATATCGCGACGGTTTTGCCGATTGATAAAAATCGTTCCCATATCACGGCAAATTCTTCCCGCCAAAAACCAACTCTCAATCTCGCCTTTAGCCACAAAAATACCGTTCACGACGGCGCGCAGCGCAGGAACATCCGTATAACTTAAATGATTGCAGACGAGAAAAAACGGCGACGGCGGCGGCTGACCGACGACTTCGATTTTCATCTTGGAGATTCTGACAAATGCCCGCGCCCAAGCGCGTAAAATAACCTGTCGCCAAAAAATCTTATTCGGAACAAGAATACGGCTGACAAACCATATTCCGTAAAGTCCGAGCGTTGCGCCGACGAATAATGTGAATCGAAAAACTGCGCGGAGATACTTCATAAAGAAATCAAAATTTGATTATTGTTCACGCCGAATCGATTATTTATTGTATTGAGTTTTCAAAATAAAAACAAAAAGACAAGATGATTGCAATATTGGCAAACGTCTTGTCTTTAAGGTGGAACGCCAGCATCTTGCTGGCAAACGATAAGCCAGCAAGATGCTGGCGTTCCTTTTATGCCGCGAGTTTTAACTCGACTCTTTCAAATTTTTCCCCGTTCGGTTCCGATTTTTCATTTCTCACTTCCATTGATTTGACGTTATCAATTAACGGTCGGCTAAGTTTTCCAACCAACCATCGCCGATAAATTTCCGCCTCTTCTAGTTTGCCCGTCCAACGGGCGCGGTCAAGCATTGTTAACGCCATTTCCAAAGTGTGATGCTGTCCGGCACGGTCTTGGCTGTTGGCAAAATATTGATATGATTGCTCCAAATTTCTGACGCTTCTCTGCGCCGTCAACGCATCTTTAAATCCGAGCTTTCCGCGAAAATGCTTCGAGTAAATGTTCATCGGATAATTGGTGGACGTGTAAAGGTCGAAATAATTGTCAATTAAACCGGCTTGATGCAGAACCGAACCGACATAACTCGGCTTTGCGCCCGAAACTGCCGCAATCGCTTCAATTTCCGTCGTGCCGGAATTATATAGCGACAAAATCATATCTTTCTTGCTTTGAATCGCTTTATGCCCTTCCATTTCAAACAAATTTCCGTTTATGTTTGTAGTCATTTTCATTACCTCACTTTACATCATATCAGATGTTTCATCTGTGAAACAAGTTGCCTTGAAACTCGAAAAAATATAAATAAATGTATATTATAAACTATTGATTCTTAACGATTTATAATCTATTAAAAATATGTTTGCTTGTAGAAAGAAATGATAAATTATACCTTATAAGGAGGTAATAATATGGCGGAAAGGAAACCGATTTTTGACGTTGAAAAAGCGCGGCAATGCATCGAAACCGGCAAACGCGCCAAATGGTGGCAGAGGAAAGGCTCAAGGTCGAAAGGCTTTAAATATTTTGACGACGACGGTAAACAAATTAAAGACGAAAACCACTTGGCGCGGATAAAATCGCTGGTGATTCCGCCCGCGTGGAAATATGTGCGGATTTCGCCTTCGACGCGGAGCAATCTGCAAGTTCTCGGAATGGACACCAACGGGCGCATTCAATATCTTTACAATCAAAAATTTAGAGAAAAACAGGAAAAGAAGAAGTTTCTGAAAATTGAAAAATTCGGCGAGCATCTGCCGAATTTGAGAAAAATTACCAACGAGCATCTTAAACTCGAAGGCTTTCCGCGTGAAAAGGTTTTGGCGGTGATGATGCGGCTTATTAATTCGCTGTATATTCGGGTCGGTTCGCCGAAGAGCGTTAAGCAATATAAAACTTACGGAATTACAACTTTGCAGAATCGGCATCTGGAAATTGAGCGCGGCGGCAAATTAGTTTTCAACTTTGTCGGAAAACATCATATTAAGCATCGAAAAGTTTTAGTTGACAAAGAATTGGCAAGCGTAATGCAAGATTTAAAAGCCATCGGCGGCGCGCGCAAACTCTTCAATTACTTGGGTGAAAACGGCAAACCGAAACCGATAAAATCAAGCGACATAAATAAATATCTAAAGGAGATTACCGCACCCGAATTTTCAGCAAAAGATTTTCGCACGTGGGGCGGAACTTTGCTTGCCGCTCTTGCTTTGGCGGAGCTCGGCACTGCCGAAGAAGAAAAAGCCTGGAAGAAAAACATTGTCAAAGCAATAAAAAAAGTCGCCGAACAACTTGGCAACACGCCGACCGTCTGCCGCGCTTCGTATATTCACCCGACGATTTTGAAATCTTACGAGTTGGGCTTAACGCTCGCGGTATTTGAAGCGAAAAAGAAACGCGCCATCAAACTTTCGCAAGCCGAATATGAGCCGGAAGAAATTGCGTTGATGAAACTTTTTCAGACGCAGACCTGATAAAGGCGAAAGGATAAAGGCGAAAGTCTAAAAAAGATTGCTACGCATTTTTCGTTCATCTTTTCTCCTTTCTCCTTTCGCCTTTATCCTTTCACTTGACCACTCCGCGTTTGGAAGTTTCGATAAATTCTATTAGCAAATCAACTTCCGCACAATCCTTTATTTCTTCTCTGATTTTTTCGACGGCTTGCGTCGTGTTCAATTTTGCCGAAAGCAAAAGGTGAAAGGCGCGGTGAAGTTTTTTGACGGTTTCTTTAGGGTAGCCGCGCCTTTTAAGTCCGAGCCGATTTAAGCCGTAGCATTTCGCGTGATTGCCTTGTGAAATTGCAAACGGCAGCGCATCTTTGACAATTACCGAATACCCGCCGACAAAGGCTTCTAATCCGATTCGGCAAAATTGGTGAATGCCCGAATATGCGCCGATGTTGGCGCGGTCGGCAATCTCGACGTGACCAGCCAAAGTCGCCGCGTTCGCCATTATAACTTCGTTTCCGATTTGGCAATCGTGAGCGACATGCGCTTGCGCCATCAGCAAATTGTCATCGCCGATTTTCGTTAAACCGCCGCCGCCCGCCGTTCCGCGATGAACTGTCACGAATTCGCGGATGTGGTTGCGTTTACCGATTTCGGTTGCGGTTGATTCGCCTGCGTATTTCAAGTCTTGCGGTGCAAGTCCTATCGAAACAAACGGAAAAACGCGCGTTTCATCGCCGATGGTAGTTTTGCCGTCAATGACGACATGCGATTCGAGATGAACTTTGCCGCCTAAAACAACCTCGTCGCCGATAATGGAAAACGCTCCGATGTAACAATCTTCGCCAATTTTCGCGCTTGGGCTGACGATAGCGGTCGGATGGATAAATGCAGACATAGAAAGGGGTCAGCGATTCTCAGGATTTTCAATCTCAACGTCAATAGGATTTTCGTTCATTGCTTCGACAGTTTCTTTTGGATTTCTAAATATTAGCCAGGTAAAAATAATAGCAATCGGATACGATAATAAAATTCCTAAAATCGCTCCGCCAATTATTGAACCAATAAAACCATAAACGCCGTAATTACGGTTTTTCATTTTAATCCCGGAAATCAAGGGAAAAGACCCAAATAAGACACCTAAAACGACATTTACAATCCCAAAATAAACAACTAATTGATTAAGAGATATTTTGACTTCTTCCATATTATTTCGCTTCTCCTGTTTCGCGGTCGCCGATAATACACATAATCTCAGCTTCAGCCGTAATCTTTCCGTCAACTCTCGCGACGCCGCGCATTCTTTGCACTTTGCTTCCGATTCTTAACGCTGTAACTTCCAAAACTAAAGTGTCACCCGGCACGACCGGATGGCGGAAACGCGCTTTATCAATCGCGCTAAAAAATGGAATTTTATTACTGCGGTCGGCAAATTCACGAAGCGCGAGAATCGCTCCGACTTGCGCCATCGCTTCAATCTGCAAAACGCCCGGCATAACGGGCGCGTCGGGAAAATGTCCCTGAAAAAAGTGTTCGTTGAGGGTTACCTGTTTGATGCCGACGATGCGCGTGCGCGGTTCGAGTTCGATAATTTTATCAACGAGCAAAAACGGAAAACGATGCGGCAAAATTTCTTGAATGGCGCGTGAATCGAGAATGCTCATAAGTAAAATCAGCTGGCAGTTGGCAGTTTCTAAACTCTATGTCGTCGGCATTTAACCGAAACATAATAACATAAAAAATCTTACACCTTTGCCCGACGCGCGGTTTTCGCCCTTTTTTGCTCAATAATACCAAAAGCCAGAAACCGACAAATTTTCTTTGCCGACTTCTGACTTTTAATACAAAAAATTATTGGTAATTTACTTAGCTGCCGTCGCTGCGGGTCGGGAGTTGTAGAACGTGATGAAATCCTTCGTTATGTCGTATTTTTCATCAAACGCTAAAAGAAGTCCGGCACCATCCAATTTAGACGCGTCGAGAATCATCATGTAGCCATTTTTCTTAGCAAATTCCTGTAAAGCGTTGCCGATGTCTAAGCGAACCGGTCCCATTACCGCTGCCTGTCGCCGTTCGGCTTTAGCTTTATACTCTTCCTGCTTGAATTTGAATTCACGACCAAGTTTGTCATATTCCTCAAGTTTGGGATTGACAGTTTCGGGTTTAATCGGAACATTTGGATTTGTCCGTGCCTGCTCTTGGATTCTGGTAATTTCCGTTTGCAACGTTTGAAGTTTGGTTGCCATTCCCTGCAATGCAGTAACATCCGGTTTAAGCTCGACTTCAAGAGCGTTCATAGCATTCACATACTTTGTGATACCACCTTTATCAGTATCAAAAGCCAGTGTATTAACAATGCCGACCTTGCCTGTTGCTGCGGGTTGTGCTTGGGCAAAAGCCGAAACTGCAAAAATTGCCGCAAAGATAAAAACGACGGCGATTGAACGAAATGTTTTCATTATTTTATAATACTCCTTAACTTTATAAAAAAGGCTTGTTTAGCTTTTTAATTTATGCCTTTTTAGAATCTTAAAATTAGAAAATTGTTGCTTGCTGTTTTAATAATCGCTTAAAAAAAGCAATGTTAATTTAGTTAAATATCGGCTGTCAATCATTCAGCAGGCAGTAGCAGTTGGCAGACGGCAGAAGAATTCGCGCTTGTTCAACATCTATGACTGCCAACTGCCTACTTAAAACGTCCTGCCGACTGTAAAGCGGAAACCGTTTCTTTTGCCGGGTAGAAATAATCCCGGAAGCTCTTCGGTAAATCCGATTTTCGCATTCGGATTAAAATAATAAATAAGCCGAAACGGAATGTTGACGACCGGCACCTGAACGCGCAATTCCAAACCGATACTCGAACGAAAATCACCGAATTTATTAAACGCCGATTCATCCACCCGAAGGAGCGAATTAGTTTGCGCTTCGCCGCGCACGAAAAGTTGCTGAACATTCACCGGCGCACTCGTCGGACAAACAACGGTCGAGCAAAACAAAGTTCTAAAATCGCTGGTCGTCAGCAAACGGTCATTGAACAAAAGAAGGCTTCCGAATCTGGCTTCGAGATTTGGATTGTTTCGCAGCGCAAGACCGCTTAAAGTTCCCGCGCCAACAAATCTATCGTCCGCTAAAAAAGTACTGTTGATAGTTTGCGTGCCGGTTTTTCGAAGATTGAAAACTGTTCCGATATCGGCAAATGCGGCTAACGTAACCGGACCAAAAATTGGAATGCGATATTCAAAGTTGCCTAAAAGCTGCGTATCGCCGCCGATGAATCGAAAGTCTCTGGAAATCTGTCCCGAATTTGCGCCCGCCGCGCCGGTAAAAGTTCCGAGTTGAGCCAATTCGTTTAACACATCGCTGCTCAAGCCCGTAACTGCCGTTGGTGTTCCGCCCCTATTGCTCGCCAGCGTAACATTGCGGGTGGTTACGAAACCGTCGAACGGTGCGATTGGTCCAAGGCGCGTATTAGAGTAACCGCGAACATCCTGTTCACCTGTAAAAAAGTATCGCTCATAATAGGGAACGCCGCCGATGAATGAAATTGAATTGGCGTTTCTGACTTTTTCGCTGAGACCGAAACTGCCAATCGTTCCGGCTTGCAGGCGAAAACCGAAAACTTCCGGATCCTTCGACCGTTTGCGCCGGACGGGAATAAATTGCGTGTAAGTAACGCTCGGCTGATAAGTTCTGACATCGCCGCCCAAACCCGACAGGGCGAAGGAAACGGCTAGCTGTCTGCCGCGCAGAGTATCAATGCCGTTCGCCGACGGCTGGCGCGAATCAAAGACAAAAGTCGGCGTAATTCGGCTGGTGATTATATTCGGCTGCGCGAAAACTACCGGAACTATTAAGTTCGGGTCGCCCGATTTGTTGATGCTCGGTTCGGTGATGCTCGTCGCCGAAAACTGATAAGTCAAACCGATGCGTGAAAGTCTGGAAAATGCTCGTTTCGGCAGAAATTCCGAAAGCGGCGCGGTGGCAAACACGGACGCACCGTAAGTGGTTTGAGTGAACAAATTTGCTTCGTCGGTGGTCAGCGTTCCCTGCGGATTGAAGGCGTCGAAAAGCAGATTTTGATTTTGCGAAAGAAATGTTCCTTCGCCGAAAAATTTATAACGGCTGCCGAAAATTGAAAAGCCGACTGAGATTGGACGGTCGCGAAAATACGGATTTTGAAATGAAAATTGGAGACTTTGCTGACGATTGCCGAAACCCATATTAAATGAGAGGACTTCGCCGCGTCCAAGCAAGTTGTTGGTCGAATATTCAAGTCCAAAAAACGTGCCGCCGATGCCCGAAACGCCGCCGTTAAACGAGATTTGCTGTCTGCCTTTTTCTTTAACTTTAACAATCAAATCAACGTCGCCCTGCTCGTCATTCGTGCGAATTTCTACGTCCTGGTCTTTATCGAGCGGGTCGAAATACCCGGTTTGATTGAGCCGCAAAACTGAAACTTCAAGCGATTGCTGATTATAAGTGTCGCCTTCGTTGATGAGAAATTCGCGCCGCAAAACTTTATCGCGGGTAAAAGTGTTGCCGGTAAATTCAAGGCGGCGCAGACGAAACTGTTTGCCTTCCTCAATCGTAATTTTTATATCTACGATACCTTCATTCGGGTTTGCCGGATTATCCTTAAATTCCGGGTCGAATTCCGCGTTGTAAGAAACAAATCCCTGATTGCCGTACGCTTTTTTCAAATTTTCATAAACACCTTCTTGAAGACGTTTGCCGTCGGCAATTTCACCTTTTTGCAAACCGACACCGGCTAAAATCTGTTGTTCGGAAAAAATAGAATTTCCTTCAACCTTCAGTTCGCCGACGCGGAAGATTTTTCCTTCCGTAACGGGAACGATAATTTTTAGAGTGTCATCTTTAGAAGTAACAATTGGGAGCGGAAAATTATTCAGAATCGGAATACCGGTTCGACGGTAACCGAGTCCGACGACTTGCGGTTCGCCGATGCGGGCTTGAAAATAACCTTTCGAGAACATATACGAACGCACGTTTTTCTGCAGATCGTATTGCAGTTTTTTGAGGTCGAGAATATCCGACCCTTTAAAGCGCGTAATAATTCCGGTTTCTTTAACGAGCAGAAGCTGATTGCGAAGCTCGCCGTCTTTGAAAACTTCATTACCTTCAAATTCTATATCAACGATCCGCGAGCGATTGCCTTGGTCAACGACAAAAGTAATCGCAGTCGAAGTTGCCGAAACTTCTTCGTCTTTAATTTCAATTTTGGCATTCGGATAACCCTTTGAGGCGAGCAGTTCGCGCAGAATACGCGTTCCGTTTCTCGCTTTTACCGGGTCGAAAACCGCTTCTTTAGAAATGCCGACACGTTGTTCGCGGAATGCTTTCAACACGTCTGACTCGGGAACGGCTTTCAGACCTTCAAACTGCAAATCGCGGATAATCGGAAGTTCTGCAACTTCAAAAATTACCTTCACGCCGCCGCGCACACCAGGCTCGGTCAAAACGCGAGTTCCAGTTTTGTCGAAGAAATTAAGTGATAGCAATTCCTTTAAGTCGCGTTCGATCTGCGCTTGATTATAGACATCGCCCTGACGAGTTTTCACGTAATAGAGAAGGTCATCATCACGCAACCGACGATTGCCTTGAACGTCAACCTCATCAACAATCTGCTGTTGGTTGGTAGTCGTCTCAGTCGTTAAATTATCTTTCGCTTTTTCATCGGTTACGGCTAACGTGGGAGAAGCCGAAAGCATAAAACTCAATAAAACAAGCCCATACAAGCGAAGAATATGCATAAAACCGTTTTCCTTATGATTGCAATATCGGTCGGCTTGTGCCAAAGCCGAATAATTCTTGTCCGTCGAATTCAAAGTAAATAATCTCAATGTGTAAATTAAAAAAGGCTTTTTCGTTGGGTTGATACGCGGACTTTGATTCGTTTGTTTAAATCTTGGTTGCCTTTTGAGGCATAACCTTCCAACAAACTTCGGAATTATACAGTTAAATCCATAAAAAGGAAAAAGCGCGAAAGCCTTTGTTAAAACTTTCGCGCTTTTTGTTGAACTATTATCAAATTTTACACTTTTTCAAAAAACACATTTTCGGGTTGTTCGAGCCGAATCGGGCGGAACATTAATTTATCGTTTTCGCAAAAAACTTCAACCAAACTCTCCTCGCTCAGTTTCCCTTGAATCAACGATTCGGAAAGCTCGTCTTCGACGTTTTTCTGCAAAGCGCGGCGAAGTGGACGCGCTCCATAACTTCGGTCGGCGCAGGTTTTCTTTATCAGCCAGCGTTTCGCATCATCGGTCAGGCGAATTTGCAACGCCCGACCTTCAAGCATCCCGTTGAGTTTGCCAACTTGCAGATCAATAATCTGCATTAAATCATCATCTAGTAATTCGTCAAAAATAATTATTTCGTCCAAGCGATTGATAAATTCGGGCGCGAAGGTTTTCTTAACTTCGCTCATTACTTGCTCTTCCATTTTTTGACGTGAAGAATCGGCACCGGTTTGAAAACCGAGCGTCGCGCGTTTTTGGATAAATCTCGCGCCGATGTTTGAGGTCATTATGAAAATCGCGTTTTTGCAATCAATTGTATTTCCTTGTGCGTCGGTCAAAACTCCGTCCTCGAAAACCTGGAGCAAAATATTAAATAAATCGGGATGTGCTTTTTCGACTTCATCGAACAAAACAAGTGAATACGGCGCACGGCGAAGTTTTTCGGTTAGTTGCCCGCCCTCTTCGTGTCCGATATATCCGGGCGGCGAACCGATAAATTTGGCGACCGTGTGTTTTTCCATAAACTCCGACATATCAAACCTAATCAGCGAGCGTTCCGAGCCGAACAGAAATTCCGCTAAAGTTCGCGCAACTTCCGTTTTGCCAACGCCGGTCGGACCTAAAAATAAAAACGAACCGACCGGTTTATTCGGATTCTTTAAGCCGGCGCGGCTGCGACGAATTGCTCTTGCCAGCGCGGAAATTGCCGGACGTTGCGAAATAATTCGGCGATGCAATTCCTCTTCGATATTAAGAAGTTTTTTCGCTTCTTCTTGTTTGATTGACTGAATCGGAACGCCAGTCCAACGTGCAATCACTTCTTCCACATCGTCTTTCGAAACTTCGACGGCGAAAAAAGAATCTTCCAAACTTTTCAATTCAAACGCGAGCAGTTGGTCTTCGTTGGTAACCCGTTTCCAGTTGTCAATCGTTTCGCGCCAGGAAGGTTCGGACTGCACTTCTTGTTGATAACGAAGTTTGGCGCGTGAGCCGGCTTCATCCAAAACATCAATCGCTTTGTCGGGCAAAAATCGGTCGGGAATGTAACGGTTTGTTTGATAAACAGCGGCTTCTAAGGCTTCTTTTGAATAACGAATTTGGTGAAATGCTTCGTATCTTTCCGCCAAGCCCTGCACAATTCGCAACGCTTCTTCTTCATTCGGCGGCACGACTTTGACCGATTGAAAACGGCGTTCGAGTGCGCGATCTTTCTCGATTGATTTGCGAAACTCGCTCGGCGTAGTTGCACCGATACATTGAATCTCACCGCGCGAAAGTGCCGGTTTTAAGATGTTTGCCGCGTCAAGCGTTCCTTCCGCCGAACCTGCGCCGACGAGCGTGTGAAGTTCGTCAATAAAAACGATGTATCGGTCGTGTTCCTTGAGTTCGCTTATAATCTTTTTGAGCCGTTCCTCAAACTGTCCGCGATATTTAGTTCCCGCGACAATTAACGACAAATCAAGCGACAAAATACGCTTGTTTTCTAAAAATGACGGAACATTTTTCTCAATAATTCTCTGCGCCAAACCTTCTATAATCGCTGTTTTCCCGACGCCCGCTTCACCGATTAAAACCGGATTGTTTTTCGTCCGCCGACAAAGAATTTCAACGATTCGTTCGACTTCCTTTTCGCGTCCGACGAGCGGGTCGAGTTTTCCATTCGCCGCGTCCGATGTTAAATCTCTGGTGAACTCCTGCAAATTCGGAACATCGGATTTTTCTCTGCCGATGGCACTAAAATTCGGAAAACCGTTTTGGCGGGCAATTTCTTCGCGCATATCTTTCAGGCGCAGCCCATATTGATAAAGAATCTCCGCCGCAATCGAGCGTTCCTGCCTAATGAGTCCAAGCAGAAGATGTTCAGGTCCGACATGGCGATTTTGCAATTGCTGACTTTCTTCATTGGCAAACGCGAGAATGCGTTTGGTTTCAGCCGCGACCTTCAGATCGACAGATTGCGGAATGCGTTCACGAATGACGATTCTTTCCTCGACTTCGCGACGCACGGCTTCGACCGTTAAATTGTTGCGAAACGGGAAATATCTGGCTGAAATCGTTTTATCTTCGCGCATCAAACCGAGCAGAATATGTTCCGGAGAGATAACTTGCGAACCGTATTGAAGAGCCTCGTAACGGGCAAAAAAGATGACTCGACG
Source organism: Acidobacteria bacterium 28-1 (assembly GCA_002050365.1). Taxonomy (GTDB): domain Bacteria; phylum Acidobacteriota; class Blastocatellia; order Pyrinomonadales; family Pyrinomonadaceae. The sequence goes on from MWYZ01000082.1 coordinate 51,400, forward strand.
CGCTTTTTCAGTGTAGGGTTCAAACATAAAATTATTGATTCAAACTTTAAGACTAAAAACTATTGATAACAGAAGTCTGAACCGAGTTGCCAAATTTATCAAGACAAGAATTTCAAGACTTGTCTGAATATAATTGCAAACGGCGGAAAAATCCGGATTTTACTGTCGTCTTAAATTTTCCAAAGGTTTTATTTTGCCTATCTTTAACGCCGGATAAACGGTCGCCGCCAAACACACCAGAAACGCGATTAAAATAATCAGCAAAATATTATTTAAGTCCGGGTGAAAAGGGATGTAGTTAAGCGAATAAACTTCCGCCGACAAGCGGACAATCTTAAAATAATTTCCCAGAAAACACCCGAGCAAGCCCAAACTGACACCGAAGAAAATTCCCGTAAATCCCAAAAGCAAACCTTCGAGCAGAAAAATAAAAATTAAACTTTTTGTTTGTGCGCCGCACGTTCTGAGAATCGCAATGTCAAATCGTCGTTCCGCCCCGAGCAGCGCAAGCGTCGTCGTGATATTTAAAGCCGCAATAAAAATTATCAGTGAAACGATTGCCAGCGCAACTCGTCTCTCCAAACTGAGCGCGGCAAAAAGCGGTCGGTTCGCCTCTTGCCAATCAACGACCTTAAAGTTGTCGCCCAGGTTTGCGCGAATCTCGTCGGCAGTTTTGTCTGCCGTGTAAATATCTTTGACCGAAACGCTCAAAATCGTCGGCGTAAATTTTTTTTGCGCTTTCAGACGGGCGAAATCTTCGGGCGATATATAAATCCAAGTCGAATCATATTCATAAAGTCCCGTTTGAAAAATTTCTTTAATAAAAACTTTTGAGGTCGTCGGCGCGAATTCATTTTCAAGAGTAATAATTCCCGCTTCGTCGCCGATTTTCAAATTCGTTTTTTCAGCTAATTCTTTGCCGAGTGAAATTTCAATAGAGATGAGGGACGAGGGATGAGGGTCAAGCGTCGGGAGCAAAAATTCTCTTGACCCTCGTCCCTCGTCCCTCGTCCCTCGTCCCTCAACCACTCGCAAAACCGCGTAACTCGTCGCCTGTGTCCCGACAATCACCGCGCTTTCGTAAGTCGTCGCGGAAACTTCCTTAACGTTTTCGGATTTTTTCAGTTTTTCTATAACCGCCTTCCAATCTAAAATCTCCGCGCCATCATTTAAAAACACAGAAACGTGCGCGGTGTTTGCCAAAATTTTGTCCTGCATTTCATCGCTGAAACCACGCGCCAGCGATTGAGCGATAATAAGGCTTGCCACGCCCGCCGCTATTCCGACAACCGCGACGCAGGACGTAAAACGCGCCAAACTCTTGCGCCGCGCACGGAAATATCTCCAAGCAAGTTTCGGTTCAAAACGCATTTTTCAATGGTAAATGGTAAATGGTAAATGGTAAATGCAAGCGGTTTCCGTTAAAATCTACGTTTTAACCGGAGATTTGCTGCAAATCCAAAATCTAAAATCTAAAATCCAAAATCGGAAGATGCCTTTAGCCACGATTGAAGAAGCCGCCCGAGACATAAAAGACGGCAAAATGATAATTATTGTTGACGACGAAGACCGCGAAAATGAGGGCGACCTGGTTTGTGCGGCAGAAAAAGTTACGCCTGAAGTTATCAACTTTATGATAACTCACGCTCGCGGGTTGATTTGTCTGCCGCTGACCGAAGAGCGGTGCGATGAACTGCAACTTCTGCCGCAAACCGCCGATAACACTTCGAGTATGGGAACGGCTTTTACAATTTCCATCGAAGGGCGGACGGGCGTTACAACGGGAATATCCGCCGCCGACCGTGCAAGAACGATTTTGACCGCTGTCAATCCAAGTTCAAAACCGACGGATTTAGCGCGTCCCGGACATATTTTTCCACTTCGTGCCAAAAAAGGCGGCGTTCTCGTCCGCGTCGGTCAAACCGAAGCGAGCGTTGATATTGCCCGCATCGCCGGCTGTTATCCGGCAGGTGTAGTTTGCGAAATTATGAATGACGACGGCACGATGTCGCGTCTGCCGGAACTCGAACGATTTGCCGAAAAACACGATTTGAAAATTATCTCCGTTGCAGATTTAGTGCGTTACCGAATTCAAAAGGAAACGCTCGTGCGCCGCGCAGTCGAATGTGATTTGCCGACGGATTTCGGATTGTTCCGTGCCTTCGTTTATGAGAATATAATTAATAGCGAAACACACGTCGCGCTGACGATGGGCGATTTTTCGCAGACAACCGAACCGGTTCTGGTGCGCGTCCAAACCGAGAACATTACGTTTGCAATGTTTGGCTCGCGCCTCGGCGAAGCATCTCAAGCTATCAAAACTTCGCTTCAAAAAATCTCCCAAGTCGAGCGCGGCGTGATTCTTTATCTTCGCCAGCGCGAACACAATCTCGATTTGATTCACCAATTGCAAACTTACGCCGTGATGCATGAAAAAAATTTGGATTTTGCGGCGGCGCGGCGCGAAACCGGCTACGGCAATTTCCGCGATTACGGAATCGGGGCGCAGATTCTGAAAGATTTAGGCGTGAAAAAAATTCGACTTCTTTCCAATCATCCGCCGAAAGTTAATGCTATCGAAGCATTTGATTTAGAAATTGTCGAAATTGTTCCGCTATGAAATACTGACTAAAGCAAACGCACGTTGTATAAAAATGCCTGAAGAGAACGACAATCAAACCGAAAATACTGAAGAAATTCAGCCGCAGGAAACGATGACCGAAGAACCTTCGCCCGTCGTCGAGCGCAGCCGCTATTTCACTCGCAGGAATGCGGTCATCGCATTTGGGCTGATTGGTATACTTGCCGTTCTACTTTTGTTGACCACTATTGTCTCTTATCGCTACGGTGTTTTCGATAATTATGTTAAGACACAGTTTGTTTCAAAAATGGCGGAAATCGGCGTTGTTTTCGACGCAGACGTTTTTCGCGTATCGGTTGCACCGTTAAAATTAGAATTAAAAAACGCGACTTTTAACGATAAAGTTACGGGCGAAAAACTATTTTTTATCAAAGACGCGAAACTTGGCTTGACTGTCGAAAACCTTTACGCGTGGCAATTGAGCCGCGATATAAAACTTGACACGACCGACGTTGACGGCGCAGAAGTATTTGTAAAATTTGACGAAAACGGAAACTCGAATTTCTCTAATTTAAAACTCGTCGAAGATGAACAAGGTTCACGCGTTAATTTTCTTTATTCGTCCGTCAAATTCTCGCTTAAAAATGGTGTGATTCACTTCAATGATGTGTCGCGCAAAATTTCGGCGGACGCGGAGAATGTTCTTCTCACTTTAGAGCCGGAAAACTACCAGGTTCCCGACGAGCAAAAACGCTACAAATTCGATTTCACGTCAACCGATTCCAATTTTGTTTATGACGAAAGCACGGTCGAGCCGGTAGATATTCGCGCCAGCGGAATTGTTGACGATAAAGGAGCGGAAATCACCCGCTTGAAATTGACTTCGCCGATTGGCGAATCAACCTTGAACGGCACAATCACCGATTGGGAACGGCTAAAATATAATCTGAACATCAATTCGACGGTTGATTTAACGCAGACCTCAAATATTTTTCCGTTGGGAACGGCGATTCGCGGCGACGGAAATTTCAGCGGCACGGTAACGGGCGAAGGCGTAAAATATCTGGTCGAAGGCGAAATTAAATCGGATGCGCTCGCCGCGTCAAACATTCGCCTCAAAGCATTGACCGTTAACGCAACGGTTGACGGCGACGGCGCGATGTATAATGCCAACGGCAAAGCGGTCGCCGAAATGCTCACGTTTGAAGATTTTCAGATTGATTTTCCGCAATTGGTCGGCAATGTGCGCGGCACGGGAACGGATTTCAGGTGGGTCGGCGAACTGCAGGCGGCGGCGGCAAAAACGCCTTCGGGAACAATCGCGGGACTTTTTATTTCCGATGCGGTTGCCGAATATAAAGACTCGCAACTCGATGCGAATTTGGGTAATCTGCGGGCGCAGAAATTTTCTTCCGAAGATATCGAAATTCAAACTCTGCTTGCCGGAAATGTAAAAATCAGCAACTCCAACGGGACGACGAATGTTTCCGCGCCGAATCTTCGTGCAAACGTCGTCAATGCGGAAGGCGCGACGCTTCGCGGTGTGAATGCGGGCGATGTGAAAATTTCCAATCGCGGCGACAGAACTGATATTCGAGCGGGAAATGTCCGTGCCGAAAGCGTCGAAACCGAAGACGTGCGGCTCAGAAATCTGCGGGCGAATAATATTGTTGCAACTAACGGCGACGCGAGAACCGATGTTAAAGCCGGTCAGGTGCAAGCCGACAGCCTCGACGCAAGCGGCACGACGGTCGGGAATCTGACGGCTTCGGGCGTTGACGTGCAAATTGTCGGCGACAATACGGTAATTTATTCAAATAATCTGCAAGTAGCGAAGGTTGAAACCGACGCGGCGATTTTAGGAAGTTTGAATGTCGCGGGCGTTCGTCTTACCATTCGTCAAGGCAGAATCGAAGCGACATCAGGCGACATTAACGCCGGCAACGTCGCGCTCACCAAATCTACAATAGACGGCGGTGGAACTATTGAAAACGTCAAACTCTACAAACCCGTGTTCGTGCTTGAACCGTCGGGACGCTACCGAGCAAGCGCGGATATGAGTTTGGGCGGCGGTGTTTTGGGAAGCGTCAAACTCGGTGCGGCGCGGGCATCGGTCGTTGCTGAAAACGAGCAAGTCGCCCTTAATAATCTGACGGCGGACGTGATGGACGGCAATCTAAACGGCAATGCTGTAATTGCTTTGAACAACCGCCGACGTTCGCAAATCAACGCCGATTTTGCCAATCTCGATTTGTCAAAGCTGCTTGCTTTGCAAGGCGGGCGCGTCGTGCCGATTGAAGGCAAAACGACGGGAAAAGCTAATCTGACGTTCGCCGGAACCGACTTTAAAACGGCGAGCGGAACTTTAACGGCTGATTTTGCCGCTAATGCAGGAACAGCCGAGCGTGGACTTGTTCCCGTCAACGGACGTTTAGGATTGACCGCGACCAACGGACTTTTCGATATTGATTATGCAAATTTAAACACGGAAAACAGCAAACTAAACGCAAGCGGACGCTTTGATTTGAGCGGCACAAATTCAAATTTAAACGTCGCGCTTAATTCAACCGACGCGAGCGAGATTGAACGAATTCTCAGAGTTTTGAACATTTCGCCCGAACTCGAAACGCAACTCGATTCTTATCAAGCACAGTTTTCGGGAAATCTGACTTTTAACGGAAACATCACGGGAAATCTTGAAAATCCGACTGTTGAAGGTCGCGCTTCGGTTGATTCGCTTATTTTACGCAAACGCGATTTAGGTTCGCTGGCAACAAATGTTTCTGTTTCGCCCGACGGCATCGAACTCCGCGATGGTAAATTGCAGGAACGCGGCGGCGGAAATCTCGCTTTTAACGTTAATATCCCAAACACGGGCGCGAACAATATTTCCGTCCAAGCGAAATTGAATGACATCAACACGGGAAATTTGCTTGCCGCTTTGCCGATAGATTTTCTGCCCGAACAGATAAAAGATTTTCAAGCGAAAACTTCCGGCACGATAAACGTCAGCGGAATTCCTGAGAATCTGCAAGGCGAAGCGAACATTTCTTCAGGTAAAGGAACGATTAACGGCGAGGCGTTTGACGGTTTCGACGCGCGGGCGACGTTTGCCGGAACGCTCGTCAACCTGGAAAAATTTGAGGCGCAATTCGGGACCGGATTTTTGCGGGCGAGCGGAACTTACGAAAGCAATCTGAAGGATTTTAATTTTAACGTCGAAGGCAAAGACATTCAGTTTGCGCGTGTTCGCCCGTTTATACCGAATAATTCCGCGCTTGCCGAGGTCAACGGAACGATTGATTTAACGGCGACGGCGACCGGCAAAACTTCTGATTCGAGAAGTTACAACATTAACTTTAACGGTGTCGGGCGCAGCGTCGTAGTGAACGAAAACGCGCTCGGCGATGTTACGTTTGTCGGCAAAACAGAAAATCAACAATTGAACGCCAATGTAACCGTCAATTTTGAAGGTCAGCCGCAAGTTCTCGCGGCAAGCGTGAATTTTGCCGACGAAAATTTACCTTTCAAAGCCGAAACCAATTTCAGCAACACCGAACTCGCGCCGTTTATCGCGCTTGCTCGCCCCGCTGATTCTGGCGACGTTTCAATTACCGGCAGAGCGACGGGAAGAGTTTTCATTGAAGGCAATCTTTACGGCATTGGCACTGATGGAAATCGCGGTTTTACGGCTGATAATTTAGCGGGCGCGGCTGATTTTAACCAGTTAGCTTTACAAATTGGCGAAACACCACTGATTGCTTCTGAGCCAGTCTCTGTTCGGTTTAATGCAAAGGAAGTCGTCGTCAACAGCGCGAAATTTTCCGGCGGCGGCTCAAACATTGTTGTAACCGGCACGAAAGCCTTAACTTCTGACGGCATCAATAATTTAACCGTTAACGGACGCGTAAATTTGAGCATTTTCAACGCACTGTCCAAAAATACATTTTTCGCCGGGTTAGTGAATGTTTCCGTGCGCTTGACGGGCGTAAATGCGACGGCTCGTTTGAACGGCGATGCGGAACTCGAAAACGCTTCGGTAGCAGCTTTTGTCGGCGCGGACAGATTTACTTTAGACCGCATTCGCGGGCGCATTTTATTTACATCCAACCAGGCGCAAATCGTTCGCTTAAACGGATTTCTGGGCGGCGGGCGAGTTTCGGCTTCCGGCGGCGCGTTCCTTGAAGGTTTGGAATTGCAGAATTTCCGGTTTGAAATAACCGGCAATAATTTTACCGCACCCGTTCCGCCTGATTTTATTACGACCGGCGATGCCGAAATTGAAATCAGCGGCGTTCGTCGAAACGGCGAATTAGAAACGCTGATTGCCGGCACGATTTTCACCAAACGCAGCATTTACAATAAAGATATTGATTTAGCAGACTTTATCAGCGGGCGGAGCGAAGGCTCGCTTTCCGAAGGCGGCGGTTCGTCTTCATCGTTTCTGGGCGTGCCGAAACTTGACATCCGCATCGAAGGACGCGACGCGCTCGTTGTTCGCAATAATATCGCGGATTTAACCGCATCGGCTTCCTTAAGAATTTTGGGCGATGTCGAATATCCGCAGATTTCCGGCAGAGTTACCGCCAACAGCGGCACGATTTTATTTCGCGGCGACCGCTACGAAGTTCAGCGCGGAACGCTCGAATTTCCGCCGAATACGAGCATCGAGCCGTATATTAATCTGCAAGCCGAAACTGAAATTCAAGGCTACCAGATTATTGTTAGTTTAGTCGGCGAACTAACTAATACCGAATCTTTAAACGCGACGTTGCGTTCGAGTCCGGCACTACCGCAAGCCGATATTGTTTCGCTTATCACGACCGGTAATCTGGCGAATACCGATACGGGAATTCCGACTTTGGCGCAATCAGGCATCAATACAGCAGCGGAAATTTTAACCGACGAATTGATTAACAATCCGCTGAGCCGTGCGACCGATAAACTTTTCGGTTTAAATAAATTTGAAATTGACCCGATTATTTCCGGTCAACGCCTTAATCCGTCGGCGCGTCTAACCGTCGGCAGACAAATCAACCGCAATCTTTTGGTTACTTATTCGACCAATCTTTCAGAAGACCAAAATCAAGTTTTAGCTCTTGAATATCGCGTGTCCAATCGTCTGTCATTCGTCGCGCAATATGAACAACGTTCTTTGAGCAACGTTACGCAGCGCAGCAGCAATTTTAATTTTGAGATTCGACTTAGAAAGAGATTTTAGGGGAAAAGAGAATTTGAAACGCAGAGACGCAGAGACGCAGAGTAGAAAAGGGAAAAAGGGAAAAAGTGAAAAAGTGAAAAAGTTTGAAGAATTGAAAGTCTTACTTTTTCATCTTTTCACCTTTTCACCTTTTCACCTTTTAAATCTCTCTGCGTCTCTGCGTCTCTGCGGTGTAATTCTTATTTTGTCATTCACTGCTCACGCGCAAAGTATCTACGAAGACCGTCAAATTTCAAACATTGCCATTACTTTTGAAGGCGCCGACCGCGCGGTTTCCGCCGCGCAACAATTTGAATTGATTGCCCGCGGCGAGATTGGCGAAACGTATTCCGCCGTTAAGGTGCGCGATGCGATTGATAAGCTTTATAAAACAAAAAGAATCGTTTCCGTAAAAGTTGAAGCAAGTCCGGTTGGCGTACAGGCGGTTAATCTACGCTTTGTTATTAAACGCAAAACGCAGGCTGAAAAAGTCGTCATCAATATCGGCAATACGGTCGGCGACAAAGTTACCGAGCAGGAACTTCTGCTTAAATTAAATCTTTTAAATCCCGGAACTTCGATTACCGAGCAAACGCTTCGCAACAACGCCGATTCAATTTTGATTTACCTGCGCGAGCGCGGATTTTTCAACGCCGAAGTTACTTTCAGCCAGCAACCTCTGAAAAGCGAAACTGAAGTGGTCGTAACGTTTCAAGTCAACCCGAACGCGCAGGCGACGGTAGATAAATTTGCTATTGACATTCAAGGATTCGATGCGGCAAAAGTCCGCCCGAAATTGAAATTACAACCAGGCAAATTTTTTTCGCGCGAAACGTTGGCGGAAGATGTTGAAAGAATCCGCAAAGCTCTGCGCGAAGAAAAGTTTCTCGCACCCGAACTTCAAGACCCGCGCGTCGAGTTTGACCGGGACGATAAAAGAAACGTCGTCAGTATTGAATTGAAAGGCAAAGTCGGCGCAGAAGTTAAAATTCTGGTAGATGCGGGCGATGAAAAAATCAGCGACAAAAAACAAACCGAACTTCTTTCTATCAAGCGTGAAGGAACGCTTGATTACGCGTCAATTATTGAAGGCTCGCGGCGTTTGAGAAATTATTATCAAGAGCAAGGTTACTTTTTTGCCGACGTTGTGCCGGTTTGTTCGGTGAGACCCGAATTTAAGGAAGACGAGGCGAGCGCGACGACTAATGAAACGGAAGTTATATGCGGCGCGTTGAGCGGCGCAGAGTTGATGGACCGAACGGTTGAAGTTAAATATCAGGCAAATCTCAGCCGCCAGTTAAAACTCGTTGACATTCGCATCGAAGGCACGGACAAATTCACAGCCGCCGATATTCAAAGCGTTTTGAAATCGCAGGAAGCGAACGCGCTCGGTTTTATTCCTTTTTTCGGTTATGGACGCGGTTACACCAGTACGGAAATTTTGGAAAGCGACCGTTTGACGCTTCAATCGCTCGTGCGCGAACTCGGTTATCGCCGCGCGACGGTTTCCGTCCGTCAAGGCGTTTCGCCAAATGGTGAAGATTTAATTATTACGTTTATCGTTAATGAAGATGTTCCAACGCGAATTGACAGCGTTGAGATTGTCGGCAACACGTCTTTTTCCGATGACGTTCTGAAAGCCGAGTTGCCAACTCTGATCGGGAAAAATTTCTCCCGGGCGCGAGCTAGGAACGGTGTGCGGGAACTTTCGGCGTTTTATTCAAAAGCCGGTTTTTACGATGCTGACGTTAATTACTCAATCGTCGAATTAGGGAAAGACGAAATTACCGGCGACGAATTAGTCAAAGTCGTTTATACATTGGAGAATGAAGGCAAAAAAGTCTTCATCAATCGCATTTTGATAAACGGCAATGAAATGACCAAGCCGGAAGCCATTCTCAAAGCGATAAATTTGCGCGTGGACGACGTTTTGCGCTCGACCGATATTTTTACTAGCGAACAAAATCTCTACGCCACCGACGCATTCGACTTGGTAGAAATTAAAGCTGAAGAAGCCGGTGAACGCGCCGACGGCAATCGCCTTTCCGACCTCATCATTAATGTTGACGAAAAACCGCCGCGCCTGATTACATATGGCGGCGGCTATGCGACTGATTTCGGAGCAAACGGATTTTTCGACATTCGCCACTTTAATTTGTTAGGAAAACTGCTGCAAGGCGGCGCGCGTGTCCGGGCTAGTCGTTTCCAGCAACTCGTGCAGATTGACTTTATCAATCCGCGTTTCTTGAACGACGGCAAAACCGAAGACGGCGTAATCAGATACGCGCCTCTAACTTTTGCGGCGCAGTATCAGCGCGATTCGACCGTCACACGCTTTTTCCGTTCGACCTTCGACAAAGGAACTTTCGGCATCGTCCAGCGAGTTGACGAAAACGGCAAGCCGATTGACCAATTCGGGGCGGAAACCAGCGACCCGACTATTAACCGCCTGACGTTTTCAGCGGAAACCAGTCGAACCATCAGCCGCAAAAAACGCAGCATTCTTTTCGTTCGCTATAAGTTTGAAGACGTTCGACTTTTCAATATCGAAAGCCTTTTGATTAAAGATTTGCTTCTTCCCGATTCGAGAATCAGAACTTCCGGTTTCGGCGCAAATTTCGTTTTCGACACGCGCGAAGATTGTTCAATCACTTACACGATTCTGGATATTATCAGGCGAGGCGACCCGGGCGATCCGTGCCGTTATAATCCCGGCAATCCGACGCGCGGCAATTATCTGACGGCGGAATATAATATTTCGCTGCCCAAACTTGGCGCGAACATCGGTTTTCAAAAGTTGCAGGCAAGCTACAACACTTATTACACCATTTCGCAATTAAAAAACACGACCTTCGCCGGACGCGCCGTTATTGGTTTAGCGAAGGTTTTTTCCGAAGGTCAAAGATTTTCGCCGACACAGTTTCCCGATCTCGAAGGTGTTTTGCCGATTAGCGAAAGATTTTTCGCCGGCGGTTCGACGACCTTGAGAGGTTTTGAATTTGAAGCCGCCGGTCCGCGCGTCGTCGTTGTGCCGCAGGGAACTTTTCGGAACAGCAAAGGCGAACCCGTATTTCTGACACCTTTTACAATTCCGTTCGGCGGCAACGCGCTGGCGATTGTCAATCTCGAAGGGCGTGTTCCGCTTTCAAAATCAATCCGCGCCGTTCCGTTTTACGACGGCGGCAACGTTTTTCGGCGCGTCAGCGATATTTTCAACCCGCCCGAAGTTCCTGCCGACGATGTTTTTCGGCAAAATCTGCGTGCCGTTTGGTCGCATACCGTCGGGCTCGGACTTCGCTTAAAAACGCCGATTGGCGGTGAATTTGGAATTGATTACGGTTTCCTCCTTAATCCGCCGCGCTTTCTGATTCCGCAGCCCGACGGCTCAAACGCTATTTTTCAATTGCGAAAAAATCAAATCCATTTTCGCTTCGCCCAAGCGTTCTAACGATTCAACCACGCTCGCATATCTTTCCGCATCTCATCGGTGATTTCGTGTTTTGCTGCATAACATTTCGATTGAAAATTCGGCAAAATATCCTTTAATTTTTTCTCAAAATTTTGAAATTTTTCGAGCGGATAAAACTCGTCCGTGTCGCCGTAAAGATATAAAACCTCGGCGTTTAATTTTCGATAAACCGTATTTGCGTCTAAATCGGAGGGAATGCCGCCGCACACTCCAATCACTCCGCTCACCTGTTCGGGGTTAGTCAAAGCAAACCGAAAATTGAGCGCACAGGCTTGTGAGAAACCGAAAAGATAAATTTGTTTTTCATCAATTAACTTGTCTTTTACAAATTTTTCTATCAAATCAAGTGCAAAATTGTGATGCACTAAAATTGATTCGTCGGATTTATAATCGGTCAGCCAACCGAAGCCGACTTTGTACCCGTCGTCCGTTTGCCGGTAATGCTGAAACGGTGCTTGAATCGAAGCGATGACGATACTTTCGGGCGCAATTAGACGCGCTTCACGCATCATATAACGCTTGTGTGCACCATAGCCGTGAACCGCAAGCAGAAGCGGCGCGGGTTTTTCCAAGTTTTCGGGAACGAAAAGGTCGTAATAAAGTTTGATTTCGGCGGTTAAATTTAAATCTGTTTCCAGCATAATTTATCCTACCATAACAAAACTTGTGAAATAATTTAACTTCGTGTGTTCTTCGGGTTGCTTCGTAGTTAAATAGTTTTATTTTTATGCAAAATTTTCTTGAAAAATTAGACGATTTAGCCGACATCAAAAATGAAAACGCTTTGGCGCGAATGCTTGAGCGCGTGGCTTTCATCTTTATGATTTTGATGTTCGTGTCCGCGCCGCATTCAATCGCCGCAACGCAAATCGCTTGGCTGACGGGAATGTTCGCGTGGTTTATTCGGCTGTTTCTCAAGCCGCGTCCGCGACTCGTCCGCACATTACTCGATGTTCCTTTATGGATATTTTTTGGCTGGTCGGTCCTTTCCTCCGTTTTTTCATACGACCCGCTAACATCGCTCGACAAACTCCGCAACGTCGCGCTTTTTTTAATTTTTTACTACATCGTCAATGTCGTTCGCACTAAACGCGCCGTTGTTTTTCTCGCATTTGCGATGATTTTATCAACAATGGTAAGCGTTGTCTGGACACCGATTGAGCGAATTTTCGGTCGCGGCGTGGAGATTATCGGCGTGAGCGCGGAAAGCCCGTTCACTAAAGCTCTTTTAATAAACGGCGACACGCTTCTCAAAGCTAATGGCAAGAAACTCAAAACTCCAGATGATTTACTTGCAGAAATTCAAGCTAATGAACTGACGAAAGTAGATTTTTATCGTCCTGATTTTTATTACAGCGTCGAAGTCAGGCGCGAAAATCTGCTCGGCGGCGCAAGTTCGCTCGAAAAGCTCGGCATTGCCGATTGGAAGAAAAGCCGCAATTGGCGTTCGGCGGGTTTTTACGGGCATTATATGACTTTCGCCGAAGTTCTGCAGCTCATAGCTTCGCTCACATTTGGGCTTTTTATTGCCTCATTAGGTGGAAAATTTTTAACGCAGAAACGCTGGAGAGGTGCAGAGGAAAGTCAGTCAGCAGTCAGCAGTCAGCAGTCAGCAGAAAACACGGTGAACAAAGGACAAAGGACAAAGGACAAAGGACGTTGGACATTGATTTTAGGCATCTGTCTAATCGGAATGGCGTTCGCACTTCTTTTAACAGTTACCCGCGCTTCGCAACTCGCGTTCTTGGTTTCGGCTTTTGCAATCGTACTGGCAAATGGCAGTCGCAAAATGCTTCTGACGCTCGCGGCGGTAATTTTGCCCGTTGTTCTAATCGGTCTCATCTTTTTGCAGCAAAGCCGACAAGTCGGATTTTTCGATTCAAGCGACGCTTCGACCACTTGGCGGGAGACGGTTTATCGGGAAGGTTTCGATTTATGGACGGACAATCCGCGCAATTTTTTTCTCGGCGTGGGAATGGATTCGATTAAAAAATACGCGAAAGAATGGCATTTGTTTGATGACGGTAGATTACCGATGGGGCATTTTCATTCAACGCCGCTGCAGCTTCTCGTCGAACGCGGTTTGCCCGCGCTTCTGCTATGGCTTTGGGTTTTGTGGATTTATGCGCGGACGCTTTTGCGTCATTCCAGATTCCAAAATTCAAATCCAAAATCCAAAATCCAAAATCCAAAATTGGACAATTGGAGAGAGAGAGGAATTATTCTGGGAAGTTTCGGCGGCTTAATCGGATTTTTTACAAGCGGACTCGTGCATTTCAATTTGGGCGACGCGGAAGTGGCGATGATTTTCTTTATGTTGATGGGTTTAAGTATTTCTTTGGTGATTCAAGTTTCAAGATTTGAGATTCAAGATAAGTTCGCAATTAAAAAAGAAACCAACTAATGCAAACTAATTTTCAGCTATTTTTTCTTAGCTCGACTTTATCCAATTTGATATTTGAAAACGAAACGCAGAGCAAGTAAGTTGATTTTGATATTTCTGACCAAAGAAAAGTCAAAAGGAGACTCACTATGCCCTGCGAACTGATGAAATT
>MWYZ01000036.1 GCA_002050365.1 Acidobacteria bacterium 28-1
GAAGATTTCAGATGTGGTGATGGAAATCGCGTGTGGGTTACACAATTTGCGAGTAACCTTCCGCCAGCCACTTCAAACAATTGATTTAACGAACTTTGAAGAAATATATTATTTCCAATAATGTCTAATAGCATAGTCCCAACACCTTTATAAAAAGTTTGATTGACCAACCAGTTCCGGTTGCGCGGCGCGGAAGCTAACCAACCGACATAAACGCTTTCTCTGTTCGGTTCGAGTTTTGATTTCGCATTGAATTGGTAAACCATCGCTCCTTCCAAATAGTTTTCCTGAGACAAAACCGCGACGCATTCGTGCAAAATTTTACCGCTATAAATTCGTGCAAGCCTTTCCCAATCCCAATGAAAATCACCTTCGTCATTCATCTCTTCAGCAGAAACACTTGGAAGTTTCCACCAAACTTTGTCAATCTTTTCCCGCGCCACATCAGTTATAAGCCTGATAATTTCCGCATCAACAGTTTGATTGCGGTCAGCGCGTAAAATTTGTATGCGTTTTAAAGTTTCCACCGAGTCACTCCGACTATGAAGATTTAGGAGTTTATATTATAGGTTTCAAATGAATTTTCAAATCAGTTGAATATTAACAAACACCTAAACGGAGTTTTATTTATCAATAGAGCATCCGTCTTCACCGCGCAGTTCAAAATTTTATTTAACGCTCTGACATTGTTACGCGGTTATTCACAGCAGAGGAAAGAATTTGATACAGAGCTGGCAGAATTGTTTCGTCAATTCCGAAGGCACGCAGAACAACAGTATCAAAATTTATTCTGTCAGCTCTTTGAATTTCTTCCGCAATTGTTTGAATCGGTCTTTCTTTGAGTAGCTGAAATGCGTTTATGATTTCCGTTTTAGATTCTTCCGGTAACAAGTTTGGATTTAATACGCGCAAATTTTTGAAGTAATTTGCGTTGAGGTCTAACGCCCCCAAGTTTCTCGACGTGCCGCGCATTTCGATTGTCAAAAATGTAATTGCTGAATTAAGCAACGCCGCAATTAGTTCGACATTTTGACCTTGATTAACTGTTATGCCAGTAAATCTTTGGTCAAAAGTGAATCGGCTTTCAGAAAAACCGAAGAAAAATCTTTCATAAGGATTTATCGCCGTAATGATATTTGCTTGTTTCGGGCGCAGTGAATACCAAAACGGCTTATGTCCTTGGTTTTCACAAGCCTGTCTAATTGTTCTAACGCCATTTGTATTAGGGCTATTTTCAAATCTTTTTACCCACCGGTAAGCACCCGGAAAATTATTTCTCAATTCCGCTTCGGGCAAATCGCAAACGAAAAGATAATAATTGTAGTTTCCATCAAACTCTAATTTTTCTAATTCAGTCGGACTTTTGACGTAAGGAATTAAAAATCTTTCTTCGATTCCGGTTTGTGCAGATTCGTCGGCAGAAATAATAAACATTGGATTCCAGCCTGTTCTTTCGCCGCGAAAAGAATTCATTATATCTGGATAAAGCCGAATTAAATGCTCGTCGAATTGCTCAAACAAATTTGCGGAAATAAAAAACGTATCCCAATTTTCCTGCGTCGCCAGAGAATTGATTAGTCGCTCATTTGTTACAATGCTGACGCTGACGGAATTATCAATATTGTGATAGAGATTTTCAAACGTCGCATCTCGTCGCCAGCCAACGTTTCGCGCATTGTCGCAATTATCAATATCAGTATAAAAATCTTCGATTTGGCGCAGTTGATTTGAAATGTTTTCTTGGTCGAAAACTTCTTCGAGTTTGAAATTGATTGTTACAAATTTGGTCAGCTCGTCGCTTTGCCCGCGCTGAAAGACCGAATAAATTGTCGAAACCTTAGAATCTTCAAACCAATGTTCGGCGTTGCTGCGAACGACGTATTTGATGTGAAAATTGTCGAGCAGAAATCTCTTAAACTGGAAACCGTATTCTTTGCCGAGCCAAGCGTTTGAAGTTATTGCGGATAGAAATCCATTTTCCGTCAAAAAGCGAATCGAATTATAAACGCAATAAGTGAAATAATCTGAACGCTCGTTAATGCGAAATGTGTTGTTTCGCAAAAAGGCTTGCTGTTGTTTTTCAAATTTCTCTCTGAAATAATCGGTTAAAACGTTGTTCGGAATGTCTTCCTGTTGAATGAAAGGAAAGTTGCTGGCAATCGCATTAAATACAGGAATTTCCTGCTCAATTTGATTTTGGTAATTTGCCGAATCTGGAAAAGGAACCGTCCCGCCCGATTCTAACTTGAAGAAATCATCTCGCATTACACGCGGAAAATTATCAGTCTGCCCGACGCTTTGTTTATAAAGATTAATGACCGAAAGAATTGCAGGAAAATGCGAAGCATCATTTCCCCAAATTTGATTTAGCAGTTGCGGGTGGTTATTATTGCCGTAAAATTTTAGAATTTGATAAAAAGAATTTAAGAATGTTCCTATCATAGAAATCGAATCAAAAACTTTATCATTACGAATCTAATTGAATTTCAGCTAAACGCTTTTCGCCAATGTCCGCCAAATAATCGTCAGTTTTACATTGTGGACAGCCCTTAAAAAATTCTCTTGTTTCTGCATCCCAAATAAATGCCAGCGAATTATCATCTCTTTCGTCTATAATTTCTTCGTAAAAATAAGTCCAGCAATTATTACAACGAACAATTTCGTAGCCTTCTGCTGCTTTATTTATATTTCGTATTCCGTAAATCATTTCTTTCTCAATCTTTCAATCGGGTGAACCTTTCCGCTTTTTTCATCTGTATATTTCCAAAATTTCCAACCATTCACAGGCATTCCGTTTTGAACTTTTGTTCCGGCGGCGGACGGCGACTTATAAACTTCATTTTCATAAACAATCTTCGTCGGAGAAAAGTAAATAGCGAAGTGTTGATGATTTTTATAATTGGCGAAAATTTCAATTCCTTGTTCTTCATCAATTTCGTTTGACTCTGGAAAATCAAATGCTAATTCGTCGTTGTCAATATCGTAAATTGTAACTCTTTCAGAAACTACACCGATGCCAAACTCACATAACAAATCAACAAGTTCAATTCCATTCATTAAAGAAATTGGATTTTTGTATGGGTCGGTGGCTTCTTCAATCGCCGGGCGCGAGAAATCCGAAGTCGTAATAAATAAACCTGTTTGGTGCGGTCTCAAACTTCCTCTTAATTCGGAAATTTCTTTTCTTTGAATGTTGTTCCGCCATCTTTTTACTTGAACGGAAACGCTGCTTTTAATCACGCCCGCAACTACCAATTCGCCAACCACGTCAATTCCGCCATCGCCCGTTTTGCCTCTTACTTCCACGTTCTCAAAATTCAAATTTCTCAAAACTTCGCCAATCAATTCCTCAAATTTTGTTGGGTGCATTGCGTGTAAGGCTTCAAGCAAATGCTTTTTTACTTCTTGGTTTTTGTTTCTGATGTCAGCAAAAATTCCTCTCGGTTCGTTTGCGGCTAATCCAAACCAACCTTTTCCATATGAAATAAATGTCGGTTCAGTTCCTTGAGATTTTGCTTTTCTAACATCGCTGTTCATTGCAGATGAGATATTTCCTGCAATGATTAAATCGTCGCTTTCGATAAAACCCAAATCAAAAGCCTTTTTCGCCAAATCTCGATAATGGATTTGTTTTAACTTTGGTTCTTCGCTCAAAATTTTGTGAGCTATTTCGAGATAAGTTAAATTTTCCGCCATAATTTATTCTGCTAAAGAAAGTTCTTTACAGCCGATATATTTTCCCTGTTCTATTGCCGCCGCAACCAAAAAACTTCCGCTTCCGCAAGCATTGTCGAGAACAATGTCGCCTTCATTCGTATAAGTTCTGATAACCCATCTTCCTAATCTGACAGGTTTTTGCGTCGGGTGATGAACAACTCCTTCGCTTTCAGCGGTCTTGAAATAAATGGCTTCAACCGTTGAGTCGAGTTGTAATTCTAAATCTTCTTTTCTGTAATAAAAGTTATCCAAATCCCACTTATTCAAATCCATTTCGATAATATCGTTTGGATAGCGTTCGCCGCTATCACTTTTAACGTGGCGCGGTTTGAAATCGCCATAGCTTCCGGTGTACTGGTCTTTGCGAACGCCTTTGTCGTAAGGCTCGCCTTCGGTCATTTGCGGATTATAAGTCGGCTGTTTTTTGTAGAAAATACAAATGTCTTCGTGTTTGCGTAACGGCTGTTTTTTGGCGTTAAGAAAATTTGTTGGCTTTGATTTTATCCAAACAATTTTATATTTGAAAAGTTTTTCGTTGCTCAAAATAAGTTTCGCCGTGAAAAGTCCTTGCGCTGTCAGAGCAATAGAACCATTGTCTTTAATAATTCTTTCGTATTGTTTCCAAAGTTCCGCAAGGTCAATCACCGAGTCCCATTTATTTTGAGTCGTGCCGTAAGGCAAATCACACAAAATCATATCAATTGATTTGTCGGGAAAATCTTTCATAACTTCCAAACAATCGCCTTGAATAACTTTATTCATAAAATTTTTAATAGACATAAGATAGACTTCCTTACAAAGATGAACTCTAGACTATGACTACCAATTCGTTTCCGTATTTTTCACCGCTTCGCCGTGTTCGACGAGAAATCTTTCGGCATCAATCGCCGCCATACAACCTGTTCCAGCCGCTGTAACTGCTTGGCGATAATAGGAATCCTGCGCGTCACCGCACGCGAAAACGCCTTCGACGTTGGTTTTCATTGTGCGCCCTTCGGTTTTTAAATAGCCGGTTTCGTCCATTTCCAAAACGCCTTTGAAAAGGTCGGTGTTTGGTTTGTGTCCGATGGCGACGAAAACGCCTTGCGTTGGGAAAAGGCTTTCTTCATTCGATTGTGTGTTAAAGATTTTTACGCCCGTTACGCCTTCTTCTTTTGTGCCGAGAATTTCGCGGATGCCGGTGTTCCACATAATCTCGATTTTCTCATTGTTAAAGACGCGCTCCTGCATAATCTTTGAAGCGCGGAATGAATCACGGCGATGCATCAGCGTAACTTTTGAAGCAAAGCGCGTTAGAAACATCGCTTCTTCCATCGCCGTATCGCCGCCGCCGACAATTACGACCGGCTTGCCGCGAAAGAAGAATCCGTCGCAGGTGGCGCACGCCGAAACGCCGTTTCCGCCTAACCCTTCCGGCACCGGTTCTTCGCCCGGAACGCCGAGCCATTTGGCTGACGCGCCCGTCGAGATAATTAAAGTTTCGGCTTTGATTATCGTTGAAATTTCTTCGCTTTCCGCACTTTCCTTGCCATAAAGTTTGAAAGGTCGCTCGCTTAAATCAACTTTATCAATCCACACATTAAGAATTTCCGTCCCGAAGCGTTCGGCTTGGGCGCGAAATTCATTCATCATTTCCGGTCCCATAATTCCTTTTGAAAATCCCGGATAATTTTCGACATCGGTCGTGATGGTTAATTGTCCGCCCGGCTGCGGTCCGTCAATAACAAGCGGTTCGAGCTGAGCACGCGACGCGTAAATGGCGGCGGTCAAGCCCGCCGGACCCGAACCTAAAATTACGACTTTACGATTGATTTCTTTTTCTGACATAGATAATTTAAATTTTAGCCTCTGCTTCCTAAAGAAATTGGGGTTGAGGCATAGCGTTTTTAATAATGAATATAGTATAACTATCAAACAAAGATTTAGTCGAACAAGATGCAGAGAGATATAAGTTTAATCATTTATTAAAGTGAAGAGGTTAGAGGTTGGAGATTAGAGGTCAGTAGATTTACAAACTAGCCTCTAATCTCCAACCTCTAACCTCTAACTATTATGAAAAATTACGAAACTATTCTTGTTGAAAAACGCGAGAGCGTTGCTCTTTTAACAATCAACCGTCCGGATAAATTAAATGCCTTGAATTCAAAAGTTCATACGGAAGGCGTTGAAATTTTCGACGAGTTAAAAACTGATTCGGATGTGCGCGTCGTCGTAATTCGCGGCGCGGGCGAAAAAGCGTTTGTTGCAGGCGCAGATATTTCAGAGTTTGCCGACACGACGCCCGTCGAGCAGCGCGACGTGATGAATTCGCGCTCGCTGTTCACCGTCCTGGATACTTTTCCAAAACCGGTTATCGCAATGATAAACGGCTTTTGTCTCGGCGGCGGAAACGAATTGGCGATGGCTTGTGATTTAAGAATTGCCTCGGACGGGTCGCGCTTCGGACAACCGGAAATCAACTTGGGAATTATCTGCGGCGGCGGCGGAACGCAACGCCTGACGAGATTGATTGGCGAATCGAAAGCAATGGAAATAATTCTCAGCGGCGATATGATTGACGCGCAGACGGCTTTCAATTACGGATTAGTAAATTATATTTATTCGGTGGAAGAACTCGAAACGAAAACAATGGAACTCGCCGGAAAAATCGCCGAAAAATCGCCGATTGCTTTGCAAATGTCGAAAGAGGCGGTGAAATTCGCTTCGCGCTCGAATTTAGACGAAGGCTTGCGCCGCGAAATTGATTTGTTTGCCATTTGCTTTTCAACCGAAGATAAGAAAGAAGGCGTGTCGGCATTTCTGGAAAAACGCAAGCCGGTTTTCAAAGGCAAATAAATTTGCGATCAAAAATTTCAAATAGCAATTGATTTGCTCATTCGTAATCCGTAATTTATAATTTGTAATTGATTTGGGGTCGTAGCTCAGCTGGGAGAGCGCATGACTGGCAGTCATGAGGTCAGGGGTTCGATCCCCCTCGACTCCACCAATAAATTCAATAGTTTAGGGCAACTCTTATTTGAGTTGCCCTTTTCAATGAGTGCCTATTGAGTGCCAAACTCTTAAAGCATGTTATAATAGTCTCAAAAACGACCCTTTGGAGACTAATAAGTGAATCCATTAATAACACGCCAAAGTCTATGTATTATCAACGGCGTCGGTGTTAATAAATAGTTCGGCTTCTTCAGTTTCGGAGAGGTAGTTGGAGAAATTAGATGTATGTCAGCATCCAACGAAAATCAGAAAACAGAATTTGCTTAGTCTAAGGCGCATTCGTCTAGTGGTTAGGACACAAGGTTCTCAACTTTGGAACAGGGGTTCAATTCCCCTATGCGCTACCAAAATAATCAAGCTGAAATGTGAAGCGACTGTTGAAGTAAAATCAGCTCACTTCCATTCACATCGAACGAGAGATAAATGGACAAGCCAGACTTAATTATTCGCAGTCGTCGGGTTGTAACGCCGAAAACCGTAAGTCCGGCTTCGGTGCATATTCGTGATGGTATCATTGCGGCTTTGGGCGAATGGGATGAAGTTCCGGCTCAAACTCCGCTCGTAGATGTTGGAGATGCAGTGGTAATGCCGGGACTGGTGGACGCGCACGTTCACGTTAACGAACCGGGACGCACCGAATGGGAAGGATTTGCGACGGCGACGCGGGCGGCGGCGGCGGGCGGCGTGACGACGCTGGTTGATATGCCGCTCAACAGCATTCCGCCGACTACAACGCTGGATGGATTTGCGGCAAAACTCGCGGCGGCACGAGGGCAATGCTTGATTGACGTTGCTTTCTGGGGGGGCGTAATTCCGGGCAATACACACGAATTAAAACCGCTTTTGAATGCAGGTGTTCGCGGCTTCAAATGCTTTTTGATACATTCCGGCGTTGACGAATTCCCGCATGTGACAGAATCAAATTTGCTTGAAGCGATGCCGGAATTAGCCGCGCTCGGTTCGGTTTTGCTCGTTCACGCCGAAGTTCCCGAACCGATTGAAAATGCCGCCGAAGAATTAAAAGACAGCAATCCGCAGGATTATCAAACCTTTCTAAAATCGCGTCCGAGAGCGTCGGAAAACGAAGCCGTCGCATTAATGGTGCGCCTATGCCGTGAAACAGGGGCGCGTGTTCACATTGTTCACCATTCTTCCGCCGATGCCTTGCCTTTATTGAAAGCGGCGAAAGCTGAAGGATTGCCGCTGACGGTTGAAACCTGTCCGCATTATCTAACCTTCGCGGCGGAAGAAATTCCCGACGGCGCAACGCATTTCAAATGCTGCCCACCGGTGCGCGAGCGCGAGAATCGTGAACGGCTTTGGGATGCGTTGGCAGAAAGCATTATAGATATGGTTGTTTCCGACCATTCGCCTTGCACGCCGAATTTGAAATTAACGGAAACGGGCGATTTTCTTGAGGCTTGGGGCGGGATTGCTACTCTGCAATTTAGTTTGCCGGTGATGTGGACGCAATTGCAAAAGCGAGGCTTCGGGCTGCACGAGCTAACTCGATGGATGTCCGCCGCGCCCGCAAAATTGGCGGGTTTGGATAAACGCAAAGGTCGTCTGGCGGTTGGCTGCGATGCAGATATTGTAATTTTTCAACCTGAAAAAGAATTCAAAGTCGTGCCGGAAATCATTGAATTCAAAAATAAGCTTACGCCGTATGCGGGAATGAATTTGCGCGGCGTTGTGGAAACAGCTTACGTGCGCGGCACAAAAATCTATGAAAGTGGACAATTTCCCGCTAATCCGATTGGCGTATTGCTGATAAAATAACAACAGTCAAAAGTTTATTATGGATTTTACCGAACTGATTGATTTAGCTTCTGAAAAACTTGGCGGCGCGGTTTTATACGCCAATGATGATTTTTTCGCGCCGAAGGAAAACCTGCTCAAACCAAATACGCCGATTTTTATCGAGGGTAAATACACGGATTTGGGCAAATGGATGGATGGATGGGAAACGCGCCGCCGTCGAAGCCCACGTTTGGACGAAACTTTTGATTGGTGCATTATTCGGTTGGGACTCGCGGGAATTATTCACGGTGTTGTCATTGACACGAGTTTTTTTCGCGGCAATTTTCCTTCGCATTGCTCGCTCGAAGCGTGCGCGGCTGACGGGCAGCCCAATGTCGAGCAACTGCTTGATGCGGAAACCGAATGGACTGAGATTTTGCCGCAAGCGGAATTGGAAGGCGACTCGCAAAATCTTTTTACAATAAATTTTCCTCAGCGCGTTACGCATTTGCGGCTGAAAATTTATCCCGACGGCGGCGTGGCGCGGCTTCGCGTCTTTGGCGAGGTTTTGCCGAATTGGACTGCCTTGCGCTGCCGCGAGAGCGAGATTGATTTAGCGGCGGTCGAAAACGGCGGAACTGTGTTGGAAGCCAGCGATATGTTTTTCGGACAACGCCACAATTTGATTATGCCCGGACACGCTCAAGATATGAGCGACGGCTGGGAAACCAAGCGGCGGCGCGGAGAAGGCTACGATTGGTGCGTTATTAAACTCGGCAGCGCGGGGACTATCAGGCGCGTTGAAGTGGATACTTCGCACTTCAAAGGAAATTATCCCGAAAGCTGTTCGATTGAAGTAATCCGCGCTGATGATAATGCAAATTTCGATGCGCTTGATTGGCAGGAATTATTACCGAACTTCAAACTTCAAGCGCACACGCGGCACATTTACGTTGATGAAATAAAAGATTGCGGCGCGGTAACGCACGTCAGATTTAACATTTTTCCCGACGGCGGCGTAAGTCGTTTGCGTCTTTTCGGGAGAATTTAAGACCAATGCCAGACAAATTTGGTTTTATCGCTGAAGGCGACGAATAATATAGCGTAGGGTGAAATCATACATCCGCGAATTAAAATTCTATCCGTCGCTGAAGGTGTCGAACATTCTCCCAGATTGTTCGACACTTTCAGCGACGGAGTTATCTCTTGCACATTTTGTAGGGTTTTACCCTACGCTATATTGTCAATCGCCCTTTGCGATAAAAACGTTTTGCGTAACACTGTTTAGGATAAAGCGTGAGTGAAAGATTAGAAAAATTAAATCAACTTCCACGCGAAACGGGAGAAGCCGATTTTATGAATTGCTGCGGCTCGCAAACTTGGGCGCGTTTGATGACCGAAGCGCGACCGTTTGCCCGTGTCGCCGCGCTGTTGAATCAAGCCGAACAAATCTGGCTGAATCTCGACTCGCAAGATTGGCTCGAAGCGTTTGCCGCGCATCCGAAAATCGGCGCACGAAAAGCCGTTTTGCAGCAATCGGCGCAATCTGCCGAATGGTCAAACGCGGAACAGGCAGGCACGCAAACCGCCGCCGATTCGCTGCGAACTGAATTAGAAAAGGCTAACCGTTTGTATGAAGAGAAATTCGGGTTTATATTTATCGTTTGTGCAACAGGAAAAAGCGCGGAAGAAATGCTCGACCTTTGCCGTCGTCGTTTGAACAATTCCGCTGACGCGGAAATTCGCATCGCGGCTGATGAGCAGAGAAAGATAACGGAAATCCGGTTAAAAAAATTGTTGGGAATTGAATGAGCGCAATCACGACACATATTTTAGATGTTTCGGCTGGCTGTCCAGCGCGTGGTGTTCCGGTTACGCTGGAGCAACAGACGACAACAGGTTGGGAAATCATCAGCAGAGGCGCGACGGACGAAGACGGACGCTTGCGCGACTTGCTCGATTCAAAAGCAATTTTGCAGGCGGGAAATTACCGGCTCACATTTGACACCGAAACTTATTTCACGCAGCAACAAATCGAAGGTTTTTATCCGCAGGTAACGGTGGCATTTACCGTGCGCGACGCGGCGCAGCATTTCCACGTTCCGTTACTGCTGAGTCCGTTCGGTTACTCGACTTATCGCGGAAGTTAAATTTATGTCAGTCAAAATAGTCCATAACAATTACGGCAAATCGCGTGTGCGGCTTTTGAAGGTAGCGCGGCTTGGTGAATGGCACGAATTACAGGAAACTACCGTCAAAATCGCGTTTGAAGGCGAATTTACGGAAGTTCACACCGTCGGCGACAACAGCCATGTGCTGCCCACCGACACGATGAAGAATACGGTTTATGCATTAGCCTCGCAGACACAGGAAATTGAGGAAATCGAGACTTTTGCTATGCGTCTGGCGAATCATTTTTTGACGAATAATTCGCCCGTAAAAAGAGTTATTATCGAAATTGCCGAACACGGCTGGACGCGGATGGCTTTCGGCGGGCAATCACACCCGCATTCTTTCATCAAAGGCAGTAACGAAAAGCACACTGCAAAGGTTAGTATTATGCACGAAGGCGCAACGATTGAATCCGGTGTTGAAGATTTAATTGTCCTGAAAACAACCAAATCGGGTTTTGTCGGCTACATCAAAGACCAATACACAACTTTGCCGGAAACGACTGACAGAATCCTTGCCACTTCCATCAAAGCCGATTGGCGTTACGCTGATTCGGAAAAAGCTGCGGGCGACACTTGGCGCGACGTGCGGCAAACGATTATTGAAACTTTTGCCGAACACAACAGCCTTTCGGTGCAGCACACGCTTTATGCAATGGGCGAAGCCGTGTTGGAAAAATTTCCCGACATTGCGGAAATATCGTTCTCGCTGCCGAATATACACTACCTGCCGTTAGATTTGGCACGCTTAGGCTTGGAGAACGGCAATCAAATATTCCTGCCGACGGACGAGCCGCACGGGTTGATAGAAGCAAGATTGTCGCGTTAGCCGATTTGCTTGTCAATTTTGCTTTATCAATTGCCTCCGGCTTTAGCTCGAGGATAAAGTTTGATAAAAGACAAACGGCTTTAGCCCAAAGCAAAATAAATTTATTCCTTGTAGCTTTAGCTAAAGCTACAAGGAATAATCCTTTTTAAGATTTGGCTAAAGCCGTTTGGTTATTGGCATACTAAACCACTAGCTGATGCTAGGGGCAATTTATTTAGGAAAAATTTAACAAATTTACTATGACAACAACATTTTCTCAGGAATCAATGCAGGAAATTACCGAAGGATTACAATCATCTTTCGCCGCGTTTGCATCGCGTTATCCGGGCGAATCGGGTCGCCGTCAGCCGGTGCATACGGTTTATGGCGGCGCACATCTTTTTAAATCGGATACCGCGCCGCGTCTTGGCACACTTGCGTTGCGCTCATTTGAAACGTATGCGCCCGATGCTGTGACATTCGCGCAGGCACTCGAACTGCCGGACAAATTAGCCGATACGATTTACGAGCGAGTTCGGGAAAAACTTGTGCGCGAAGCAGTTGAAGATTTCCGCATTGATTTTGAAGACGGCTACGGCACACGCCCTGACGAAGAAGAGGACGGACACGCTGTATCAGCCGCGCGGGTAGCTGCCGAAGGTCTTGAAGCAGGCACATTGCCACCGTTTCTCGGCATCCGCATCAAAACATTTTCTGAAGAACTTCATGCTCGCAGTATCCGCACGCTCGATTTGTTTTTGACGACGCTTGTCGAATCTGCCGGCGGACGCTTGCCGGAAAATTTTGTGGTTACACTGCCGAAAATCGTGCATCCCGCGCAAGTGGCGACTCTCGCCGACATCTTCGATTTGCTTGAGCCGAAACTCGGTCTGCCGACAGGCTCGCTCAAAATGGAGATGATGGTTGAAACGACACAATCAATCATCAATGAACGCGGCGAAACGAATCTGCCGCAACTGCTCGATGCCGCTCGCGGACGTTGTGTCGCGGCACATTTCGGGACTTACGATTACACCGCTAGCTGCAGCATCACCGCCGCGTATCAGGATATGCTGCATCCAGCCTGCGATTTCGCACGCCATATGATGCAGGTTTCCTTTGGCGGAACGGGAATCTGGTTGTCGGACGGCGCGACAAATATTATGCCCGTCGCGCCGCATCGCGGAGAGTTGACTGCGGAACAGGAAGCGGAGAACCGCGCCGTTGTACATCGCGCGTGGAAGCTACATTACGACCACGTTCGACATTCACTCACTAACGCTTTCTATCAAGGTTGGGATTTGCATCCGGCTCAGTTTCCGACGCGTTACGCGGCAGTCTACACATTCTTTCTCGAAGGCTTGAACGCGGCTTCCGAACGACTGAGCAACTTTATCGCAAAGGCGGCGCAGGCGACGCTCGTCGGTGATGTTTTTGACGACGCGGCAACCGGACAAGGGCTGCTCAATTATTTCCTCCGCGCCATTAACTGCCGCGCTCTTACCGAACAGGAAGCGCAGGATTTAACCAGCCTTTCGGTGGATGAACTTCAGTCCGGTTCGTTTGTAAAGATTTTGCAAAATCGGCAAAAATAGATAAGCAGCTCCGCGAAAAACTTTATAAACACCAATAATCTCGCGGAAAATCAGCCTTCCCTCCTTGATTTTCCAGATACTTTGGCTAATATTTTTAACTAAAGCAACAAAAAATTTGTCAGTTATTCGGTAGACGAAAGGACACAAGAAGATTATGAACTGCTTATGGATTGGGGTAATTGGTATTTACTTGAATCTCGTGGTGTTTTTATTAACCGACTATTCTCTTTGGTATTTTTTCGGATTAATAGTTTGCAGGGTCGGAATAAATGATAGCTGATAGATAAAACACGCGCTGAGTCGGACGTGAGGGCGAAACAGCGACTTTCATCAAAACTTGCGTGTTAAATTTACGTTGTGTGTAGCCGGTTTCGCCCTACGTCAGATACTGTGTTGAAAGTCAAGCGGTTTTTGCCCAATTCGGGTCAAACGGCTTGCCCGTTTTCAACACTCCGTAAGCGAGATGAATCAGTTTTCGCATCGCCGCTCCGATGACTGACATTTTACATTTGCCCCGTTCACGCAATCCGCTCGCCCAGCCTTTGAAAAACTCGCTGCACCTGAGAGCCGTGATTGCCGGAAAGTAGAGAGCTTTGCGAAGCCGCGCGTTGCCGATTTTTGACAACTGAACACGCCCGCGCACCGAACTGCCCGACCGCCGCTCGCGCGGCACCAGTCCGGCGTAGGCGGCAACCTGTCGTGCACTTTGGTATTGCTTGATGTTGACAATTTCAGCCAGCAACAAAGCAGCGGTCGTCGTGCCGATGCCGGGAATCGAGTCGAGCAAATCGCTTTGCTCTTTGAGGTCGGGATGATTGTTGATATGCTCACGAATCATCTGTTCGGTTTGTTTGATTTGCTCGCCCAGATGAGCGATGTGTTCTTCAAGACTGTGTTTGACGGCAACAGTCGAGATGCCTGAGGAAAGCCGATTTTCTTCCGCCACGCGCATCTCGAATCGGCGATTCGAGCCGCCGCACAAGGGCTTGCAGTTCGCGTATTTGAGGCGCGGGCGGCTGCCACGCTTCGGGCGGCTGCGCCAAACAAAAGCGGGCAATCAGTTCGGCATCAACCTTATCGGTTTTCGTTCGCGTCAGACGGCTGGCGGCGAATGCTTTAACGGCTGCCGGATTGATGACGCTGACCAGATAGCCGGCATCGAACAAATAAAGCGCGAGGGCTTCGCCGTAACTGCCGGTCGCTTCTAAGCAGACGTGCAGATTACCGGCTTGATGCGAATCAAGCCAAGCGGCAAGTTGCTCAAAACCGTGCTGGGTGTTGGGAAAGACTTTATGTTTAAGTTTGCCGTTTTCTTTGATTAAACAGACATCGAACTTCAGTTTGGCAATATCAATGCCGAGGCTCGGTAGATTCATATGGTTAAGCTCCTTTCTAATGAATTGAACTTGCGGCGCACGGTCAAGCTTGTAGATGCAAGCTCTGCTTTACTGAAAGCGGCTTCGGATACTGTTCGACCTTTTAGCACAGCAAGAAAGCAGGCAACGGGAGCGTATCTGACGTACTGACTCTGAACAGGTCATAACTCCGCCCCGGCTTCACCGTCGCCGTTCGGTTATCGCCAAAGTTTGCGGCTTTGTGCGACATCTGTCAACATACAAACTCCGCCGTTCTCCGTCTCAAGAACGCCCCTTTTTGAGACGCTTTTTTGCTTTAATAAATAAAATTTAAAACCCAATAAAACACAGCTTAATTTTGCAGTTCTATCTCTTAAACCGTCTAATAATTTAAGAACAAAGAGTTACGCCCTTTCAGGGCTGATAAGGAAACCCACGCTGCAAGCAGACGGGGAATTCTTTTCGATTAAACTTAATATTTTGTCTTAATTTTTTAACTACTAATTATTGAGTGAACATAATCGTTATACTTTAAATCTATACCAGCGTTTTTTAGGCAGCGTTGAATTGTCTTGTTATTTACTTTGAGCCGTCTTGCAACAAGTGTTTGTGTCGGAAAAGTGTAGCTTCCTTTGAATTTTTCAATCGTCTCAATAATTTTGTTTAATGTGATCTTAGGCGTTAGGTTTTTAGTTCCTTTGATTCTTCCGCCTTGCGTCGGAACGAAAGTTGTAATTTTGATTTCGTTTTCTTCGCGCACTTCATCTTCTTTATAACGCCAAAGCAAACCTTTGAAATAAGTTTTAAGATTGCCCACAATGTTGTTGTAACTTTCCTTTTGTTTTAGGATTTTCGGCTTCTTGGCTTCTATAACAAGCCCATGCTAGGTGATAAATATCTCGCTGAAGGCGGAAAGCAATCCGGCGTTCAAGTTCCATAACTGCCGCATTTGCTTTCGCCGTACCTAATCCTTTGAGCATATATTTGAAATGTCTTCCCGTGCCTTTTGCCGCAATCAATAGCTCAAGGTCATCTGATTCATTAAGCGTAAATCTTACGTCAAATTCAAAATGAAATTCGCGGCGTGGACAATCATCGTTTGGCGTTGGCAATCCTTCACCTTCGCGCTCAAAACAACCTAACTTTCTGCCGAAGGTAACGCCTTTTGCGTTAGAATCTTGGAATTTGAAAATTCCAAGTTCTTCGCCTTCGGGCGAATCGGCAAGTTTCATCAAAGCATCAACATTATCTTCACCAATCTTAAATTCAATTTCCTTTTTGTAATGATTATTCTTTTTCATAGCCTATAATTTGAGTGCCTATTGAGTGCCAAGCATACCAAACTTAGCAAAACTCAATAGAACTATTATAAACTGAAAAGCGATAAAATGCAGTATAAACGGAAGTCAGGTAAAGTTAGCTAAACTCAAGAAAACAAACGGTTAAGGCTGGCAGTCATAAGGTTAGGGGTTCGATCCCACTCGACTCCACCACTTTAACACTAATAAAACAAATAACTTAGAGAGATAAAAAGGTAGCTCGAAACAGAGTTGCCTTTTTCATCGAATCCTGAATTTTGTGAGAGGTTTGTTGTAAAACTTGATAAAAAAAGGATTAGATGCTATTTCTTAGAAGTCTATTTTCAATCAAATCATTTCAAAGTAATTAAGGAGACATAATGAAACAGTTAAATCGTATTCTTTTAAGCTTGGGTTTGGGGCTTTTTTTGGTCGTGAACTTCGCGTTTGCAGGTGATAACACGCCGAAAAATAGGAAAACAACGCAAAAGCCGGTCGAGATAAGAATTGTTGCTTGGGGACCGACACAAGCGGAAGTGGACGCGGCAAAATCGCGCGTCGAGCAAAGCACGGCGGTGCAAGACGCGCTCAAAGGCACGAAATATCGGGTGATGTCATTTGATTACATCGAAACAGGAGACAAATCGCGTCCGGCTCAGGTTCCGACCCGGTTTCGCGTCATTTTTTATGATTATACAAACAACCGGACTTTTGTTGCCGAAGGTGATTTTGCCGCAAAAGAAAAAATTGCGGTGCGCCAGGAAAATTTTGAACCGGGCGTGAGCAACGAAGAACTCGAAGAAGCCTTTGAAATGATAAAAAATGATTCCAAATTCGTTTTGCCGTATAAACAAAATAAATTGACAATCGCACCGGCAATGCCGCCGACTTCCTATCTCAATGGTGAGCGTTTGGTAAATATAAGTATTAAAACACTGCCGGAAGGCTCCAATCAGATTGTTGGCATCAGCTTTAAGAATGGAAATATAGTTCGCTATGAAAACAACGCGCCGCCGACTGCAAAAGCTGAACCTGATGTTTGCGGTATTCCTTCGGCAGGACAAAGCACTACTTCAAATGGCACAGCCGGACAATATCAAGTAACGGTTTTGCAGAATGGCGCACCGCTTTGGGAAATGTTGGTTATTCGCCCTTCGGCTTCGTCAGGTAATACAAGTGAGCGTTCGGGCATTGAAGTGCGCGATGTGCGATTCAGAGGAAAATCGGTTCTCAAACGCGGGCACGCGCCGATTTTGAACGTGCAATATGCGGGCAATGTGTGCGGACCTTATCGGGATTGGCAATATCAAGAAGGTATGTTTAATGCACCCAGCGAAGGTGCCAGCGACCCGGCTCCGGGAATCAGAATTTTAGCACCCGGACAAATTGCCACCACCGCACTCGATACCGGCAACGATACGGGAAATTTTCGGGGTGTCGCTATTTATATGCAAGATACAAATATTACCGATCTTGGACCCGAACTTGTGATGGTTTCTGAAATGAATGCAGGTTGGTATCGTTACATTATGGAATGGCGGTTTGCGCCGGACGGCACAATTCGACCACGTTACGGTTTTGGTGCAGTCACCAGTTCCTGCGTTTGTGCTACACATTTTCACCACGTTTATTGGCGATTTGATTTTGACATCGTTAGCCCAATCAATAATATTTACCAAATTGAAATCGGACCCGCAGGCTCGACAGAAGACTTAATTTCACCAATTATAAATGAAGTTACTCGTCTGAGAGATTTTTCGGTATATCGTAGTTTTATCATTCAAAATTCAACCAGCAACGAAGCATATATACTATCGCCGAATCTCACAGATGGAACAACTGATGCCTACGGCGGAG
The DNA here is from genome assembly GCA_002050365.1 of Acidobacteria bacterium 28-1. Classification (GTDB taxonomy): domain Bacteria; phylum Acidobacteriota; class Blastocatellia; order Pyrinomonadales; family Pyrinomonadaceae. The sequence continues at coordinate 17,533 of MWYZ01000036.1, forward strand.
GTGATGTTTGGTTTTTGCGCTACCAAGCAGGAATAGGGGGCGAACCCGCTGAACTTAACGACCCGAATACCAGCACAGCCGCTAATCTTGCACCGTGGTTGAATAATGAATCGCTAAGTAATCAAGATTCGGTGATTTGGTATGCGGGACACTTTACTCATGCCGACACCGGCGCATTAATTAATCCCGACCGGAGCGGCGATGTCTTGTCCGGCGAATATGTTATCGGTCCTGATATTCGTCCGTTGCGCTGGTAAAATTCATTCTGATTTTCAGATAACAAAAGCCCGCCAAGTTGTTCACAGCGCGGGCTTTTTCAGTGCAATTTATTCATTAGAAAAATACCGGCAGATATTGCGCGAAACGGTTCGACGACACGCGGCGTTTCAACCGGCGAACGGAAACATTAAGACGCAAGCCGTGATTGACCAAGTCCGACGATATTGCCATTGCGCGAATCGGTGATGAAATGTGCGTTAAAGAATTGTTTATTGATGAAGAAGGTAAAGTCCTTTTGATACCAAAAAAGATAATTACAAAGCCTTTCTCAATCGAAAAATTTTATTACCGAGGCAAATCATACTGCCCAAGATTGATATAATCTTGTATTTTCCGATGATATAGTTGCGCTTTAGAAAGATTTTAACTACGCCAATAAATCAAAAGCGAGTCGCGCCGCGCCCAATATTCCGGCATCGTCTCCTAATTCGCCACGCACTATTTTCGCTCGGACGGATGAACCTCCATAAGCTCTTCGGCGGATTGTTTCCTGCATTTGAGGCATAAATAATTTCCATCCTGCGCTTGCTCCGCCGCCGACTACAACGATTTCAGGATTTAGAACGTTTAATAAACTGGTCAGCGCAACACCGAGATAGAACCCCATTTGCCGGAAGACTTCCAACGCCAACTCGTCCCCGTTTGTTCCGGCTTGAAATACTTCAAAAGCCTTTAATTGTGCGTTATTCTTTAACGCCGATTCAGGATATTGCGCCTCCAATTCTTTAGCTATCCGAACAATCGCCGATGCTGAGGAGTATTGTTCAACGCAGCCACACGAACCGCAACGGCAGGGCACACCGAATGCTTCAACGCAAAGATGTCCGATTTCTCCAGCCCTTCCGCCGGCTCCGCGCAAAACTTTTCCGTCAATAATAATTCCGCCTCCGACGCCCGTGCCAAGCGTCACGTAAATTGAATTTTTACATCCTTTTGACACGCCGAGCCAATTTTCCCCGACTGCCGCCACATTAGCATCGTTTTCGAGAACCGCTTTGATTCCGAGTTTATTTTCAAGTGCGGCGACCATTCTGAAATCATTCAAAGCAGCTAAGTTTGGAGCCGTTATAATTATGCCGTCACTGACGTTAACGGTTCCGGGAACAGCGGTGGAGATTGCCTTAACTTGAAAACCGTCGCAGTTTTCCCGACATTCATTTGCGGATTCGACAATTGCCTCGACAATTTCGTCCGCACATTCGCCGCGAGGAGTTTCACGTCTGGTGCGATACAAAATCGTCCCTTGACAATCAATTGCCGCCATTCGCAAATTCGTTCCGCCCAAATCGGCAGCTAAAACAATTTCTCTATTCATAAAGATAATTGAAATTAATAAATTTACAATTTTTATCCGCTAATTCTTCCAAAGCGCGATAAAAGCATCAGCCAGGCGATCGCGCCAGCTAGTCCAATTATGTCCGGTGAATTCTTCGCGGTAAGTGACAGGAAAGCCTTTGCCGCGCAGCATGACATTGACGCGGCGGCTGTCATCAACGCCTTCAAATGTTCCGTCGTCAAAATAAAACCGGAATTTTATTTTGCTTACATCGAGTTTCGATAATTCTTTTATAACTCGTTCACTATCAACCCAAAACGAAGAACTTTGTCCGCCAATACGCCCAAACGTTTCAGGATACTTTAGCCCAACCCATATGCTTGTAATTCCGCCCAAAGATGCGCCGAGCAAAGCACGTCCTTCACGATTTTTGATTGTGTTGTATTTTGCATCAATCGCCGGAACAACTTCTGTCGCCAGAAATTTGGCGTAATCGTCGCTTGCCCAATATTCTTTCGTGCGGTCTTTATAATCAACAAAAACCATTATAAAAGGTTTAGTTTTTCCGGCTTTGACGAGATTTTCCTGAATTTGGATGGCTTTTGCACGATTGATGTAATCGGTTCCATCTTGAAGGTAAAGCGTCGGTAAAAATACTTCCTCGTTTGAATTTATAAGCGGTTGATAAATTTTCACCGTGCGTTTTCCGTAAATTTTGCCGTAAATTTCAATTTCTTCAATTTTTGCAGAAGAAAGTTTATCTTCCTTATCCCAAATCGTCGGCTGATAGTCGGGCATCGTGAAAAACGAATTTTCACTGCCAACGCCGTTGTCGAGTTTACTCGGATTCATCGGGTCGGGAATCCAGTTTCCGTCAATGATGAATTTGTATTCGACTCGCGCTGTTGCGGGAAATTCCATCACTGCCGCTTTCAAATTTTCTCCAACATCCTGCAAAACCGCGCCGCGAGGCTGCCATCCGGTAAAATCTCCGGCAAGCTGCGCTCGTTTTGCCGCGCCTCGATAAATAAAGATTGCTTTACCGCCTTCAATTAAGGGACTTTGTTTAGAGTTTTTGACTTTCTCGATGATTTCCGCCGACAGTTTTTTTTCTTTTTTTAACGCGCCGCCGATTTTGTTTGGCGAGATAAAGGTCGCGCCGTCTGGCGTTTGAATTGCTAAATAGCCGACGGTTTCGCTTACAGGCATTTTCATCGTGAAAGAAAATTCGCCATTCGCACTCACTTTAACGCTTTGGCGTTGGTCGTCCAACACGGCGGCGATTATCGAATTCGGCGCGGCTTGTCCCTTGACCGTGAAAACTTCTCCGGCTTTCAATGTCGCCAAAGTGTTCGGGTCGGGCGACGAGATATTAAAACCAGTTTGTCCGGGAATACCGTTTCTAACGTAACGATTGTAAACAACATCGGGCGTGTCGAGATTTCTGACTTCTTGCAGATTTACTGCTAATCGAATAAATTGCGCCATTGACCACGCAAGCGGAGTTGCCGAGCCTGTGCCTTCACCGAATTTAAGTTCGGGAATAAATTGTTTGTCTATATTTTTCGGCGTTTCGGCTTTGTCCCAAACTTGTTCGGGAATCATCAAACCTTCGTTGGAAAAGTTGAGCATTGCGTCAAGACGTTTTTTGGCACTAATATAAAATCCACCTTGAGCGTCTTTAGTTTGAATTTTTTGAGTTTTAATATCTTCAATAGGATTTAATTTATTCAATGCCAAATGCGCCGCTAATTCATATTGCCCGCGTTCACCCGAGAGCAAAGCCCAAAGCCTTCCTTTTCCGGTATATTTTCCGTCCCAATTCCAACGCCGTCCGTCGTCCATTTCGCCGTAGCCGTCGTTGTTGTAACGATAAAACGCTTCACCGTTCGGTGTATTGACTTTGATTTTCTCGTCAATAATTTTGAGAGATTTGACGATTAACGGGTCGTCGGGCGATTTAATTCCCAAACGCACAAGTTCCAAAAATCCCGCGTCAACAATTTCATTTTCGAGAAAAGTTCCCGCGCCGTTGTTGAGAACGGTTTTTTCATTCGCGTCCGGCGTTCCGTTTTCAGTCAGGCGCAGATAATAATTTCCGTCGCCGTATTTTCCGGTTGTCGTCGCCGTCCAGCGGTCAACATTTCGCGTCCAATCATCGGCGGTGGCAAGATAAATTGTTGCCGATGCTTCGTCGCCATTTTTCTTGGCAATATCCGCCGCGCAAACAAGTCCCGCAATTTCTGCCGCTATCGTCGAAGGCGAATAACCCGACTTTTCTTCCCAACGCTCCTGCACGGTTTTCGGTCCGGTTTTGACGAGAAAATCGGCAGCTTTTTTCACGTGATTTTCATAAGTTTGTTTGTCGAATCTTTTCAATTGGTAAGCCATAATCAACGGGTAAGCGACTTCATCAAGTTGGAGTGAACCCCAGCCGCGTTTGCCGTCGAGCCAGGAATTTTGCGGAAAACTGCCGTCCGGTTTTTGCTGAATATTAAAGAGAAAATCGAGTGCGCGATTTGCCGCTGCCGTGTCGCCCAAAGCCATATATGCCGTGACAACTTGATATAAATCCCGCGACCAAACCAGATGATAACCGCCGCCGACATCTTCATTGGCATTCACGCCGCCGCCCCACGGTATTGTGAGACTTGCCACATTCGCGCCGCGCACGGTTTTGTCTTCCTGCGCCTTCAAAACCATCGCTGCCATATTAAATTGCGCTTGATATTTCGGCTCGACTTTTGGAATAGTTTTAATGTAATCGCTCCAGCCTTTTTCGTACTCCTGATTATTTTTACCAAAACCCTTTTGAACCGAAATCGTCGCTGTTTGCAGTGCTTCTTCCGGCGTTTTACCGAATCCCAAACTCAATTGAAAAAGTTCGTGATTGTTTAATAAAAACTTTGAGTTTATATGAGCGAGTTGAATGACATTTCCGTTTTCGGCACGTGGAAATTGATTGGTAATTTTTCCGTCACGTTTTAACTGTTCGATGCCGTCGCTCGTTCCCAAAAAACCGTTTGTCATTTCGCTGAATTCGCACGAATCGCTTTTACAGACGAGAGCAGATGCCTTGTCGCGATCTGATGAAAGGAAAGCCTTTTCAAGTGTCCAAGCCGTGTCGTGCATTCCGGTGTTGTTCAAAGACGGGTCGTAATAAACATAAAGTTGAAGGTCTGCTATTCTCGGCGTGAATGCCACACTAATTAAAATAGAATTATGTGCGGGGTCAATTGTATAGCTTTTTTGGATTTCCCACGCGCGGCTTTTGGCTATGTTGATTTGATGAAAACTCAGAGAATCATTTCGTGAAACTCTGATTTGATGACTCGCGTCGTCGCGTTCGGTTTCAACCGTTTTCCTTTTCGGATTCACAACGACAAACTGCAAAAGATGAACATTCGCCGTCGTTACATCAGGATAATAAACTTCCGTCATCGCGCCGCCTTGCAGCGTGAACCAGACTTTTGATTCGAGACTCGCGGAAGTTCCGATGGCTTGTTTGCCCGCGCTCGCCCATTGCGCGTCTTTGCCGGGCGCACCGGGCGCGAGCGTTTGAGCGTTGCTCAAACAAGTAAAAAGTAAAAAGTAAAAAGGCAAAAACGGAAAGTTTTTTTTCATAACTGCAAATCCGATAAATTATTTTTTCTTAAAAATTCTGAATCCGAACGCTTCCAAGCTAATCGTCGGCAAAGCGGCTTTCGCCTGTGATTTCGCTTTCATCTTATCGTCGTCCGGCGGCAAAGGCGCGCCGACGTTCGGCGTGATTTCGTCGTAATTTCCTGAAAGCTCGACCGCGCCGAAAAACGGTTGATTCGAGAAATTTATCGCTACCAGAATTTCTTCATTTCCGCTTTTGCGCGTGAAAGTCAAAACTTTGGTTTCATCGGAATTTTTCAGCCAAGTTAAATCACCACGCCGAAGTGCCGCCGAATTTCTGCGGAGCGCAATCATCTGCTCATAAAAGCGCGGAAATTCGGGACGGCGTTCGGCGATTTGCCAGAAAATCGGCATTTTTTCAAACAATGCGGGCGCGCCTGATTCGGTCGTGTCGCCCGCTTCCATTCCGTTATAAAACATCGGCACGCCGTCGAGCGTGAAAACTAAAGCCTGCGCCGCGAGCGCAGCTTTTTCGCCGAAACGCGCAATCGCGCGGCGTTCGTCGTGGTTATCGGAAAAACGCATTCGGAGTGCGGCTTTCGGCATTTTTGCCTTGTCCGCTTCCCAAACTCGGCGAATTTCCGACGCGGGAACATTGCCCTGCAAAACATTCATCATCGCCGAATGATTTGCCCACGAATAATCTAAATCAAACGCTTTGACGAGCAAATCGGGCGATTCCCATTCCGCCAGCCAAATCGTATTCGGCTTGATTTTATCTACTTCCGTCCGCGCCGCTTCCCAAAAATCGGTCGGTATAAATCCGGCGACGTCACAGCGAAAACCGTCCAAATCATATTCGCTCACCCAGGACTTGAGCATCTCAATCATATATTTGCGGAGTTCGGCATTGTCGTAATTCAAGTCGGCAACATCCTTCCAATCAGCGACGGGCGGAATGATGTTGCCAGTTTTGTCCTGCGTGTAAAACGCTTTATTTTTCATCATCACGCTGTCCCAAGCCGTATGGTTGGCAACCATATCAATAATGACTTTCATTTCGCGTTTATGCGCTTCGGCAATTAATTTCTGCAAATCTGCTTTCGTGCCGTAATCAGAATTTATAGCGTAATAATCTTTGACAGCGTAAGGCGAGCCGATGGTGCCTTTCGATTTTTCCTTGCCAATCGGGTGAATCGGCATCAGCCACAAAACCGTTACGCCGAGATTTTTCAATCTGTCCAAATCACTTGTAATCGAATTAAAATCGCCCTTTTGCGAATATTGCCGCGGGTAAATTTCATAAATCACCGCGTCTTTCACCCATTCCTGCGACATTCGCGCATTTTCTTTCGAGAAGTCGCGCGTCGGTTGCTGTGATTTAATGACGGATGAAAAACTCGTCAGCAAAAGCAGAACGACGATATTACTAATGAAAAATTTATACAAAGTTTTGTGTTTCATAATTTTCACCTTTATAGATTTTCTTACTGCTCAGTTCCGGCAACGGCACTCGCGCTCGGCACGGTAGTGTCAATGTTTGCCGCGCCGACATCTTTGACAATCAACACGCTGAATGCTGCAAGGAGCATTACGAAACCGCCGAGCAGCACGACGTTGAGCGGGTCTTTGCCGAGAATGTTTTCGTAGATTTGCGGCACAATCAGGGACATCACAATCTGCGGTAGAACGATGAATAAGTTGAAAACGCCCATATAAACGCCCATCCGCGAAGGTTTTATAGCACCGGCTAAAATGACATACGGCATTGAAAGAATCGAAGCCCAGGCGATGCCGACTCCCGCCATACCGACCCACAAAAAATACTTGTCCTGCGCGTAATACGTCGAAAGCAAGCCCAAACCGCCGAGAGCCAAACAAATAAAATGCGTCGTTTTGCGGTTGGTCGCTTTAGCAAATGGCGGAATCAAAAAAGCGACGAGAAAACAGCCGACGTTATAAACCGCAAAGGAAAGTCCGCCCCATTCGGTTCCGGCGGCGAACAGCGGCGATTTTTCGTCGGGCGCGAGAAAAATGTGACGCGCCACCGCCAAACCATAAAACTGCCACATACACGGCAAGGCAAACCAGGTGAAAAACTGCACGACGGCGAGCTGCTTCATCGTCGTCGGCATATCTTTTAGGGCATCCCAAATCTCTTTGAAAATATGACTGACGACATTTTCTTGCGATTGTTTGCGCCGAAATTCTTCGATGTCTTCGGGCGGATATTCTTTCGTGCTGACGACCGTCCACAAAACCGCGACAAGAAAAGCCGCTGCTCCAATAATAAAAGCGTAAAGCGTCGCGTTCGGAATGCCGCTCGCCATCACGCCCGTCACGCCGAGAGTTGCCAGAATAAACGGTGCGGCGTTCGCCAGAGTTTGTCCGATGCCGATGAAAAACGACTGCATCACGAAACCGGTCGTGCGCTGTTCTTCTGGCAATTTATCACCGACGAACGCGCGAAATGGTTCCATACTTGTATTGATGCTTGCATCCAAAATCCACAAAAGGCTCGCCGCCATCCAGAGTGCTGATGAAAACGGCATCAGAAGAAGACAAATGCTCGACAAAATTGCGCCAACCAAAAAATAAGGGCGGCGGCGACCGAGCCGATTCCAGGTTCGGTCGCTCATCGCGCCGATAACCGGCTGAATCAGCAAACCCGTAATCGGTCCAGCCAGCCATAAATACGGCAAACTGCTTTCTTCCGCGCCCAGATATTTATAAATCGGCGACATATTTGCCTGCTGCAAGCCGAATCCAATCTGAATTCCCATAAAGCCGAAGCTCATATTCCAGATTTGCCAAAAACTCAAACGCGGTTTGGTGTTCATCAATTTTTCCTCAAAAAATTATTTGATTGTAAAAATTCCTGCGGTTCGCGCGGGCATTGAAAATTTTATTTTACCGTTTTCAATTTTTACGTCTTTCACTTTTTCCAAACGGTCGTTTAAAGTCGCATTTCCCGAAAACTGTTTAATCATCGAAACGTCAAACTGCACGTTAGCCGCATTGGTGTCGTTATTGAAAATCGTCAGGACTGCTTGATTTTCCTTGACGCGCGCGTAAGCCATCTGTTGTTCTTCGTCCAACAAATCAATCGATTTTCCGTTTCGCAAAGGCTCAAGCTCACGACGCAGTTTTCCTAAAAGCGCAAGATGATTCCAAACGTCTTTTTCTTCGGCGGTTCTGCCTGAATTCGTAAAAGCGTTTCGCGTATCGCTGGGAAAGCCGCCGGGAAAATCGCGCCGGTTGTCGGGGTCGCTGCCGCCGCGCATCGCCAGTTCGTCGCCGTAATAAAGAAGCGGCGTGCCGCGCGAAGTCATAATCAAAGTCTGCGCCATTTTCAAGCCTTCAACCGTCGCGCCTTCTTCGTTCATAAATCGCGGCATATCGTGAACACCGAGAAATGTCGTCAAGACGCTCGGATTTGGATAAAGCCAATCTTTGGCAAACATCTGAGAAACTTCACGGATATTTTTGCCTTGCGCGAAAGCATTGCGAATCGAATAAAAAAGTGCAAAGTCATAGAGCGTATCAATTTGCGTATCAATTCCGTCGTGTCCGCGCCTTCCGGTTTGAAAATACGAAATCAATGCCGGGTCACCGTCGTAAAGTTCGCCCAGGATGTTTACGTTCGGATATTCGCGTTTTATTGCGCCGCCCCATTTTTGCCAGAACGTGCGCGGAACATGCGGCAAAGTGTCCATCCGAATCGCGTCGAAGCCGTTCATTTCCAGCCACCAAATCGAATTTTGAATCAGGTATTTTTCAACTTCCGGGTCGTCTTGATTAAAATCAGGCAGGATGTCTATAAACCATCCGTCAATGTTGCGTTTCTGCGTTTGATAAGTCGCGCGCGGATTCATCGCCGTCCATTTCTGCCAGTTGTTTGAAACGTGATTTTCAACCGTTCCATTCCACCAGGTCGGTGTTGGCGGGTCGTTCGCCCAGACGTGATACGGTCCGGTGTGATTCGCCACCTGGTCTTGAATCACTTTCAAACCGAGCGCGTGCGCTTTATCAATCAACTCTCGAAGTTTCGCAAACGTGCCGAGATGCTCGTCAACCGCATACATATCAATTGCGCCGTAGCCGTGATAACCGGTCGTAGCCGGAACGCCTTCGTAAACTTCCTTTGTATCGAGTTGGTCGTTGTTGTCATAAACCGGCGTTGTCCAAATCGCCGTTACGCCCAAAGATTTCAAGTAAGGCAATTTATCAATCACGCCTTGAAGGTCGCCGCCGTGATAATGTCGACCTTTCGAGCGGTCGTATAAACCTTTCGACTTCGGTGGATCATTATTTGATTGGTCGCCGTCAGCGAATCGGTCGGGCATCAAAAAATAAATCACATCGTCGGGCGTGTAACCCTGAAAACGATTTTGGCGCGGCATCTTTTGGGAAATTTCAAAAGGCGCGTTGACGAAACCGTTTCTCGTTTCGACCTTAAAGTTATATTTTCCGGCTTTTGTATTCGGCACAATTTCAACATCGAAAAATAGATAATGTCCATTCTCGCTGTGGCGAAAATTATATGTTTTCAAACCGCTGTTCATTGGTGATAAAACATTTGCGCCGCTTAAATTTTTTCCGCGAATCAGCACACGAACAGGATTAACCGTCATATTCGCCCACCAATTCGGCGGGTCAATTTTTTCAACTGTCGGCGTTTGCGCATTAGCGGTGAGCGACGAGCAATAGGCGATAAGTAGTAAAAAAATGAAATAATGCAATTTGTTTTTCATAATTTCTTTTTCGTGTCTTTTCGTGTTTGTTCGTGGCTAACTCTTCCGTAAATCTCGGTCAAACCGCGCAATCTTTGCTTAATTTCATCGGAAAAATCGCCTTCTCGGCATTGCCAATACCAATTTCCCGAACTCGAGGCGGGCAGATTCATCCGCGCTTCGTTGCCCAAACCTAACAAATCCTGCATCGGCGCAATCGCTGTGTCCGCTACCGATTCCCAAACGGTCTTGATAAAATCCCAGTGAATTGCTTTGCCGTCCGACTTTAGATAATCCAGACAAAATTCGCGTTCGCGTTTTATCTGTTTAGCATCGCGCGTTGAACTGCTGCCGGCTTGCGAATTGAACCAGCCGACCGTGGTATCGTTGTCATGCGTCCCGGTATAGGCAACACAATTTTTTATATAATTATGCGGCAAATCGTGATTATCCGTGCCGCCGCCGAAAGCAAACTGCAGAATACGCATTCCGGGAAATCCGAAACCGTCGCGCAATTCTTCCACGTCCGGCGTTATCACGCCCAAATCTTCCGCCCAAAACGGCAAATCGTCCAGCGCATTTTTCAGCGTCTCAAACAATTTTTTGCCCGGCACATTCACCCAACGCCCGTTCTGCGCCGTCGTGTCGCCGCCCGGCACTTCCCAACTTGCCGCAAAGCCGCGAAAATGGTCAACGCGCACGATGTCAACCGTTTTCAAAGTTGCCTTTACACGATCAATCCACCAACGAAAATTGTCGCGCTGCATTTGCTCCCAATTGTAAATCGGATTGCCCCAAAGCTGACCTGTTTTAGAAAAATAATCGGGCGGAACTCCGGCGACAACCTTCGCCGAACCATCTTCGTCAAGTTTGAACTGCGACGGATTGCACCAAACGTCCGCTGAATCAAGCGCAACAAAAATTGGAATATCGCCGACGATTTTTATATTTTTCGAGCGGCAGTAATTTTTTAATTCGTTCCATTGCCGGAAGAAAAGCCATTGCTGAAATTTCTGCGCTTGAACTTCTTCGCGCAAATTTTCTGAGGTTTGCGACAAAGCAGCGGTTTTTCGCAAAAGCAAACCGGCTTCCCATTTCTGCCAGGATTTCTGGTCTTGCGATTTTTTTATCGCGCGAAACAATGCGTAATCGTCCAACCAAGCGGCTTCCTGCTGGCAAAAAGTCTCAAATTTCCCGCGCAAATTAACGCTCGTCGTCAGACGAAACCGTTCGTAAGCCTTTGCCAGAATCCAAATTTTCCATTCATAAACTTTTCCGAAATCAACTCTGCCTTCGGGAAAATTAGGTTTCTGATTCGTTTCCTCTTCGTTCAGAAAACCGTCTTCAACAATTTTCTGCGGCGAAATCAGATTCGTATTTCCCGCAAACGCTGAAAAACATTGATACGGCGAATCGCCATAACCGGTCGGACCGAGCGGCAAAACCTGCCAATAAGTTTGCTTGGCAGCTGCCAGAAAATCTACAAACCAGTAGGCTTCATCGCCCAAATCGCCGATGCCGAATTTACTCGGCAAAGATGTCGGATGCAGTAATATGCCGCTGGCTCTCGGAAAATTCATAATTAGAAAACTATTTTATAATTTCGTAAGCCACAACACTTTTAGCATTAACGAAAATCCCAAACTCTCCGTTTTTGATGTATGAAACTCCGGCGATTCCGATTCTTGGTTCGACTCTTGAGCCGTCAGCAACGCCTATATTTAAGGCTGGTAACATTAAACTTCTTGTTAGTTCGTTTGAATTATTGAAGGCAAGCACAAATGTTTCCTGACCAAGTTTCCTCGCAAAAACATAAACATTATTGTCGTAAAATAAGTCAATAGTTTTCCCCTCTTTCAAAGACTTGTTTTCTCGCCGCAATAAAATCCATCTTTGCGCCCACTCGAACATTTTCTGCTCGTCCGCCGTTCTGCCTTCCTTTGCAAATTTATTGACTGAATCTTCACGCCAACCGCCGGGAAAATCTTTGCGGTTGTCCGGGTCGTGTCCGCTGGTCATCGCAATTTCTTCGCCGTAATAAAGCTGCGGAATGCCGCGCATCGAAAGTATAAACGCCGTGTGCAGCATTGCGCCTTCGAGCGTTGCGCCCGGCAGAGACATAAAACGGTCGGTGTCATGGTTGTTTTGCAGAGTCGTGACGCGGTTGATATTCGGATAAAGTCCGTCGTATTTCAAAACGTCACGCAAGGCTCGCATCGGTTTCTTGCCGGTGAAAACTTCCTGCGAAGTCTCCCAGAGTTTAAAATCGAAAACGCTCGGCAGATTTGTGTCAATGTTGTCCCAACCCGTTTTTCCGCCTTGAAAGAAAGCTGTTTGTGCCGAATCGCGCTCGAAAATTTCGCCAACTAAATAAAACTTCGGATATTGTTTGAGAATTGCAGTTGACCAATCGCGGATAAATTCGCGCGGCATATATTGAATCGTGTCCTGCCGAATGCCGTCAATACCCGTCATTGCAATCCACCAGAGCGCGTTTTGAATTTCGTATTTCGCCACTTCCGGCTCGTCCTGATTTATATCCGGCAGTAGTTCGTTGAACCAACCTTTGAGCAAGTTATCGCGTTCGGATTGCGAAGCGTTCGGTGAAAGTAGAACTGAGTTATTAAAGGAATTTTGGTCAAACTTGTTGAACCAATTATCCAGCGGCGGATTTTTCGCCCAAGGATGTTGAATGCCTACATGATTCGCCACTTGGTCTTGAACGACTTTGATACCGTTGCGGTGTGCCGTTTCAACCATCTCGCGCAAATCATGCATTGTCCCGAAATGATTTTCCACGCCGTAATAATCAATAGCGTGATAGCCGTGATAATTTGTATTCGGACACCAAGGTTTATCACATTGATTGGCTGCATCCGGGTTGTCATACCACGGCGTCAGCCAAATCGCCGTAATGCCCAACTCTTTTAAGTATGGAATTTTCTGCGTGATGCCGCGAAAATCGCCGCCGTGCCAGGCTCGCGGATTCGTGCGGTCAGCGTCTTTATCGTTCGGCATATCGCCGTTGGCAAAACGGTCGGGCATTATTAAATAGATAATGTCGTTATTTGTGATGCCTTGAAAGTTTGTTTTCGCGTTGAGCGGCGCGGAAATTTCAAAAGGAATCGTCGCCCTCCCGGTTGCCGTCGAAACTTCAAAATCGTATTTCGCGGGCTTTGTATTTCCGGCGATTGTTACGTCGAAGAAAAGATAATCGCCGCGCCGGTTTATTTTGACGTTGGAAACTTTGAGGAGATTATTTTTTGAAACGATTTTTGCGCCCTCGAAATTCGCGCCGCGCACGAGTAGGCGAACAGGATTTACCGAATGATTCGCCCACCAACTCGGCGGTTCGACTTTTTCGACTTGCAGCGTTCGGGTTTGATTTTCGCTAACGTTGTTTTGCGCGTACAGTTCAAAGCCGATGAAATTTATAAGCCCGCTTAGGAAAAAGAAATGAAATATAAATCGCGTCATCAACCAATCTCGCTCAAAAAGGAAAATAAAAAGGCGTGAGAAACATTGAGTCCCACGCCCTGTAAAAGAACAAGATGCCAATTGCTGGTCTGGCATCTTTGGTATTCAATTTAGAACTGTAACCGAAGTCCAAATTGAATTTGGCGCGCACTGCGGAACTGTGTTCCTTGGATGCGTCCGAAATTATTGTTGCCGGTATCGAAATTAGTATCCGGCTGACTTAACTGCGGTGTATTTAAAAGGTTGAAAAACTCAGTTCTGAATTGAATTTTCGCATCTTCAGAAATGCCGAAGTTTTTCGATACGCCCAAATTGACGACGTAAGTTGAAGGCGAGCGTAGTCCGTTGCGTTCCAGGTTTCCGAAACGTCCCGCCGGAGCCAATCTGAAAGCCGCTCTGTCCAAGAACTTTTCAGTTGTGCCGCCATACGGGTCACCGACCAAATCCACCCGCACACCGTCGCGGCGAATGTCAAAGGCACTGCCGCTCTGGGCGCGAAAAATGCCGTTGAGTTGAAATCCACCGATAATCGCGTCGAGAACACGCGGAATGTCCGAACCGAATTGTCTGCCGCGTCCGAACGGAATTTCGTAAATCGAACTAAAGACAAATGTGTGCGGATAATCAGAGCGCGAACGGGCATACGGTTCAATAAAATTGATATTCGTATCGCCGACCGAATCAAACGCGCCGTTGCCGTTGTCTTTCGTTCTTGAATAAGCGTAAGACAAAAGATACTGCCAACCTTGAGCAAAGCGGCGTTCGAGTTGAACTTGCAGCGAATCGTATTGCGATTTGCCGTTGTCGTCGCGCACGTTGACGCGATTAAGACTGGAAAAACATCTGCCGTTCACCAATGATCGCGGACATCCAACGTTCGTTCCCGGTTCGACAGTGCGTCCGTTCAAGTTGTAATACAAAGCCAGATTGCGCCCCCGCGTTCCGACATATCCAACGCTGATTGCCGTATCGTTGGTCAATTGCTGTTGAAATTGAACGTTAAACTGCTGCGTATTGGAAATTTTGTTGTCGGGTAAAACCGCCAACACGTCAATTCCCGAAGGATTGTTTAAGTTGACGCTGCTGATGTCGCCGAGCGGCAACGCGCCGGTCGCCAATCTGTTGTCGTTGCTTCCGTTCGGAGCGCGTCCCGACAAAGTAATGCGGCAGCCGTCTCGGTAACTGCAAACGCTGAAACCGCTGAACGGCGCGTTTTGGGCTAATTGATTGTCAATACCGCCGCGGTCGAGGAAATAGAAAATCCCATAACCGCCGCGCAGAACTGATTTGCCTTTGCCGAAAATATCATAGGCAAAACCGACCCGCGGACTAAAATTGTTTTTATCCGTTTCGGTCAAAGAATCTTTGCCGTCCTTAGCTAAAAGCAAGCGTCCCGTTTGGATATCAAAATTCGATTGACGACCGTATTCTTCCGTCGGATTGGTAAAATATTCGTAACGCAAACCTAAATTTAAAGTCAATTTGCGGCTGACTCGCCAATCGTCTTGACCGAAAAAGCCGTTTTCCCAGGTACGCGTACCGACTGTGCCAAACGGCGGACCGACTTGATAATTACAAACAAAACCGATTAACAAATCGGCTTGCTCAAACCGCGTCGTTCCTGATGCGGATTCAGGATCGTTATCGTTTCTGCATTGCGTGAAATCGCCGTTTCCATATAAGAAGAAATATCCTTTACCACGATTCGGACGGAACAAATCAACCTGTCGGCGCAGAATCGTGCCACCGAATTTGAATGTATGATTGCCCGTCGTGTAACTCATTCCTTCCACCACTTGATAGGTGTTTTGCGGAACGCGATACGGACCGAAATCGCCGGTATATTCGAGTTGTCCGTTGTAGCCGCCGATTAACGCGCCGCCGCCTAAGCTCGAATCGCGGTTGGCATTGACGATGCCGAGATTCTGAGAAACCGGCGTGTCGCCGAACGGCGGTTCATAACCGAATTTGAGACGCGCTGCCTGAATACGAAATTCGTTAAATAAATTATCGGTCAGCGAACTGTTTAAGCCGACAACGATGGCGCGGTTGCGCGTCGGATTCGTTCCCGAACCGAAACCGGCGGGCAGATTAGGCAAACGCGAAGTAACTTCCTGGTCGTAATTGCCGTAACTGATGCGCGTAAAAAGTTGGTTGCGGTCGTTTATGTTGCCGTCAACTCTGACATTGAAAGTATTGTTGTTTTCGGTTTGATTGCGAAACGCTTCGTAATTATTCTGGGTGCCTGCGCCGGAAATATTCGGCAGCGGAAACGCCCGCAAGTAATTTAATGCCGCTTGATTTAAACGTCCGCCCGGTAGTAAATCCAAACGATTATACGGGGTTCCGTTACAAGTAGCGTTGCCGGGAGTATTACAGATGTTTAATCCGGTCAACGGGTCACGGAGTTGAGTCGTAAGGGCTGAAAAATTTCCGTTGCGGAACTCTGCCGTTGGCACGCTCGCCGTTTCTCGTCCGCGCGGCAAGAATTGGCGCAAACCTTCGTAATCAGCGAAAAAGAACACCTTGTCTTTTCCGTTATAAAATGTCGGTCCGCCTTCGCCAAAGCGGGGCAGAAAAATCGGACCGCCAATGGAGCCGCCGAATTGTCCACGGCGGAAAAGACTCTTTGTCGGGTCAAATGTTTGCCTGGCGTCAAAGACGCTGTTGCGAATAAAAGTAAATGCGCTTCCGTGAAAAGCATTCGTCCCCGATTTGATAGCGGCGTTGACGATGCCGCCGCCGCCGCGTCCGAATTCGGACGGCGCGACGCTGGTCTGAATACGAAATTCCTGCACCGAATCGGCAGTCGGAAAAATGTTGATTGTGCCGACGAGTGCTTCATTGTTGTCCACGCCGTCGAGCAAATAATTATTTGACTGCGTGCGCTGACCGTTGACGCTGAGTGCCGCGCCGCCGACATTGTTGCCGCGATAAGTTTCGGCATCGCCTCCGACACCGGTTGCAAATCCGCCAACTACGCCTTGCGTTACGCCCGGCACTAGACGCGCCAGTTCTATTACATTGCGTCCGTTCAACGGAAGTTCGACAATTTGTCTTCCCTGAATGACTTCGCCGAGTGCCGAACTCGACGAATCTACTAACGGAGTATCGTTTGTAATTGTAACTGTTTCACTGACCGCACCGGTTTCTAACGTAAAATCTAAGGTTGCTGTCTGGGCAACTTCGAGCGTTATCTCCTGCTTGGTTGTTTTAAAGTTACTTTGGGTTACTGCAATCTGATATTTTCCCGGCTGCAACGTCAGAATCGAATAAGCCCCTTCTCCGTTGGTTTGGGCTGTAATTTCCCGGTTAGTACCTAAATCAGTCACCGTCAATGTCGCGCTTGGCACTGAGGCTCCCGTCTGGTCGGTGACAGTACCTTGAATTCTCGCCGACTCGGTCTGCGCCATAGTCGTAAAGACAAAACATAAAACATATATTGCCGTCCACAAAAATCTATATTTCTTCAAACTTTTTAATTTACACATTAATTGATTACCTCTCTTACTTACACTTTTACGTTACTTGAATAGACCAAATTATAATTAACACCCTTAAAAGGGTCTTCTGACCAAATTTGAATAATGAATACTAAAAAAAGAATTTTTTTGTTTGTTGTGGAAACAAACAAAGTTTTAATATATTTGTAACACTCTTGTCAAGACTTTATCGCAAATTTTTCCAACTTTTTTAAAATTTAATTAGCTGAAGCAAATTTTCGCGCCAAAACAAGGCTCAAAGAACCTTTCAAGGTGGGAAAATCTCCGAGTGAAGAAGCCCTGATAACCGTATGCGGTAATCCTTGGCGGACGCTTCTTCCCGCTAAAAATTCGATTTCATCTTTTATCAAATCCCAGGCTCTAACTACGCGCCCGCTGACGACGACGGCTTGCGGGCTAAATCCGATAATCAAGTTTGAGATACCGATACCGATATATTTTGCAGTTTCCTTCAACGCTTCGACGGCTTCCTTTTCACCGTTATTTGCCAAGTTAATTAACTGCTCTACGTTTATATCTTCATCGGCGGGCTGACGGTTTTTGATTTGATTTTGGTAACGAGCGACAATTGCTTTTTCCGAAGAATGCGCTTCCCAACAATTTCGGCTGCCGCAGGAGCAGAGAGTCGGCGCGTTCTCACCGACTATCATATGACCGAATTCTCCGGCTGCGCCTCTCTCGCCCCGATAAACCTGCCCGTCGAAAACAATTCCGGTTCCGACTCCCTCGGCGACCAAAACCGTGATAAAATTTTTATCTCGCCGGTTGACTTCATCACCAAACCACAACTCGGCTAAGGCAATGGCGTTCGCGTCATTATCAATTGTTACCGGAAGACTGGTTTTAGTAGTAATTTGTCTAGAAATTTCCCAGTTACTCCATTGAAAATACGGAATATAACGAACTCTCCCGGTCGCTTGATCGGCGACTCCAGGAACGCTGATACCGACTTCAAGATGGTGTTTTTTATTATCAAGAACGTGTTTTTCAACTCCCTTAATAATTTGCTCTGACATATAATCGGCATCGGGCGAGGTCGGGAAAGTGTTTTCTTTCAAAACCTGTCCTGCCAAATCAGCCAGCGCAATTGTCGTGTAGCGCGGCGTAATATCTACGCCGATGGCAACCGGGATTCCGGTTCTTAGTTTCAACAAAGTCGGTTTTCTGCCGCCGGTAGAATCGCCCGTGCCGATTTCCTCAATCAAACCGTCAAGATGTAGATCGTCAACAATTGCCGAAACCGTTGATCTTTGCAACTCAGTTTGGCGGGCAATCTCGGCGCGCGAAATTGGCGCGCGGTCACGGACATAAGTTAAAACTATCTGTTTATTAATGTCGCGGATTGTGTTGGGACGGGCAATTTGGGCTTTTGCCTTATGCAAATAAATTCTCTTCATCGGTATAGATATTCTTAGAAAGTTTTAATAATATTAAATATTAAATTCAAAGTTTGTTGTGAAAACGAACAAAGCTATACATAAACTCTTTTTTAATTTTTTTCAATAGCAATCATAAACTTTTGTAACAAACTAGAAGACTTTTTACCCTCACGTCTTGGAAGTTCTTATGTTTCAAATGAATAGAACCATAACTTTATACGTGGGGGAACGGGAAAATTATGAGCGTGCCAAGTATGTCGGACTTGCACAAAATCAATCCTACCAGAAGAACATTTCAAAGCAAGATAAACATATGAGGGCTTGATTTTATCTATCGGCAAAGAGATTTTATCTATACACATTTTTAGCTCATCTTTTTAAACTTTATCGGAGGAAAATCGAATATTCACAAGAGTCTTTGTCAAGACTGCGTTTCTTTTTCTATTGTTTGCCATGCCTGTTCTCGCGCAAACTAAACTGTTACGCTTTCCCGATGTCTACGGCGACCGCGTGGTTTTTACTTACGGCAGCGATTTATGGACTACTTCGGCTAACGGCGGACAGGCTGTGCGCTTGACGGCACATCCCGGATTGGAAGTTTTTGCTAAATTTTCACCCGACAGCAGATGGATTGCCTTCACCGGACAATATGACGGCGACGAACAAGTTTATGTTATGCCTGCAACCGGCGGTGAACCGAAACAACTGACATTTTATCCGGCGAAAGGACCGCGGGCACCGCGTTGGGGCTACGACAACCAGGTTAAGGGTTGGACAAACGACGGGAAATCAATCGTTTTCCGCTCGCAGCATGATAGCTGGTCGCTACCGCAGAGCAAACTTTATACAATTGCCGTAACGGGCGGCGCGGCGATTCAGTTGCCGATGCCCGAAACCGGTTCAGGAGATTTTTCATCTGACGGTACGAAAATGGTTTATTCGCCGAGAACCCGCGATTTTCGCACGGAAAAACGCTATGGCGTGATTGCGGAGAGGCTTATTTAATCCTCTTCCCCTCAATCTTCTGACCGTTTTGGTTAAGAATCAACGCGGTCACTACCCCTTTTTCGTCTTTCACGAAACTAACCTGCGCGTTAACTTCTTTCACAAAAAATTGCGTGTCTGACTCGGGGAGAAGCTCGATTTTAGGCTGACCGGTCGCCTGTCCCATTAGTTTGTCGCCTTCTTTCGTCACCGTGAGGACAAAGTTCGGCGCGAGTTGGTACTCACCGACGTATTGGTCGTAAATTTTCGGATCAGCTTTGTTAGTGACCGCCGGGCTTTCGAGCCGTTTTATAATGCTCGCGGCGTTTGCGTTCTGCGGATTTAGTTCGAGCGCCTTTTTGTAGTTTTTAAGCGCTAGTTCTTTGTTGCCGCTCATCATATACGCCTCGCCGAGACTGTCATACGGGTTCGACGCTTGCGGATAAGCCTCGACGTTGAGTTTGAAGATTTCTATCGCGTCTTTGATTTTCTTCAAGCTGGTGAGTTGGTAGCCGAGAGTGTTTAATTCGGCTTCGTTGAAATCGTAAGTCGCGGATTGGTTAGCTTTCAAATCGCGATATTGTTTGACGGCGACTTCCGCTCCCTGTTCGGCGGCTAAACTAAAAAGCGCTTCGGCGATTGATTTTTTCGGCTGGCTGTAAGGCTGGTTATACAGGATGCTAGTTATATTCTTGCTTATTTTATCCAGATTCCGTCCCTGCGAAGTGTTATCTAGTAGGACGATTAAATGTTGGTTTCCGACCAATCTGACAATGGTTGTGTTAAAGCCGTTTATCCCACCGCCGTGCGTAATGACCGGAATCGTTTCTTTGGTTGCGCCGACAGACGCATTCGTTATGGAAAAACCGTAACCATAGTTTTCCAGATTCGGCTTGAACATCAATTCTTTGCTTTTGGCGGATAACAATTTATCCGTATACAAAGCCCTATCCCACAAATACAAATCCTCGACCGTCGAATACAGCGAACCTGCCGCATACGGAATTGACATGTCCAGATACGGCGCGTTTATGTAACCTTTAGGGGTTTTATTGTAGCCTGAAGCGCGTTTGCTGAGGACTGCATCAAAGTGGTCGTAGCCCGTGTTCTTCATTCCCAGAGGGTCGAGAATATTTTCCTTCAAGACTTGCTCGTAAGGCTTGCCCGTCACCTTTTCGATAATCGCTCCGAGTAGGAAATAGCCTGAATTGTTGTAAGAAAATTTCGAGCCTGGCTCAAACTCCAAATCGCCGCTCGTGTATTTTTTGACAAAGTCAGCGACGACGAAAGGATTACGGCTGACATCTTCAAAGAATCTCGGCTGATTCGTGTAGCTTGGTATGCCGGAAGTGTGCGTCAACAAATGGTGGATGGTAACCCTGTCGCCGACGTCCTTGCGATAATCCGGCAGATAATCGGAAACATTTCCGTCGAGTTTAATCTTTCCCTGTTCGACCAGTTCAAGAATAAGAGCGGCGGTAAACTGTTTCGTGATTGAGCCGAGCCGGAATTTGGTGTCCGTTTCGTTCGGAATGTTCCACTCCATGTTGGCAAGACCCAATCCTTTCTTATAGATGACTTTTCCGTTTTCGGCAACCAGTGCCGCGCCGTTAAATTGACCGTAACTCTGGTAAATTTTCATCAGTTCATCAATTTTAGCAGATTTGTCCTGGGCATAACCGGAACCTTGACCAGCCAAAAAGGCTATTAAGAACAAAAACAGCACATTGGTAATTTGAAGTTTCATAGAAGCTTATTGGTAAATTTTCCGAAGAATCGATTAGATTGAATTAGACGAGTCCATTTGTACATCAGTTTCAAGCTTTTATCTATAGGATTGATTATGTTCAATTAGAAAGAAATAAACAACACCTGGCAAATCGCCGTTCTGTCTTTTCGGGCGATGCCGCACCACGATTCATAAAACCATACGCCAATAATTTTTTCAGAAATCCGCAGGAACGCTCGCATAGTCGCCCGATGGAAGTTTTCTATATTTTCTAAATACCACGAACGGTGTCGCCACATTTTCCGCATCGCCGTCGAAGAAAACGAGCCGCCCGTTCAGTTGACGCACTTTAAATCGGGCGAAATTTTCGATTTTTCAACCGCGCCCAACGGCAAACGCGCCGTGCGCGCTCGCGGCTTGACTTCGAGCGATATCGTAATTTTCAAAAATTCCTGCTAATTATCGTCGAAGGTGTTAGATTTTTTGCGTAATTGAATTTTCAGATTGTTCCGTAATCGGTATTCTTTAATCGAAAAGTATCGCCATTTAATTTATTGCTAGATTTCAGTTCTGGATATGGAATGTTTATTTCTTCAAGGAGTTTTGCCAGCCGAAATAAAGCTGCTTGGCGTGGCTTCTTCAGTCGGAGAAGCAGATTGGGTTGCGCGTGATTTTCCGTAATGAATAATTCAATTATTCAATCACATTGGTTGTATTACGCAACCTGAATCATAGCCCGCATTCTTTCGGCAAAATGGTTTGCTTCCCATTCGCTCCAAAGTTTGAGCGCGGAGCGATATTCTTTGGTTCGTTTCTTGACGAATTCGGATAACAGCCAAGTACCGGTTTGGTAATCGCTTCCATTTGTGGTTACGTTTTCTTGCCCGCGCCCGAGATGCTTGCCAAAACTTTCAATCCAAATGTCGCAGTCGTGAACTTCGCCCAGGAAAGATTGCATCTCGGCGATTTCGTCGGCAAACGGCTCGATTCGCGCGCCCCAACAAACAACGAAAAGTTCGATGGCATAGCGCAGACGCTTGGCGGCGATGCGCATTTCATGTAACTCCTGGATATTGAAAGGCTTATAAAGACTCGTGCCCAAACCGAGTAAATCCTGCAAACTGCCGGCGACCACCTCGCGTCCGGCTTCGTTGAAACTAACAGTCCGCTTCGATTTTTTTCGTCTCGCCACTTTATCAATTGTTGCTGTGAATCGCTGCTGCAAATGGTTGAGGTTGCCGATGGCGAGGGCTTGCGTCAAATCTGATCGGGCAATCTCGCGCAAATTGCTCCGTTCTTCCAGCAATTTTCCAATACCTTCTCTAATCAGTTCAGTTTCCGCTTTGGCATGCAATTCTTCAAGCGCGACAATCGCTACGTCTTGGTCGCGGACTGCGCCGAGCGCATCGGCAAGTTGTTTTAGTTCCTTTCTTACCCGTTTGGGCGGGCGTTTATCCATCAGCGGCATAAAATCACGCAGCGCACTTCGAAGTCGCCGCGTCGCCACGCGCATACTATGAACGCCTTCGATGTCCGAGAAATCAAGTGCCGCGCCGCGCAAACTCACCACTTCATCGAAACGCACGCGCAAAACTTCTGCTGCCCATTCGAGAGCGTTTGCCGCACAATCAAGTCCGATTATTTCCTTCGCTTTCGCCATAATTAAAATTTGAAACAATCATTGGCTTCATCCGTAAAGTTTAAACTTCTGCCGATATTATAGGCAAATTTGGTGATAACGGGCAAATCATTTTTCATACGCTTGGATTTATTTGCCTGCCTTAAATCAAAAAACACTAAATTAACCCAAGTTGCCAGCTATAATTTTTCACCGCAGAGACGCAAAGATTTCACGCAGAGATTCGCCGCAGATTTCTTGTTTTTCTCCGCGTTCCTCAGCGAGAACTCCGCGCCTCTGCGGTAAAATTATTCAGTGTTTTCATAACTGGCAACCTGGATTAATTTAGTATTCGTTATTCTCCAACCAATACTCCACTACTTGCCAAGTTTTTGTTTTTATACATTCCGTCAGTGGTTACGTCCCTTTCGATTACTTCGGCAATCGAGGGCGGGATTTCAGGAACGACCGATTCATCTGGTAATTCTACTTCGGCTAAAAATAATCCCTCGGTTAATGTGGTTTGAAATTCATCAATTTCCCATATTAATCCGTCTTCACCGATGATTTCATAGCGTGTTTTTTCAATTCTGGCATTTTCGGTCAGCGACCAGAGTATCTCAAACACTTCCTTTGAAATTTCATATTCTTCCTCTTCACGAACAAAACCTTCGCCGCCTTTTCTGGTCAGAAAAAACTTCTCGCCTTTCGCCCTTACGCGCACCTCAGGATTACCGACGCTGAAATAGCCTTGTAAAATTTTAGTTCCTTTTGTAATTCCAGTCGGGAGAGTACGTAACAAAAATTTTTTTTCAATTTCCTTATTCATAATTCTCTTCTAGCGAGAAGTTTACAACTTTATCTGTAACACAAAATTTACTCAAATTTAATCTTTACCTAAAACCGCTGATACATTTTGTTCATTTCCGGCTGTTAATCTTTCTCTTCTACATTCAAAACATTAATACATTTGAAACTGAAAATATGAGTCGGAAAAGGACGGCTAAACCTTTTCAAAAACAAAAATATATTTTCAATTTTAAGGAGAGAACTATAAAAATGTTCACAGAAAAAAAACTTATCTATCGAATTTTCTTGATGTTGGCGTTATTTGCCAGTGGAATGATGGCGGTTGAAGCGCAAGTTGATACAGCGTCTCTGACCGGACAAGTCAACGACCCGCAAGGCGCGGCGGTTGCCGGAGCGCGTGTCGTCGCTACCAATCAGGCAACAAACATTACCGTTGAAACAATTACCAACGGCGAAGGTTATTATACTTTTACAAATTTGCGTCCGAATTTATACACAATAGAAATTACGCAGCAAGGATTTAAAACCGATTCGCGCAAGGACGTTGAATTAAATGTGGGGGAGAAAGCGCGGTTCGATTTTCAGCTTTCCGTTGGCGACACAACTACTATTGTTGACGTAACGAGCGAAAATCAAACTCTGGTGCAGCGCGAAGATGCCATTGTCGGCAGTGTCGTTGACAATCGAAGAATTACCCAACTGCCTTTATTGCAGCGTAGTTGGGATGATTTGCTGTCGCAGGTCGCGGGCGTGCAAAACGAACCTTACACCGAACAAGGCGGCGGCACGGCGGCGGGACGCACCGGCTCGGCAAACATTCACGGAGCGCGCTCCTTGCACAACAATTTTATCCTTGACGGTCAGGACAACAATTCAATCTCGACCAATGTGCAGGAGTTTTCAACTCAGGTTTCGCGCCCATCGGTTGATGCTATCAGCGAATTTAAAGTTGTTACGTCGCCGTTTTCGGCTGAATACGGACGGGCGGCGGGCGGCGCGATTATCGTGACCACCAAATCCGGGACAAACGATTTTCACGGCGTCGCTTACGAATATCATCGCAACCGCGTTTTCGATGCCAACGACTTTTTCTCGAACCGCGTCGGACGTTCGCGTCCGCAGCGCGTCCAAAACCAATTCGGCGCAAACCTGGGCGGTCCGATTTGGAAAAATAAAGCGTTTTTCTTTGCCGATTACGAAGGCACACGCATTCGTCAGGGCATTCTTTTAACCGGACAAGTTCCGCTGCAAAGCGAACTGCGCGGCGATTTTTCCACGCGGCTCGGCGGCAATCTTTTTGAAATAATCGCCCCGAACGCGCAAGGTCAATGCGTCGGAACGGGACAATTCATTCGGAGCGGACAAATTTTCAACCCGGCGACGACGCGCCCGAATCCGTGTTTCACGAGCGGAACAGCCGCTAATCCATATCAGCGACTGGCGGTTATCCGCGACCCGTATCCGGGCAACATTATCACCAACATCAATCCGACGGCGGCGCGCCTGGCGGCGTTTTATCCCGCGCCGAATTTGCCGGGACGCGCCAACAATTTTGTTCGCACGCCCGCCATTTCCGACGACAACGACCGCTTTACGACCAAGCTCGATTACAAATTAAATGCCGCCAACGACATCTTCGGGCGTTATTCTTACGGCAGGCGCGACCGCTTTTTGCCCGGCGTATTCGGCGGAGTCGCCGACGGCAGCGACAGTTCGGCGCGCGGTTTGACGACCGTGAAAAATCATTCGATTTTAATCGGCTGGAATTATCTGGTTTCGCCGAGCGTCGTCAACCAATTTCGCTTCGGCTACAATTACGCCAACGCCTTCACCGCGCAAGAACCGTTCGGACAAGGTTCGAGTTCGGACTTTGTTCCGGGAATCCCGAACGACCCGGTTGTGCAGGGCGGACTTCCGGCGATTCTTCTGACGACCGAAGGTTTTAACCCGCGGCTCGGCTCGGCGGATTTTAATCCGAAATTCCAAAACTCAAAACAATTTCAATTCAGCGATACGCTGACTTATCTGCGCGGGGCGCACACATTTCGTTTCGGCACGGAAATTTTAGCTCCGCTCAAACTCCGCTTTCTCGATATTCCGGTGGCTCGCGGACGCTTTGCCTTTAACGGTTTTTACACGCAGCTTTCGCCCGGTGTGAGCGGAACGGGCAGTTCGGTTGCCGATTTTTTGACCGGCAATCCGATTCAAGCGGCTCTGACTAATGTTTTCGTCGTCAATCAACGCCGCGAAATGTATTCGTTTTTCGCTCAGGACGATTGGAAAGTGATGCCGAATTTAACCGTCAATTTAGGTTTGCGATACGATTACGGAACGCCGTATTACGAAGCCCAAAATCGCCAGGTCAATTTTGACCCGGTTGCCGCCGCCGCCGCAACAAACCAGGCCCAAGCCTTCGCCAGTTTGCGCCAAGCCACCGACGGAAGCATCGAAGAACGCGCTCTGGTCAAACCGGACAGAAACAATTTCGCGCCGCGCGTCGGTTTCGCTTATTCGGTCAATGACAAACTCGTCGTGCGCGGCGGTTACGGAATTTTCTACAACCTGCTCGACCGCATCGGCTCGGAAGACCAAATCTCGATTAATCCGCCGTCGGTTGTGCAATTTCAGGCAACCGGCAACGGCGTTGCATTGCCGCTCGGCACGATTAATTTGACGAACGGATTTCCGGCGAACACGCTCGACCCGAATAATGTTCAAGTCCGCAATCTGCGGATTCGCGCCATCAACCCGGAATCAAAAGTTCCATATTTGCAGCAAGGCACAATCGGCGTTCAATACCAATTCGCCAACAACTGGTTTGCCGAAGCCAACTATGTTCACACCAGAGGAACGAAACTTTACGTTTTACGCGACTTGAACCAAGCCGACCCAGCGACGATTGTGGGCGGTTTGGTTACGGCGCGTCCGCGTCCGTTCGCGCAATTTGGCGAAGTCGAATACCGCGACGATTTGGGAATATCGCGTTACAACGCGCTCGAAACGACGCTCGACAAACGCTTTTCAAACGGCTACACGATTCGCGCCGTCTATACTTTGTCGAATTCAAAAGACAACACGGGCGAACATTTGACCAATAACGGTTCGAGTTCGAGTTTGCCGAATTCGCGCGACGCTTCGCTCTGGTATGGCAACTCGGATTTTGACGTAAAACATCGTTTCGTGATGAATGCGATTTGGGAACTGCCGTTCGGCAAAGGCAAGAAGTTTTTGAGCGAAGGCATCGGCGCGGCAATTTTCGGCGGCTGGGATATAGCCGGAAGTTTCAATCACCGCACCGGCAGACCGTTCACCGTTACGCAGGGCGGCGACCCGCTTCGCGTCGGAAGTTTTCAGCCGACGCTGCCGAATCTCATCGGCAACCCGACTTTGGAAAATCCGACAATTGACCGCTGGTTTGACCGGGCGGCGTTTCAACCTTTAACGCCGGGCGTGTCCACCTTCGGCGACCAACGCCGCAACGTTTTGCGCGGACCGAAATTCGCGTCGCTCGATTTCGCCGTTCATCGCCGCTTTGGATTGTGGAACGAAAATACGAATTTGGAGTTTCGCTGGGAAGTTTTCAACGCGCTTAATCGGGCAAACTTCGCTTTGCCGAATCGTTCGATTGATTCTTCGAGCGTCGGAACAATCACCGCTCTGCAGGGCGACCCGCGCGTGATGCAGTTCGCTGTGCGATTCAATTTTTAATCAACTCCCGGTTGATTATGCGCGGAGGAGCGGGAAACCCAAAGCCTGCTCCTCCAAATTTTATTTTCAGTTATGATTAAATTTATTTTTGCTCTGATTCTGCTTTTCATTCCGCTGCTTGCGTCGGCGCAGACGTTTGAGAAAACGGTTTTAATCGCGCCGCCGAAAGAGAACGAAAGCCGCTATTTTTACGTTCCGTTTGATGTTCCGGCAGGCGCGAAAAGTATTTCTATAAACTATGAATACGACCGAGCAAATGGCGCAAATGTTTTAGATTTAGGCGTATTCGATTCGCATTTCGCAAAAGATAAATCCGATATGTCCGGTTTTCGCGGCTGGAGCGGCGGGCGCAGAAACTCGATTTTTATCTCCGAAAACGAAGCGACCAACGGTTATATTGCGGGAAAACTGCCTTCAGGTCAGTGGCGTGTAATCTTGGGACTTTATAAAGTTGCGCCCGAAGGCGCGAGTGTAATGATTAAAGTTAAAATCAACGAAGTTGAAGCCGCCGCCCGGCAGCAATTGACCGAAGAAAAAGCTAAAGTTTTCGATTTTCCTAAAAGGAGACGAATCGCGCCGCCGACCGCTAACAGTTACACTTGGTTTCGCGGTGACCTTCACACACATACTTTCCACAGCGACGGCAATTGGACGATTAAAGGAATTTTGGATTACGCGCAGGCGAACGATCTGGATTTCGTCGGCATTACCGAACACAATACTTTTTCGCATCATACGGAGATTGATTCGCTCGCCGTAAATTATAAAAATCTGCTTGTCCTGCGCGGCGAGGAAGTGACGACTTACGGCGGACATTTCAATGTTTGGGGTTTGCCGAAAAATGAATTGATTGATTTTCGCATTACGCCGAAAGACGTGAGTCGTTTGCGAGTGGCTGTTGATCGTGTTCACCAACTCGGACTGATGGCTTCGATAAATCATCCGACTGCGCTGTGCGGCGGCTGCGATTGGAGTTACGGCGATTGGAGCGTAATGGATTCGGTTGAAATCTGGAACGGCGCGTGGGATTTTCAAGACGAAGCCGCGCTCAAATTATGGGACGCGCTTTTGCAACGAGGAAATCGCATCACGGCAATCGGCTCAAGCGACACGCACAGTCCGCCGCTCGCCGAAAATAAAAACGGATTGGCAATCGGCATCCCGACCAATCACGTCGGAATGAAACAATTAGCCCAAAATGATTTATTAGCGGCAATCAAGAACGGTCGGGTTTGGATTAGCGCAAATCCGACCGATTACAGTCTGGAATTTTCCGCATTTAACGGCTCACGAATAAACATCGGTGACCTGGCTGCAAATTTGAATAATAAAATTCGCTTTGATTGCCAGGCGAAAAATTTTCCCGTCGGCGCAACGGTTTCCTTAATCTCTAACAATCAGGTTTTGCTGAAAGAAAAAATCGAACGGGCGGAATACGTTTTCGCCAAAGAGTTAAGCGGCGAAAAAGATTCGTATTTTCGCCTCGAAGTGCGAAGCGAAACGGGCGCGATGCTCGCCTTTACCAACCCGATTTATATTCAAATTAAAAAATGAAAAATCTATTTTGGTTAATTTTACTGATTTCTTTATATGCGTCCGCAGCATTCGCGCAATGCGAGAAAGAACCGACGATTGAACGGACGGGCAAAATCATCCACGCGAAAAAGTTCAGCGTTCCGTTCAAGACGAATTTTGCTTCAAAAATGCTTTTCAAAATGATCGGCGCATTGACCGAAGGGCGCGAAAACGAAATGTTTCTATCGTTCGACGCGAGCGTGACGGGCGCAGATTGGATGGTGAAAAACGCCGAAGCCGCCGTTTTAACCGTGTTCGTTGACGGCAAATATAATCAGGATGTAATTCTTTTCGCGGGCGCGAAAAAGTTCAACTATCGAGCGAGCTTGGGAAAATTTGAGACGGGCGAATACATATTGAGCATCGCCCTCAACGAAGCGCGTTCCGCACCGAACGCCAAACAGGTGAAATTATTCTCTTCTTCAATTTTCCCAAGCGAGTTGACTCTGGTAAAAAACGGCGGCGACGAGCGCGACTTCATCGCGTTGACTCACGCGCCCGTGATTTACGCGCGTCCCGACACGGTTGATAAATTCTCTGACATTCCGCTTTTAACTTATTACGAAATTTTTCCATTTGGTGAAAACGCTTTCAAAATTCGCTACACCGTCATATACAGCAACGAAGACGGCGGCACGCAAACCGCCGCGCTGATGGCGCGTTGGGGACGCGCAACTGACATCGAATGGGTTTATGAAATCGAATTTAAAGACGGCAACCTCGTTTCCGAAATTTATCAAGGCGCAAATCACGAAACGAAAAAGTTTGCAGGCAAGCGCATTTTCGGAAATCATTCGCTAATTTTCGACGTAACCGTGAACAATAATTTTTCCGACGCGGGTTGTTCCGAATTGCGCTCGGCGCAACTTCCGATAAAAGTTGATTTATCACGAAAGTCGCGTGAAACCATTATGGACGAAAACGAATGGACGTATCGCTTAATGGCGCAGGAAGCAACGAGAGAAGGACGCATCAACGCGGCGAAACTCGACGCGAACACGATTGCCGACCCGCGTGATTATCTCTACGCTGAGATTTACAGCGAACCGAAAGCGGCGGCGATTGCGCTCGAAGCCGAATCTTTTAGCGGTGAAAAGTTTTCTTCCGATTTAGGAAACGCGGCTTTGCGTGTCAGCCGCAACGGATTTGTGCGGATTGCGATGCGCTTTCCGAAAGATTCTATGGCGAATTTTCCGGCGGCGGTTACCGTTGCTTGTTATGCGGCTTCAAACGACGGTTCGACGCGAGAAGGTTCTTGCCAAAATCTGCGATTGATAAAATTGGTGCGGCTTGACCAAAATTATTTGCCCGTCGTCCAAAAACTTGACTCGCCGCCGCAAACGGTTAAAGTTGGCGAAAAAGCCGTCTTTCCGTTTTCGCAACGCAGACAAGCAATTTTGAGATAATTATTTTTAAGCGTTAGAATAAATATTCCAACAAGTTCTAATTTTCCGGGAGAATCTAAACAAATGTCTGCCTTTGCCCGACGATTTTTTATTTTTGCATTCGGTTTATTGATTTTAGCCACAATGGTTACCGCTTTTTTATGGCTGCCGCCCGAATCGGCGGCGCAAGGTGAAATTGTTAATAATGTCGGCACGCAGGGACGCGCTTTAACGCCTGCCGGAAAACTTATTGTGGACGCGGCGACGAATCTTCCGGCGGTTGCGCCGCTTACGGTTGATTTTGTTCGCTCGCCCGATAATTCCGGCACGGACGGCAAAGGTCGTTTCTTGATTGCCGTCAATAGCGGGTTCGGTTTGCAGTTTAATTCCGAAAGCAAAGCGCAGCAGACATTATCGGTTATTGATTTGAACTTAATGCCCGAACCGCAAGTTATTCAAAACGTCTATTTTCCGACTCCGAACAGCGCGAATTTCGGCGTAACATTTTCCACCGAAAAAGATACGGACGGCACTTTTACGATGTTTGTTGCGGGCGGTTTTCAAAACCGCATCTGGATTTTCAAATTCAATCCGAACGAAAAAGAGCCGATTTCACCCGGCAATAAACCCGACGCAGAACTTAAAGCCGGATTTATCGATGTCGGCGCGTTTTCCGATTACGCCCCGAGTCCGTATTACAACCGCAATCTAGCGCCGGTTTATCCGACCGGAATCGCTTTAAGTCCCGACAATGCGACGCTTTACGTCGCTAATAATTTAGGCGACAGTTTAGGAATTTTGCAGGATTGGAAAGGTGAGCGAAAAATCACGAGAGTTCGGCTCAGGCGCAACGGCTCGTCGCAGTTTGTTTATCCGTATGATGTCGAAATTCTTCCCGAAGCCAACAGTAATCGAGTCGCAAAAGTATATGTTTCGCTGTGGGGCGACGCTTCCGTGGCAGTGGTTAATCCCGAAAATCCGGCTCAAACTTTGAAACATATTGCAGTCGAACGGCACCCGACGGCGATGCTTTTGAACGCTGATAAATCGCGCCTTTTCGTCGTTAATTCCGATGCCGACAGCGTTTCCGTTATTGACACGGGAAGCGACCGCGTGTTTGAAAAAATCAATGTCAAATTGGCTGAAAATGCTTTGGGCGGAATGAGTCCCGAAGGTTTAGCTTTAAGCGCGGACGAAAAAACTTTGTATGTCGCCAATTCTCACACGAACGCCGTCGCCGTCGTTTCGCTTGCGGATTCGGGTGTGCAGAGTTTTGACTCAAAACCACAAAATCCAAAATCGAAAAAGCAAAATCCAAAATCCAAAGTTGCCGGTTTTATTCCGACCGGAAATTATCCGTCGGCAGTTGCCGTCGTGCAAAATCGTTTGTTTATCGGCAATGGCAAAGGCACCGGCTTTGAAAACTCTTCGGTGATTGTCAACAATTCGGGACGCGCTCCGAATATGCCCAACGAAAAATTTCCGGCAGGCAAAACCAATCGGCGCGGGCAGTATAATCCGTCGCTGACCAGCGGCAACCTTAGTTTGGTTGATTTGCCGAACGAACGCGCTCTTTATGAATACACGCAGGCGACGATGCGAAATAACGGCTTGCTCGGTGCGAAAAACAAACCGCTTTTTGCCGGAAATCGTTCGCCATTCAAACACATTATTTACGTTATCCGTGAAAATCGCACTTACGACCAGGTTTTCGGCGATTTGGAAAAATCAGGCGATGGCTCAAAAGCCGACGGCGATGCTTCGGTTGCTATCTTCGGCGCGGGAGAAATTGCCAAATCGCCTTCCGGCAAAAGTCAAAACATCACGCCTAACGCCCGCGCTTTAGCGTTGCGTTTCGGCTTGCTCGACCGCTTTTTCGTCAACGCCGAAGCCTCGCCAGACGGACATAACTGGTCAACCGCCGCTTTTTCCAGCGATTTTGTGGACAAGGTTTTCCGCTGGAATTATTCGGGGCGCGGTCAGACCTATGATTTTGAAGGCTTTAACCGTCTGCCGTCGTTCGAGCCGCCCGCGAACCAGCCGCCCGGCAGTGTTCCGTCCGTTTTTCGTCTGCCCGCAACGGAAAACGACATCGCCAATTTTATGAAGCGGTTTGTTCCGTATTTGAACGGCAGCCGCGACATTGCCGAACCGGAAACGCTTTATTTGTGGGATGCGGCAAAGCGTGCCGGTTTGACATATCGCAACTACGGCGAATTCGTCGCCACCGTCTCCGAAGCCGATGTCGAGGAGGTCAACACGCGCAAATCGAAATCCTATCCTGATTTATCGCCGACCGAGACCGCTTTTGCGACGAAAAAATCTCTCGAAGGCAATTTTTCGCCTGCGCATCCGAATTTCGATATGCTGATTCCAGATGCGATGACGACCGATTCTTACCGCGCGGCAAAGGAAAATAAAGCGATTGACGCGGCAATTACCGGAAATAATTCCGAACCGAAGTTTCGCGGCACGTCACGTTTCGGCGCGTGGCGAAGGGAATTTCGCGGGTTCGTAGAAGATTTGAAAAGCGGTAAAGGCGACCGTCTGCCGAATCTTTCGATTGTTCGTCTGTCGAATGACCACACGGCTGGCTTAAATGAAAAAATGCCGACTCCGCAGTTTTTCGTCGCCGAAAATGATTACGCGCTCGGGCGAATGGTTGAAGAAGTGTCGAACAGCCCGTATTGGAAGGACACCGCGATCTTCGTGGTTGAAGATGACGCGCAGGATGGACCCGACCACATTGACGCGCATCGTTCGCCCGCGCTGGTTATTTCCGCTTATAACCGGAAGGGCGCGCTCGTTCACGATTATCACAACACGGTCAGCCTTATTCGCACAATGGAAATTTGTCTGGGCTTGCCGCCTATGAACTTCTTAGATGCGAACGCCGCGCCGATTGATATTTTTACCGTTGAGCCGGATTTAACCACGTTCCGGGCGAGTTTGCCAGATGTGGCTTTGGATAATCTCTTTCCGCCGAAGAAAGTATCAACCGCAATGCGTGAATATATGAAACTCACTGATGAGCAAAATTTAGAATTTGCTGATATGGCAAACCCGCGCCAGCTGAACGAAATCATCTGGTTTTCAGTGCGTGGCGAAAAATTTCCGATGCCCGAAATCGCGCGTCTTCCGGCGTTCGATTTGTTAATCGCCGGTATTCGGGAAGAAGACGAAGATGCGGAGGAGTAAATTTGAGTTCTGGTAGTAAAAGAAAATAAATCAATTTTAAAATTAGCCGCGATAAAAGAAATTCAGACAAAAGAAAGTCTCACTTAGAATTGGCTTTCCACAAAGAACCATCTTCATATTCAATGCTCTGTATAACTATTTGCTCGGAATACAGTTCGCGCGATTTGTCACCGGCTTTCGTCGCATCGATAGTTTCAGTTGGAGGAGAGGCTGAATGTGCAACGATATTTTTGGTTTTGCCGGGAGAAATGCTCACTTTGCTGATAAACTGCCGTTGACCGACTATTGCTTCCGTACCCGGCTCGAAAAACACATACTCCCAGAGGATTGCTCGAATCGTTTTCTCTCCATTGTTTTTAATTTTTAGTTCATATATGTATCTAGTCACATAGTTGCTAACTGCTCTTTCGGACGTGTTTTTGCGCGGTGGAGGAGCAATTTCCGGCGATTTTCCCTGCCGAATTCTCAGTTCATTTTTCCGCATATATTCTTTGCGGTCATACTCTGCCTGTCGCTGTTCATTGTTTGCGCGTAACGGATCTTCATCAAGTGCCGGGTTACGTACTTCGAGCCGCCATTTCCTTTGAACAATTATCACATTCGATGTATCGGACGGATTCAGTAAAGCCTGTGCCCAAGCCGCGGCCGCCAATAAAAACAGCATTGTTACCGCGTATAAAACTTTCATAACAAATCCTTATCCTATCTTTTAATTACAGATAACGCTGACTATAAGTCATATTATCATCAGGTGGCATTTGTTTAAGTCGCTTAGATTTTGAATTTTACAGCATTAGATTTCGTTTTTTCTCAACGATACAACCATCTCAAAAACTTTTCTTTATGAAGTTATAACAACAAAATGTAAATCTAAGAACGAATCTTAAATCATCTCACTGGCTTGGATAGAAAAGGTATCTGTGAAAGATACCTTTTCTGTTTGATTAAGCCAAAATTCTAACGCGCTGCATAAACGTTCATATTCGTGTTACGCGATGAATCGGTCGTCTGCGCCGGGTCGCGCATTCCGCTTGTATGACACCAACCGGTTTTGTGTCCGAGATTATTTGCGCCCGGCAGTTGAGCGTAAGCCTTTTCGACTACGCCGTCTTCCGGGTCGCCTAAAAACAAATCCGTCGCCAAACTACAGTAATCATAGCGATACCAAAGGTCGGTGAAAGATGTCGTGTGATAGAAAACTTTTGCCCGCGCCCACGTGGGAATGTTTGCCATCCACGCCGCCGCTCCCGAATAAGTCAAATCATTGTTCGAGCCGCACCCTGCACCAAAAACGCTTCCTAAAGCCGCCAGATTTCCCGCGATAGCTGTGCCTTGATACGGCGTTCCGACCGATTGAATCAGGCGCGTTCCGGTTGCGTAATCAAGCCCGCTCCAATAATAAGTGTAGAGATGAAGCGAAGCCGCCCCGCCCTGACTGTGCGCGACGATGCCGAATGACGGCAAACTTGCGCCGAAATCCCGAATGAGTTGGGCAAATTGGTCGTGCGAACGGTTTTGACCTAAATCCAAAAAAGTAACGTAATTGGAAAAATGCCCCGCGTTTCGCGCCGTCGCCCAAACGTCACCCGAACAATAACCGTGAACGAGCATTAATTTTCCGCCCGGCGCGTCGGTTTCGATTTCTTTGACGGGACGAACACCCGTTCGCATTTCTTCGGTGATTTCGCCGCCCGAATTTCTTTGCAGATTTTCCGGCAACTCAATGTTCGGAAGCGAAACAATTTCTCTCGTGCCAAGCATGGCAAACGAATCGGAGTCTTGGGCGCGAATGTTTCTCAATTCATAATTACTTTCTGCATCGGAACGCGCCAGCCAACGCGCGTCGAGCGTTATTGGCAAAACAATTTGTCTTCCAAAGGATTTTTCTGCCAAAGTCATTCCGCCAATCCACGCAATCGCTTTTTGATTTCCATCTGCACCGCGTCCCCAAACTTCGGCGTGCGCGAGAACTTTTTGTCCGGCTTTCAAGTTACGCACGGGCAATTCAATTCTCAAGCGCGTGTCGTCATTGATTTAGCAAATGCTTCTCCTTCAAAAACAGCGCGGCTTGCCGCTACATCAACGATGTGTTCGCCCGTACGGATGAAGGTTTCGCCGTTCGGCGTTATACCTTTAGCAGTAATTTGCGCGACGAATTTTCCTGCTTGCGTCGGCACGAATGCACCGCCGAAGATACCGTCGTCGGCTGCTGCGTCATTGTGATTTCCATCGTCGAACATTTGGATTCTGACAATTTCACCGTTCGGCGTTTCAATTCTGACTGATGATTCGCGGATGTTACCCGCCAAAGCCGCATCGTTTTTATTATCGAATAACGACGCGATTAATCCGACGCTGTTTCCGCGCACGGTTTCCAGCGTGTTGATATAAGAATAAAGTCGGTAAGGCGATTCGCTCGAAACAACCAAAAAACCTGCTGATCGCGATTCGCTTGTATTTATTTCGACACGCAAGACACCAGACGCTACGCCTTTGAAACTGAAAACTTCGGCGGGAAATTGTTCATCACCCAAACCGTAAAAACTTTCCGTGCGCTCGATACCGTGCAGATTTCCGTCTTGCCGCAAATTGAAAAAATTTGCATTCGGCAAAGCGAGTTTTATCCGCCAACTTTCACCGTTCGGCGCAAGCAACATTAATTTAAAATCGTCGGCATTTTCAATCGGAATTTCAAATTTTTGCACGATTCGATTGGCGAGAATAGGAAGCATCGCGGTTTTCGATTTCAAACCCAAATCGGCTGGATTTGGAAGGCGCATTTACGGAATTTCTTCCGCCGTTCCGGCAAGTTGTTTGAAATCTGCGTTGGTCAAATCGTTTTTCTGCGCAGCAACGGCGGTTACAAAATAAGCCGAAAGCAGCAAAAAAATCAGAAAGTTCGGTTTTGGAATTCGCATTGACAATTCTCCTCATTAATTTTCAGAAATTTAGAAAAGCTAAAAAATGTGGTTGGTCAGTAAAAAGTGAATTGATTATAAAGTTGATTTTAATATAAAGCAACGAAAAAATGGATAACGGAAAATAATAACGGAAAATTTGAAGACGTTTTGCAAATTAGCTGAAAGTTTCGTTCGACAACGGTTATCGTTTTTACTTTAAATTATTATTTACCATTATCCATTTTTCATTTTCCATTAACAACCCTTTTCCAAACGGCAAATCTTCGCTACTATTTAATTCAAATCATTAGCCGGTAAAACAAAAGGAAAATTATGAAATCAGCAAAATTGTTTATATTTTTAGTTGCTCTCGCCGCTTTTTCAGCTTGTGCGACTTCAACGACAAACACAAACGCAAACACGAATAACAATGCAAATCTAACAAACACGGCAAACGTTAATACTAAACCGACTGCGCAAAATTTAACGGAAGTTCCGCGCCCGCAAAAGATTCAAGATGAAATGACGACGCGCGGCGAACAAGATAATGCCGCGCCGACCATTACAGTTGTCGAACCGAAGAACGGCGCGACCGTTAACAGTTCGGTTGTGAAAGTTAAATTAACCCTGGCGGGCGATTTGAAAGGCTATAAACCAACGAAAGATATGACGACGGGTATGGGAAATCACATTCACGTCATTCTCGACAATCAACCGTATGAAGCTTATTACAATCTTGACCAAGAGTTTGAACTGCGAAATGTTTCAGATGGCGAACACACTTTGCGCTTTTTCCCTTCGCGCCCTTGGCACGAGAGTTATAAAAACGCCAACGCTTTTCAAATGGTAAAATTCACCGTCAGAAACGGCGGTGCGGATACGACAAAACCTGCAACAACTAACGCCAATCAAGCGATGTCGAACGCGAATACTTCCGCTACGCCCGAAGGAAAAGATATGCAATCTTCGACGGCGGGTGCGATTGACGCGGCGAAGCCGCTCTTAACTTACAGTCGTCCGAAGGGCGAATACAAAGGCGCAGATGCCGAAGCGATTATGATTGATTTTTGGCTTTCTGGTAATCAGCCCGTGCTACAAAATGATGATCCAAATGGTCAGCTCGTAGCAATTGGAAGTCCTTTTCGTGTGCGTTATTCAGTTGATGGCGGCGAAGCTAAATTTATTGATAAATGGCAAGCGATTTGGCTTTCCGGTTGGACGGAAGGAAAACACACAATCAAACTCGAACTTGTTGATAAGGACGGAAATCTCGTGGACAACGGCGGTTATAATTCGACGACACGCGAAATTACCGTTACGAAATAAAAAGTTTAGAGTTTACGCTTCAGCGTGCCTTTCGCATAAAAAAGGAAACTAAAGTTTGAACTCTAAACTTTTTTCTTTTAATCTCACATAATCAAAAATCAAATTGGAGTCAAAAAATTTTATGCGTCGTGATACGACATCTTGGTTCAGTCATAATCTTGGAATGGAAATGCCGATGGTTGCCTATGGACACGCGGGCTATCCGCTTTTAATGTTTCCGACAGCGGCGGCGGATTATCTTGAATATGAAAGATTTTTGCTGGTTGATGTAATAAAACCTTTTATAGAATCGGGATTGCTTCGCGCCTATTCGATAAATTCGGTCAATCGTTACAGCCTTTTGAACGAGCAGGCTTCGCCGCAATGGAAGGCTGAACTTTTGACGTGCTATGACCGATACATTATGGAAGAAGTGATGCCGCTCATCCGCGACGAATGCGGGCAAGACGCAAAACCTCTGACTACGGGCGCGAGTTTGGGAGCGTTTTTAGCAGCAAATTGCTATTTCAAACATCCCGACCAGTTTCGCGGCACGATTGCGATGAGCGGAAGTTATGACATTCGCTCTTATCTAAGAAATTATTTTGACGACAACGTTTATTTCAACAATCCGATGCAATATGTCGCCAATCTCAACGACAATCATCATCTGCCAACTCTGCAAAAAGCCGATTCAATTGTCATTGTTACCGGACAAGGTACATTTGAAGCTCCGGAAAGAACCAAGCAATTCTGCGGCGTTCTTCATCAAAAAGGCATTCCGCATTTGTGCGAACTTTGGGGACACGATGTCAATCACGATTGGGACTGGTGGCGCAAGATGTTGCCGTATTATTTAGAAAGGTTTTTTGGATAAAAATTTTCTTACACAATGAAAAGCAACCTTAAATTAAGGTTGCTCTTTTGTTTTATTAGGGAACGCCAGCATCTTGCTGGCAATGAACGCCTCAAGCGTTCAAACGACTGAGATTAACGACATTTGCCAGCAGGATGCTGGCGTTCCGTTCAAATCCGCAAAGGCATCACGATATATTTATAATCGTAAGTTTTATCGCCGGCGATGTTTAATTGGGTTTGCGCGTTACCGTCTTTGAATTCAAAGGCGATCCGCAACCGATTCGCGCTTTCTTTAACGCGGACGGTTTCGCCGTCAGTTTCCTTTTCGTTAGTTCCCTCGGTTTCTGACTCACCTGCGCCGACGACATTGAGAAATTCTTGCAGATATTGCGAATTAAAGCCGACTTGAACTTCTTCGCCTGTGTATTCGGCGGCAACTTTCTCGCTCGCTTCGCCTTCCTCCGACGATTGCGCTCCGATTTCGATTTCGTTCGGTCTGATAGTCATTCGCACCGACCGAGTTCTTTCATCCGCCATTAAACTGACGCGGCGAATTGCGGTCTTCATTTCTTCAGCGTCAAACGTCGCCGTTTTGTCGTTGTCCTTCGGAATAACCATTTCATAATTCGGAAATGTTCCTGAAAGTTTACGCGTGATGAGTAATCTGCCGCCCACTTCAAAATAAATATGATTCGCGTCCTCGCCGAAACTGACATCGCCTTTCGCATCGCGGGCGATTTTCGTGAGTTCCATCAAAGCCTTTTTTGGAATCAGCGCGTCCATCGTATCTTTCGCTGCGCTATCGGTTAATTTCTTTTCGATAAATGCCAGGCGATGACCGTCGGTGGTAACCATTCGCGCCGCGCCGCCGTCAATCATAAATTTCGCGCCCGAAAGCGTAAAGCGTGATTGTTCATTCGTAATTGCAAAGGCGGTGTTTTGAATAAAATGATTAAAAATATCGGCGGAAAGTTTCATCGGCGCGCTTTTGAAACTCGGAACTTCCGGAAATTGCTCGCGTGCAACACCCGCTAACTTAAAATTCGCTTTTCCGCATTTGAGTTTTACCCATTCGTTTTCTTCTTTCGTAAAATGCACGTCCGCATCATCGAGTAGCCGCACAATGTCAAAAAGTTTTCGGGCTTGAATGCACATCGCGCCGGCTTGTTTTATATCAGCAGTTGCTTCACAACGAATCGTTACGTCCAAATCCGTCCCGACAAACCGAATCGTATTTTCGCCAACCGATTCAATCAAGATATTTGAGAGAACGGGAATCGTGCTTTTCTTTTCGACAATTCCTTGCACAAATCCAAGTTCTTCTTTTAAAGCGTTTTGCTTGATTACAAATTCCATTTCTTTATCTCCTAAATTTTTCTTTATTATATGTTAAAAATTCACATTTAATACGCGACGCTTTTTACTATTTATACTAATTTAAAAACCTTATTTATTTCTAGTAGTAGTAGTAGAGCCTGTGGAAATGTGGAAAACCGACTTTATTATTCTAAATAATAGACTTATATTTCCACAGGCTTTGTGGAAAACTTGTGGAAAATTTTGTTCCCTGTGGAAAATTTAGACAAAATTATAGCTTTTCCATTTTTCCACAGGTCAAAAATATCTCCAACCTGTGGAAATGTGGAAAACTTTGTTTAAGTGTCTGTAAAACCTACAACAATTAAACAGTTTCGCTAAATTTGCTGTGGAAAACTTCCACTGAAAATACTGTTGGATAACTTCTAACTAACTGCAAAGATTATCTATAAGCTCACTAACAACCCTGTGGAAATTTCTATCTTCCTTAATTATCGAATCAATCTTCCCGACAGAGTGCATAACGGTTGTGTGATGCTTGCCGCCATATTCGCGTCCAATTTCCGGGAAACTATGTTTTGTCAATCTTTTACATAAATACATCGCCACTTGACGCGGCACGGCGATTTGTCTGGCGTTATTTTTCGATTTCAATTCTTCAACAGATAATTTATAGTGCGTGGCAACGGTTTTGGCGATTCTGTCAAGCGTCAAACCTTCCGGCTGGTCGCTGTCAATTATGTTTCGCATCGCATCTTGTGCGAGCATTTTGGAAATCGGCAAACCTCTTAAGGAAGAAATCGCCACGAGGCGTACCAGCGAGCCTTCGAGTTCACGAATGTTGCTTTTAACTTTGCTGGCGATAAAAAATGCTATGTCGTCGGGCAAATTCACGCCATCTAAATCAGCTTTACGTTTAAGAATCGCCACCTTAGTTTCCAAATCAGGCGGTTCAATGTCGGCAATCAAGCCCCATTCAAAACGCGAATGCAGGCGTTCTTCTAAAGTCGGAATTTCGCGCGGCGGACAGTCTGATGTAATTACGATTTGCTTTTGGTCGTTGTGAAGCGCGTTAAATGTGTGAAAAAATTCTTCCTGAGTGCGTTCTTTTCCAGCCATAAATTGCACATCGTCCATTAAAAGAACGTCAATCGAACGATATTTATCGCGGAAAGTCTGCGTTTTGTCGTAACGAATCGCGTTAATCAATTCGTTCATAAATTTTTCGGCTGATATATAGGCAACGCGAAGGTGTCGGTTGCGTTCTTTAATAGCGTGTCCGGCAGCGTGCATCAAATGTGTTTTGCCGAGTCCGACACCGCCGTAAATATACATCGGATTGTAAGTTTTACCGGGCGATTCGGCAACTGCCAGAGCCGCCGCGTGTGCAAATTGATTGCACGAGCCGACAACAAACGTATTAAAGGTATATTTGCGGTTGAGAGAATTCTCAATCGGTTCAATATCAACGAAATTGGTCGAACTGCTTTTGATTGAAACTTCATTTTTGGATTTTTCAATGAAATTAAACCCGTTGCTGATTGCTGGATTTTTCGTTTGTTTTTCTTTAAAGAAAAACTCTGTATCGTCATCGTCCGCAAAATCTCCTTCGTTCATTTCCGACGAAACGATATCCCAATCAAGACTGTAGCTAGGCAAATTTAATTCTTTCAAGATTTGCACAATAACCTCTGAATAGTAACTACTTACCCAATCTTTATTAACTTGGCTAGCCCGAAGCCGCAGAATTTTATCTTGCTCATCGCAACTTTCAAACTGTATCGGGCGAAACCAAGCATCAAAAATTTGTTTGTTCAGACGCTTTTCAACCGATTGAAGAATGTTATTCCAAACATTTTTTTCTTCCGTTCTATTTTCCACCAAATTTTCCATATCTTTTCTCCGCACTTTTTTAGTTAAATCTCTGTGAAAACTTTTAAGCAAAATTCCTTCTGAAAAACTTTTTAAGCACTCTGCTATCCTCTTCAAAAGATTTCTTTCAAACCTTTATAAACTGGTTAGTTTTAGCCATTTGAAATATCCATTTTAAAAGTTTTCCACAAGGTTTTCCACAGGCTTGTGGAAAGTTGCTTAAATGCTAATGTAAAACCTTAACTGTAATGTTTTCAATAATTTACAAGAAATTTTTCTACTGGAAACGAGTGAAAGCCTAACAGAATAAAAACTAAAATGCAAGAAATATCCACAGGGTTTTAAAATAATTTTCGATAGCCGATAAAGTCTTTTTTTAACAGCGACTTGGCGTGATTTTAGATTGTGTTAGACTTACTTTATTCGGGAAAGGAAGCGCAAAATTTTATGCCGAAGAGAAAAAAATCAAAAAAATTAAAGGAAGAAAAGTTGGAAATACCAAAAAATAAAGTTTTGGAAAAACAAAAAGCGGATTCTTGCGATAACAATTTGGCGGAACAAATCAAAATCGCTGTTAAAGGTCTATATTACATCAGCGAAACTGACGCTTTAATCCGGTCTTTTGTCGGCAGGCAAGCCAAAGCAGTCAGCAAACAGGAAATTTTAAGCCAAACTAAAAAAGCGGCAGACTCAAAAATTGAAGAAAAAGATTTTGCAGGATTTTTTGCGCGTTTAACGGAGATTCAGGATTGGTTCGGAGATGAAGAAAAGGAAACTGCACAAATTTTTGTGCAGTTAAGAGAATTGTTGGAGAAAAATTTGCGAGATTTGAAAGTATTTAGGATCGGAGAAATTCAGTTAGATGTTTATGTAGTCGGGCTTGACGCGGAAGATAACTTATTGGGAATCGAAACGAAAGCTGTCGAAACTTAATTAAACGGCTTAATTGAAGAAATAGAAACGCGGTGAGTGAGAAAATTTTCTTACTCACCGCGTTTCCAATTCGTTTTACTAAAAATTATTTTTTCTTTATCGAACTTGCGCCCGAAGAATCCTGCTTGATGTTTTTCGGCTCGCCAACGTAAGAAATTTTGCTTGCGCCGCTCGCGTTAAGGTCTAAATCATTAATTGCTGAAACTGTTGCGCTGCTCGCTCCGTTTGCTTCGACAGTTGCATCTTCAACCTTCAACTTTTCTGCATCAATTGAACTTGCGCCGCTCGCATCCGCATCTAAAGTTTGCGCTTCACCGTTAATTTTAATTTTCGACGCGCCGCTGGCTTTAAGTTCGAGCGAATCGGCTTTGACGCCTGCGACATTTGCGCTCGATGCGCCTGAAATTTCTAAACCTTCAATCGCCGGCATCGAAATTTTGACATTGATGCGTGTTTTCGACGAAATTCTATCTTCGCTGTAAATTTTCAACGTGTCGCCGCTGACTTCCGTTTTAATGTTAGCGAGCAAATTGTCGTCGGCTTGAACTTCAACTGCAAAACTATTGCCGACCGCAACTTCGACGTTGACTGCGCCGCTCGCGTCAATTTTCGTAAAATCGTCAACATTTCTCGTTTCGGTTTTCG
Source organism: Acidobacteria bacterium 28-1 (assembly GCA_002050365.1). Lineage (GTDB taxonomy): Bacteria > Acidobacteriota > Blastocatellia > Pyrinomonadales > Pyrinomonadaceae. The sequence continues at coordinate 60,620 of MWYZ01000036.1, forward strand.
GCGTTCCCGAACCTTGAATGCCGCCGAAATTTTTAAAACTGTTGAAGCCGCAATTAGTCGAAAATGTTAAACCGATTGACAAAGCGAATATAAAAACCAATAAACCAAATTTTTTCATTATTTTTCCCTCCACGAAAGTTCCTTCGGTAATGGCAAACGAACAAATTTCCCCGCAAGTTCCAAATTTATTTGGCAAACGCCCAATAAGAAAGGATTGCCTGCACAATCCCGATAATTAAACCGAACAACGCGCCGAAGAGTTCGATGGTTCGCAGATGTTCTTTGGATATGGAAAGAACAAGCGATTCGAGTTTTTCGACCGGGTAATTATTGATTTTTTCGCGCACGACTTTGCCGATGTCAAATTCTCGAATCGCCGCGGGAAGTTTTTCTCGCGCGGCGGAAATTATCGTTTCGGTCAAGGATTTTCCCGCCTGGTGGACTTTTTCTTCCGAAACGTGCGCGGAAAGTTTGCCGATTGGCGTGGCAAGCAAGCGTTCGATTTGGTTTGACAGCACGCCGTTGACAATATTCGATGTTTCTCCACGATTGAGGACGCTTATTAAACTCTTTGACAACATATTTTTGAGTTTTTCTTCCGCTTCGGGATGTGCCGTTTGGAGAATCGCTCCCAAACTGTGCGGGCGAAGTTTTTGCAAAGTGTCGGTCAGATAAGCCGAAACCGAATTCATCATTTCGTCGCCCTGAACGAGTGAAAAAACGTTTTTCGAGATTTGCGATTTGAGCCGTTCAAGCTGTTCGGGCGCGATGTTTCCGATGATTTCAGGGATTGGACGCGCCAGCGTATTGTCAATGGTCGTATCGAGAAAATTTCTGGCTTCTTCGGCAAAAAACGCGCCGCGCAAACTTTCCTCAATGCGCTTTGGCAAACTGTCGTTGACCAAATCATCAACTTCTTTTAAGAGATTTTCCCGCGACACGAATATCTTTTTAAAAAACGCCAAATTTTCGTAATAACCGTGAACTTCACGTTTGATAAGTGCGCTAATTTGATTGCGCGTGCGCTCCGCTGTAACGATTTCGGCTAATTTATGAACGATCGGTTCGATTTGTTCGCTCGCTTTGTCTTTCAAAAGCAAAACCGCCTCTTCGGTGAACATTTCGCCGAGCGGCGTCGGCGTGTTGGCTAAATCATCAACTCGTCGGCTGATAAAAGCTCTGATTTTCTGCTCGAACGCCGATTCTTTGACGACCGAGCGAATTCGATTTTCGAGAAAACCCGTAATTTTAAGAAATGTTTCTTCGTCAACAGTTTCGGAGATTCGGCGCGAAAGAGCTTCGTCAACGCGTCGCCCGACAAATCCGCGAATCGTCTCAACGGTTTCTTCGCTTCTTAAAACCCCTTCGATATATTCGGTAATTTTTAACTGAAGAGAAGAAATTGCGTCCAAAACAGGTTCGCGGATGTTCGCCGGCAACGCTTCAATGAGCGACGGATAATCTTGCGACATTAAATCTTCGGTATAAGAATCAACCACGGCTTGAATTTTCTTTCGCAAAAATTCTTTCCCAAAAAGTTCCTCGACAATGGTTTCCTGTGAAACAAGCTCTTCGCCGACAGCCTTTCCAATTGCTTCTGCTAAACGCCCCCGATGGCGGGGAATCATTCCCTGCGGGAAAACTGTTAAGCCAAGAAGTTTGACAGGATTGCGCGGACGAAAAAGCATCCGCACGGCAAGCCACGCGCCGATATAGCCGTGAACAGTTGCAAAAATGATGAGCAGCGCAACTTGCACCCACAAATTTTTGAAAAACTCTTCAAAACCTTGAATAAAATCCATTGTAAAAATAAGTCTAATGTCTAAAGTCCAGTGTCTAAGGTCAGTTATTTTCTAACAATAAGCGACGGATTTTGAACTGCTTTAAAAAACCTGAAAACCTTCCGATTTAAGGCAAAACTCTGAAAAATCTCTCAGCCAATCGTGACTTGCGCTGTAATTCTTCCATTCCCCGTCGCCTTCGCTGTGAAATGTGCCGTCGTCGGGCGCGTCTGTGACAGACAAATCTCCGAACATACGCTTGTTCGGCTCTAATTTCGGCAGAATTTCGTCACGGATTTTTTCGCCGATGGCTTGCGCTTCTTCGTGAGAGAATTGCGCGCCGGTCGCGTTATAACTCATCTGCCGCAGCTTCCCTTCGTCAACGATGTCAAAACTTTTAATAATTTCAAGCGTCGGCTTCCAATTCCAAATGTTGGCGCGAAACTCAAAATTTTCCGAACCCAAATCCAACAATGTAAAACTCATAAATTTTCCCCCTCGAAAATGCTAAACGCGAAAGGCGATTAGAGTCAATGAAGTTTTATCAACAAATCGCTATAATCAATCGTTCAAGTCAGGTAACTTTAACTGCGTAGGACACAGGGAACGTAGAGGAAATTATAAAATTGATTGTGATTTTTCTATAATCTCTGTCTACTTTTACAAATTTCTTTATGAGTAAATCAATTACATATTCGGACGCGGGCGTTTCGATTGACAATGCTAATATTGCGCTCGATAAAATTAAAACTTTCGCCAAATCAACATTTAACGAGCGAACTCTGACGGAAATCGGCAGTTTCGGCGGAATGTTTTCTGGAATGTTCCCCGAAATGAAAGAGCCGATTCTGGTCGCTTCGGCGGACGGTGTCGGCACAAAACTAAAAGTCGCTTTTTTGACGGGCAAACACCACACAATTGGACAAGACCTTGTCAATCATTGCGTCAACGACATTCTAGTGCAAGGCGCAAAACCTCTGTTTTTCCTTGATTACTTTGCAACGGGAAAACTCTCGCCGGCTGTAACGGCTTCGGTCGTCGAAGGAATTTCAATCGCCTGCAAAGAAAACAAATGTGTTCTGCTCGGCGGCGAAACGGCGGAAATGCCCGGGTTTTATGCGGCGGGTGAATACGATTTGGCGGGTTTTATCGTCGGCGTAGTTGATAAATCAAAAGTGATTGACGGGAAATCAGTCGAAGCGGGCGATGTTGTTTTGGGTTTGCCTTCGAGCGGTTTGCACACGAACGGTTATTCGTTGGCGCGAAAACTGCTTTTTTACGTCGGGCATTACAAAGTTGATACGGAATTAAAAGAAACCGGCGAAACCGTTGGTGATACTTTGCTTAAACCGCACAAAAGTTATCTGCCAACGCTCGGCGGTCTTCTCGATTCCGGGAAAATTAAAGGCTTGGCGCACGTCACCGGCGGCGGATTGCTGGAAAATATTCCGCGAATTTTGCCCGAAAATGTTTCGGTTGAAATTGAAAAAGGAACTTGGGATGAACTTCCCGTCTTCGGATTGATGCAAAAACTCGGCAATGTCAAAGAAACGGAAATGTTCCGCACATTTAATATGGGCGTTGGAATGGTGATTGTCTGCGCAGAAAGCGACGTGCGAAAAATCAAATCTCACATTGAAAAACTTGGTGAGAAATGTTTTGAGATTGGGCGCGTTGTTGAGGGAAATAAAGAAATTGAAATTATGCAGTGATATGCCACATTCACAAAAAAAGCTTGAAAATCTTAAAAATAGAATTATTGAAGTCTTTGAAAATGTTTCTTATCCCAAAGGTTTCATTACTGAACACGAATGTGAAGAATGTTTCGGAGTTAGAAAGGCATTCTTAAACAAAGACTGGAAAGATATTACGTCAAAAACTTTGGAGGAAAATTACGATAAATTACCGTTGTTTTCGCCTGAAGCCTTTCACTGTTTTTTTCCTGCTTATCTTATTTACTCTCTTGAACACTTTACGGAAGATGATGAAGTTTGCGATTTTACTACTTTCACGTTGATGGTGAAATGTGAAGAAATTGAACAAAAATCAGATTACTGGAAGAATCGGTTTCAATTTTTTACGAAAAACCAAATCAATCTTGTTTACGAATTTATGGATTTAGTAATTCAAAATGAAGCATACGATATTTTTGTTTCGGAGCTTGAGTGCGGCAAACAAATTTTGATTAATTATGTTGAGCCGACCTTGAAAAACAATTGAAGTTAATAGACATTATTGGAAATAAGTAAAATCGGTTAATCTATGTAAATGTTAAAATATGCGGAGTTAAAAGAAAAGCCGAAAGAGTTTCTTGCCGCCACCGGTTTGACTGATGAAGAGTTTCAATGTCTGT
>MWYZ01000085.1 GCA_002050365.1 Acidobacteria bacterium 28-1
AGACTAAAACTAATTGTTCTTTTATACTTTTCATTGTGTAATCTCCTTCTTTTCGAGCAGGTTTTTTCTCAAAATCATTCTACTCATTTTTTGGAGATTACATAATTTTCTAATCAGGACTCAGGTTAAGTAAATTTAAGGCAAATGGCGACAACATCTAAGGGGTATATTTTATGTCGAAAATAGGCAACTTTATTAATTTGGTTTTGAAGACGATAGACGATTCCGGTAGTAACTTTAAGTTGACCGGTTCTACCTCAAGTCAACTGAAATCTAACAGTCCGCTGGGCAATCAGCAGGCAATTAACCACTTAACGACGCAGCTTCAGGACAACAAAAAGCCGAAGCCCGTTTCTGAAAATCAAACGCGCTATCCGGCTTACGAGCTGTCCTTGGTTCTGTCGCCGGATAAAAAGGCGATTCCTTACGGCGCGCTGGAAATCTACGTCATCAAACACATCTTTAAGCAGCAAGGGATAAATATCAGCAATGGTGCGGCGGAAGCGGTTGCCGAAAAAGCCAAACTTGATTTCACGCCGAAGTGGGACGCCGGTCAGCAAAAATATGTTTATAACGATAAGGACGGTTTGTATTACCGGGATTCGAGTTTCGGCAAAAACCAGCGATATGGTTCTGGCGGGAAAGAATAGAAACGCTAACGGCATTGAATTTAACGGCTACAAGTTTCCTATCAGCAGCGATTTACAGGCATCAATTTTAGCGAAAAAGGATTTCGCACTGGATGTAACAAAAAACGGCGGAAAGGCGTTTTTGGAGAAAAGTTTTAACGAACGCTTCGGAATGACGCTGGATAAAGCGTTAGCCGACCTTCCCGCCGATATTCGGGAAAAACTCAAACAGATTGACGCGAAAACATTGCTCTCGGCAATGATGGTCGGCGGCGTAGCGATTGTGGCATTGAAGAAATTGCCGAGCCGGGCAGTTGCCGTCCTCGCGGCGGGTTTGACGCTTAAAGATATTATTCAATACGGCGCGGAAGCCAACCACATCGCCGATAAAATCAAGGATTCCACCAAACCCGGTGATTTACCCGTCGAAGAACTAAAAGCCCTGATTACCAATGGCGGACTGGACATTTTGCTGGCAGGCGTCGGATACGCGGGTGTAAAACTCGCGCCGAAGTTTGCCAAGCTCGGCGACGACGCGCTGAAACTTACCGATGATGTTGCCAAGAAGTTCGATGATGCGTATCAAGCGACAAAAGGTAAAATTGCAGATTTAGCAAACAAGGTTGACGACGCTCTCTCGCCCGGAATGGTGACGACCGAAGGCATTACTATAAAGCCCAGTCAAATTGATAAGTTGCAAAAACTAAGTCAGCCGAAGAAGATTGTAAGTGTAGACAGTAATGGAAAGCCGTCAGGCACGCGCTTCCGTGATGATTATGATACTCATATTAAAGAACGAGAATTTACAAAGGCTTCACAAAAAACAGGTGTAAATGGAGCGCATAATTTGGACGAGTTGGAAAAATATGCAATCAAATCCGGTGGGTTTCAAACTAAAGAAAGTATCAACGTAATCAGTAAAACACCACACCCAACGGTTAAGGATATTTACAAAGTTGAGTACCAAATGCCGAAGTTAGATGTGAAAGGTAAACCAACAGGTTTATGGCGGAATAAAACTGGGACAACTCCGTTTGAAAAAACTGTTTATGACCCTAAAGTAATTTCAGATAAACAAATGTTGCAATGGGGACGCGAAGCCTTTGCTGATGCTGTAAAAAATGGTTTTAGTGGAAACTCAGGAAATAAATGAACAGGCACGGCATCTAACGGACTCAAATTTGAAGGTTTTATTGACAAGCAGGGAACAATTACACCGATTCGAAAGGGTTTTTGAAATAAAACAAACGAAAAATGAATACAATTTGAAAAGCATTAATCCGTAAAATTTACCCGGCATTACTTTTTCGTCAGATACAACTTGGCTTTTTGCAACGCTTTTTCAACTTGCTCAGGCGCAGTGCCACCGATTACGTTTTTTGTTTTTAAAGTTTGCTGCAAAGACAAAGCGTCGTAAATATCAGCTTCGATTTTCGGCGAGTATTTTTGCATTTCGCTCAATCCCAAATCGTTTAACTCGACTCTAGTTTCAATCGCCCGTAAAACAATTTTTCCAGCAATTTCGTGTGCGCTGCGAAAAGGAATGTCTTTTTTTGACAAGTAATCGGCGAGTTCAGTGGCGTTCAGATAACCTTCGATGGCGGCGTTTTGCATTCTTTCTTCACGGACGCGCAAATTACGCAGAACCGTCGCCGTAATCTGCAGGCAATCGCGTGTCGTGTCACAAGCGTCGAAAACCGCTTCCTTGTCTTCCTGCATATCTTTGTTATAAGCCATCGGCAAACCTTTGAGCATTGTCAGCAAACCCATCAAATGTCCGAACACTCTGCCTGATTTTCCGCGCACCAATTCCATCGAATCGGGATTTTTCTTTTGCGGCATCAAACTCGAACCCGTCGCCACCGCATCGCTCAATTCAAAAAAGCCGAATTCAGTGGTTGCGTAAAGAATAATGTCTTCGGCGAGCCGCGAGAGATGCGTCATAATCAAGGACGCGGCGTGAACGAACTCGGCGGCAAAATCGCGGTCGCTGACCGCATCGAGGCTGTTTTCCGCGATTGCTTCAAAATCTAAATCACGCGCCACGGCTTCGCGGTCAATCGGATACGAAGTTCCGGCAAGCGCGGCGGCGCCGAGCGGCAAAACATTGACGCGCCCGCGAACCTCGAAGAGTCGCGCCGCATCGCGTTTGAGCATCTCGAAATAAGCCAGACACCAATGAGCCAGCAAAATCGGCTGCGCTCGCTGCAAATGTGTGTAACCGGGAAGGATTGCCGTTCGATAATTTTCCGCTAAATCAATCAATGATTTTTGCACGTTCTGCAAATCAATCGTCATTTCGTCAATCGCTTCACGCAACCATATTCGCAAAGCAGTCGCCACCTGGTCGTTGCGGCTGCGCCCGGTATGCAGTTTTCTTCCGACATCGCCGACGATTTTAACAAGCTGCGCCTCGATAAAAGAATGCACGTCTTCGGCAGTTGAATCTGCGAAAAAATCTTTGTCGTGCGCTGATTGCTTAAGCAATTTCTGCAATCCGTTTTGAATTTGCTTTGCTTCCTGCCCGGTTAAGACTTCAGCTTTCCGCAATCCTTCACAATGCGCCGCGCTGCCGCGGACGTCCGCCGCAAACAACCGGAAATCAAAGCCGAACGAACGGTTAAATTCCACGAATTTTACGTCCGTCTTGCCCGTAAATCTTCCGCCCCACAAATTTTGTTCTTTTTTCATTTGACAAATGACAACCTTAATTCTAATTTTATTCATCTATGCAATAGATATGCAAACTCATTGCATAAAATTAATATAAAACTGCATTGCAAAGCAAATATGTTGAAGGAAAAAAGACAGCAGACAATTCTCGATTTGATTCGTGCGAGGAATATGGAAACACAGGACGAATTAACCGAAAGTCTTTCTAAAAAAGGATTTTCGGCAACGCAGTCAAGCGTTTCGCGCGATTTGGACGAACTCGGAATTATCAAAATCAATGGGCATTATTCGCTGCCGCAAACGCAAACAAAACAGGATTTCGGCTTATTCAATTTGGAAGCCGCCGGAGAGAATTTGATTGTCGCAAGTTGCGGCAGCGGTTTGGCATCGGCAGTCTGCGTCCGCCTTGACGGTGCAAAAATCAATGAAATCATCGGCACAGTCGCTGGTGACGACACAATTTTTATCGCCGTCAAAGACAGAAAATCGCAAAAAGCGGCAATGAAAAAAATCTGGGAAATGTTTGAAAAGTAATGGAAAAGAAAATCAACAAAGTAGTTTTGGCATATTCGGGCGGACTCGACACATCCGCGATGCTGTTGTGGATAAAAGAGAACTACGGCGCGGAAGTCGTTTGTTTTTGCGCCGATGTCGGTCAAGGTGAAGAACTCGACGGTTTGGAAGAGAAGGCTTTGAAAACAGGCGCGTCAAAACTTTACGTTGAAGATTTGCGCGAGGAATTTGTTAAAGAATTCGTTTGGACGGCGGTTAAGGCAAACGCTTTGTATGAAGGCGTTTATTTGCTCGGAACAAGTTTAGCGCGTCCCGTGATTGCAAAGAAACAGATTGAAATTGCTCAAAAGGAAGGTGCAGATGCAGTTGCTCACGGCGCGACGGGCAAAGGAAATGACCAGGTTCGTTTTGAACTGACTTATTACGCCTTGCAGCCCGACATCAAAGTCGTCGCACCCTGGCGGCATTGGGACTTTAAAGGTCGCGCTGATTTGATGGCGTATTGCGTCCAACACGGCATCAACGTCACGGCAACCGCCGAAAAGCCGTATTCGACAGACAGAAATCTAATGCACATTTCCTACGAAGGCGGAATTTTGGAAGACCCTTGGGCTGCGCCGCCGGAAGATATTTTTCTGCTCACGAAATCGCCCGAAACGGCTTCGGACACGGCGCAAGAAATAGTTTTGACGTTTGAAAAAGGTGAGCCGCTGGCGATTGACGGCGAAAAATACGGCGCAGTTGATATGCTTACCAAACTCAATTTTATCGGAGGCTGTCACGGCATCGGGCGCGTTGATTTGGTCGAAAATCGCTTTGTCGGAATGAAATCGCGCGGAGTTTATGAAACGCCCGGCGTAACGATTTTGCAGGCGGCGCACCGTGCGCTCGAATCAATCACGATGGACAGGGAAGTGATGCGTCTGCGCGATTCGCTCAGCGTAAAATTTGCCGAATCGGTTTATTACGGCTTCTGGTTCGCGCCGGAATTCGAGATTTTGCGTTCGATGATTGAACAGACGCAGGAAACGGTTTCGGGCGAAGTTCGCCTTAAATTATACAAAGGTAGCGTCACGATTTTGGGCAGACGCTCACCGAATTCGCTTTACAAAGAACGAGTTGTAACTTTTGAAGACGACGCAGGCGCGTATAACCAACTCGACGCGGAAGGATTTATTAAGTTACAGGCGTTGCGTTTGAGATTAAGAAAGATGGATTAACGGAACGCCGGCATCTTGCCGGCAATGAGCGTGATAACGCGAAAAAGCCGTTAGAATTCCAGTTTCGGAAAATTAAACTTTTCTACGTTGCTACGGCGACGTTTCTTCGACGGTTGATGCCGGAAATCTCGCTCTCGTGGCGAAAGCGGTTTTGAATAAATTGAATAAAAGCGAGCCGGATTTAATCATCGTCGAACTCGGCGACGGCATTGTTGGCGGCTACGCGGTTGATTCGATTTTGCAGGATTCCGACATCAAACAGGCGACCGCCGCCTTTGTCTTTTGCGCTTCGGATTACGTCGGCGTTATCGGCGGCATCGAAGTTTTGCGCCGCTTGGGAATTGAAATTGACGTTATCGCCGGTTCGGTAACGGATTCGCAAATGGGCGAAGATTTTGTGCAGAAAGAATTTGGAATCAACGCGGGAAATGCGCGGCGCGACGGTTTGCGATTATTTGAATTGATAAAATTTGCGAAGCGAAATGAATTGGCGTTTGTTTAGAGTTTTCTAGATATTGAAAATTCTTGTTTTGTCGCTGAAAGTGACGAATTCAATAGCGTCGGGTAAAGCCTCAGCGACACCCGACGGCAGCAATGAGAAAATTGTCCGACGCTGAAAGTGTCGAATTAGTCACGTTTATTATTGCTCACTTTCAGCGAGCGAACCGTTTTTTTTGCTAACGTCGGGTGTCGCTCATTATCATTCGCTTTACCCGACGCTATTGAATTTATCGCTTTCAGCGAATCGAACAAAAATTAGCTGAATTTTTCATAAATTTATGAAACAAAGCATCGCGCACATCGCTTCAGTCGTTGCGGATTACGACGAAGCCATTAAGTTTTATACTGAAAAGCTGGATTTCACTCTACTTGACGACACGCCGCAGTTTGAAACGAAACGCTGGGTTTTAGTCGCACCAAAAGGCGCGGAAGAATGTTCTCTGCTGCTAGCAAAAGCCGTCGGCGACGAACAAACAAGTCGTATCGGCAATCAAACGGGCGGGCGAGTTTTTCTGTTTCTAAGGACCGACGATTTTTGGCGCGATTACGAAAACATAAGGGCAAAAGGCGTGAATTTCGTCAGAGAACCGAAAACGGGAGATTACGGAACGGTTGCCGTTTTTGAAGATTTATACGGCAATCTTTGGGATTTGGTTGAGTTCAAAGATACATAGAGTAAATTTTTTTGAAAATGTTTAATCTGAAATTTATTTCCAATAAAAAATTTTCACCTGAGCGAAATGAAGAAGTTGCGCTCGGAGAAATTAGCTTGGGAAATTTTACAGAAAATTTCGAGTCTTCACTTTCGTTTTGGAGAATTGAAGATTACGAAAAGCAATGGATTGAAGCCGCGAAAAGAATTATTGAGTTTGAACAAACTGCTTTTATAACAGATTTGGACAATCCGAAAACTTCAAATTTTATTACTTGGTGGAAAGCGTGGAAGATTGAAGAAGAAATTTTTGTGCAAAATCAGCTTTTGTTTTTGAATCAATTTCCAGATTTGTTTGACATAAAAAATCCGTATAAATTTATCGGAAATAGAACAACCAAAACGGAAGACAGTGAACAAATTTCCGAATGGAAAATTTCGTTAGAAGATATTGAAAATTTTCTAAAAGCTAATGAATAACAAAATAAAAATTGCAATCTTCGGCGGTTCGGGTTACGGCGGAAGCGAGCTTTTGCGGATTCTGCTGTTTCACCCCAACGCGGAAATCGTGCTTGTAACGGCGAACGAACACGCGGGCAAAGCCATCGGCGAAGTTCATAAAAATTTGTCGGGCTTGACCGATTTGAGATTCGAGAAATCGCCCGAAGATTTGTCCGCGCTCGAAAAAACGGATGTCGCGTTTTTCGCTCTGCCGCACGGACAGGCGTTGAAACTCGTGCCACAGTTGCCGGATAGCGTCAAGGTCGTTGACCTTTCGGGCGATTTCAGAATCAATGACGCGGAAGTTTTCCAAAAATTTTACAGGCTCGAATACACGGCGACGGATTTGCAGACGAAATTTGTCTATGGCTTGACCGAAACGAACCGCGAAGCGATAAAACAGGCGCAATACATCGCCAATCCGGGCTGTTTTGCGACGGCGACTTTGCTCGCGCTTGCGCCGATGGTTAAAAGCGGACTGCTCGCGGGGAAAATTATTGTTGACGCGAAAACAGGTTCGAGCGGTTCGGGCGCGAAAGCGGCGGCGAACACGCATCACCCGCAGCGAATGAATTCGTTTTACGCTTACAAACCTTTCGCGCATCAGCACGTTCCCGAAATCGAACAGCATTTGCGCGAAGTCGGCGAATTCGCTAATGATTTTGTTTTTATGACGCACAGTTTGCCGGTTTCGCGCGGTATTTTCGCGTCGTGTTATTTGGAGACGACGGTTAATTTGACCGGCGAAGATTTGAAAAATCTTTACGAACTTTTCTATAAAGATTCATTTTTCGTGCGCGTTGTTGACGGTTCGCCGGACATCAACTGGGTGAAAACGACAAATTTTTGCGACATCGCCGCGCATTCAAACGCAAACAAACAAATCGTCATTTTTTCGGCGATTGATAATCTGGTCAAAGGCGCGGCGGGGCAAGCCGTGCAGAATATGAATTTGATGTTTGGATTGGATGAAAAAATAGGTTTGATTTTTAGCGGAAGTAATCCGTGAATTAGCCACGAACAAACACAAAAAGGCGCGAAAGAAGAATTATGGAACCACAGATGGACACAGATAAACACAGATTTTTTGATTAAAAACCTAATTTTATCTTTCTTTATCTGTGTCTATCTGTATCTGTCTATGGTTAACTATTTTTTCGTTTTTTCGTGATTGTTCGTGGCAAAAACTCTTATGAATTTTACTGAAATCGAAAAACTGGAGGAAACTTTTCAGCTTGCGACTTACGCGAAAATGAACATCGCGGTCGAGTGCGGCGAAGGCGCGTGGGTTTGGACGAGCGAAGGCGAAAAATACCTCGATTTATACGGCGGGCACGCGGTTTGTGCGACCGGGCACGCGCATCCCCACGTCGTCGAAGCGTTGAAATCGCAAGCGGAAAAAGTTTTGTTTTATTCAAATTTAGTTTATTCAGAAGTTCGCGCTCGCGCCGCTGAAAAACTTGTTTCGGTTGCGCCGGAAAATCTGACGAAAGCGTTTTTCTGTAATTCGGGAACTGAAGCGAACGAGAACGCGATGCGAATGGCGCGAATGGCGACGAAGCACGAGAAAATCATTACATTTTCAGGCGGTTTTCACGGGCGCACGGCGGACGCAATTTCCGCGACATTCTTGGGAAAATACCGCGAAATTGGACGACCGAACGTGCCGCATCACGTTTGCGCTGAATTCGGAAACATCGAAAGCGTTCGCGCAGTTGCTGATTCCGAGACGGCAGCGATTATGCTTGAGCCGATTCAATCAATGGCTGGTGTCGTCGAAGCCAAACCCGAATTTTTCCGAGAATTGCGTGAAGTTTGCGACGAACACGGAATAGTTTTGATTTTCGACGAAGTGCAAACCGGAATCGGACGCACGGGAGATTGGTTTTTCAGCGGTTCGGAGTTTGCCGATTCGGTCAAAGCTGACATTATAACTCTGGCAAAATCGCTCGGCAGCGGCGTTCCGGTCGGCGCGTGTTTGGTCAATGAAAAAGTTTCCGCGAAAATCAAAATTAACGATTTAGGCACGACTTTCGGCGGCGGAATGTTGGCAATGGCGGCGGTTTTGGCGACGCTCGAAGCAATTGAACAGGACGGTATGATTGAAAACGCCGAAGCGGTCGAAAATTATTTGCGAGAGCAGTTAAAGGAAATTCCGAATGTTGCCCGATTACGCGGTAAAGGCTGTTTGCTGGGCATCGAATTTGACGAACCTTGTGCGCCGATTCACGAGACGTTGTTCGAAAATAAAATCATCACGGGAACTTCGAGCAATCCGAGTGTTTTGCGCCTGCTGCCGCCGTTATGTGTGAAAAAAGAGGAAATAGATTTGTTGATTGAAATCCTAGCAAAGAATTACCCACAGAGTTCACAGAGAACACAAAGAGTTTTTTAATTTTTCTCAATTTCTTTGTGTTCTCTGTGGCAAAAATTAAATCCTTGCCGCGCGAATAATATCCGCGAATACGCCCGCCGCCGTGACATCTGCGCCCGCGCCTGCGCCTTTGACGACTAGAGGTAAATCGGCATAGCGATTTGTATAAAATAAAACAGCGTTGTCTTTGCCGGAAAGATTGGCGAAATTATGTTCTTTTGATATGCTTTGCAAACCGACCGACGCTTTACCGTTGTCGAACGAAGCAATGTATTTCAAAGAAAGATTTTCTCCACGCGCCGTTTCAAACAAATCGCGGAAATAACTTTCGTGCTTTTCCATCTCACTGTAAAAATCTTCGACGCTTCCCTGCAAACAAGATTCGGGCAAAAATCCTTTGTTTTCGATGTCGGGCATTTCAAGTTTGAAACCGGCTTCACGCGCTAAAATCAAAATCTTTCGCGCTACGTCCGTTCCGCTTAAATCGAGTCGCGGGTCTGGTTCGGTGTAGCCTTCATCTTGCGCTTGCCGAACGACGGAAGAAAATAAGCGCGAGCCGTCGTAATTATTAAAAACAAAATTTAATGTCCCGGACAAAACGGCTTCGATTCGTTTTATTTCATCGCCGCTTCGGATTAAATCGTTGAGCGTATTAATAATCGGCAAACCTGCGCCCACGTTTGTTTCAAACAAAAACGCCGTTCCAAATTCTCTGGACAAATCTTTTAATTGTTGATACTTGGCATAAGCGGACGAAGCAGCAATTTTATTGCAGGCGATAATCGAAACGCTTTTTTGGAGAAGTTTCGGATAAACTTCGACGACTTCCGCGTTTGCCGTTACGTCAACGAAAATCGAATTGCGCAAATTTTTTTCGAGAATTAAATCGGTGAATTCCGACATATTCATCAGCGGCGCGTTTTCCAATAAATTCTCAGCATTTGATAGTTTAATGCCAGCTTCGTCAAAAATTTTATTTCTGCTTTTTGCCAGCCCAACGACGCGCACATTCAAGCGCAGATTTTTTCGCAGGAATTCGTTTTGCAGGCGAATTTGTTCGATTAATTTTTTCCCGACCGTGCCGACTCCGACGATGAAAACATTGACTTGTTTGTTACCGTCCGAGAAAAATTCTTCGTGCAGCGTGTTGACGGCTTTTCGCACGTCTTTTGAATTGATAATTGCGGAGATATTGCGCTCGCTCGAGCCTTGCGCGATGGCGTGAATATTGATGCCTTGCGAACCGAGCGTCGCAAACATTTTGCCGCTGACACCCGTATGCTCTTTCATATTGTCGCCGACGAGTGCGAGAATTGAGAATCCGTTTTCTACGCGCAAAGGCTCAATTTTCCCGACACTAATTTCGTATTCAAATTCTTTATCAACCGATTCTTTCGCCAAATTGCCGAATTTGTCTTCAATCGCCACGCAGATAGAGTGTTCCGACGAACTCTGTGTAATTAAAATAACGTTAATGTTAGCGCGTGAAAGCGCGTCGAATAGACGTTTAGAAAATCCGGGAATGCCGACCATTCCGCTGCCTTCGAGGTTTAAGACCGAGATTTTGTCAATACTCGAAATTCCGCGAATAATTTTTTTTTCGGGTGAAGTTTCAGCCTCAATCAAAGTCCCGAAATCGGTCGGCGCAAACGTATTTTTCACCCAAACCGGAATCCCTTTTGTCATCACCGGCTGAATCGTCGGCGGGTATATAACTTTCGCTCCGAAATGCGAAAGCTCCATCGCCTCACGATAGGAAATGCGCCGAATTTCGCGCACGTTGCGAACAAAACGCGGGTCGGCGGTCATCATACCGCTCACGTCCGTCCAGATTTCCAAAACTTCCGCGTCCAAAGCTGCCGCCAAAATCGCCGCCGTGTAATCGGAGCCGCCGCGTCCCAGAGTTGTCGTCGCGCCGTTTATATCAGCGGCAATAAAACCGGGTAAAATGTGAAGTTTCGCGGATGAATTTTTGAAAGAATCTCTGATTTGAGAGTTCGTTTTCTCGAAGTTTACCGTTGCAAAACCGAAATTTGAATCGGTAATGATTAATTCCCGCGTATCTTTCCAGACATTTTCAATGCCGAGCGAATCGAATTTTGCCGCAATGATGTTTGTTAACAAAATTTCGCCGTAACCGACGATTCTGTCGAGCGTTCTCGGCGAAAGCTCGTGAAGCAGAAAAACGCCTTCGCAGATTTTTTCAAGTTCGCCGATACGCTTTTCGACCGAATCCAAAAGGTCTTTTTGCGCAGAAGTCGGAAAGAGCGTGCTAATCGCTTCAAAATGCTTCGCTTCGATTTCGTTGATTTTTTGGCGAAAACTTTCGTCGCCGCTTTCGGCAAGTTTTCCCGTTTCAATCAAAGCGTCGGTCGTGCCTTGCATCGCGGACAAAACGACCGCGCACGAATTTTTTTTAATTTCGCTCGTGACGATTTCGACAACCTTTTCGATATTCTCGGCATTGCCGACGGATGAACCGCCGAACTTTAAAACTTTCATAAAATCTTTTGAAACCACAGATCAACACAGATTTTTTAAACAAATGCAAATAATTTTATTTAGTTTTCATCTTGCTTTTGTCTGTGTCTATCTGTGTTTACGCGAAGCGGGACGGTTAAATTTTCTTCAATAAAATCTCTTTTAAATCTTCGTAACTCGCTTTTATCTCGACACTTTGCTTCGGACGCGAAAATAAATCTTCGATCGCTTCGGGAATTGCGCCGCAAGTTCCGGTGATATTTTCGACCGAATCGAATTTTACCGGATGCGCCGTTTCGAGAAAAAAGCCTTTTTGAGTCGGATTTTTTTCAAGATATTTTTGCAAAGCGTAAAATCCGACCGCGCCGTGCGGGTCTAAAATATATTTGTATTTCTCAAAAACGTCACGCATCGTCCGAGTCGTGCATTCGTCCGAAACACTGACAGCTTCGAGTTTCTCTTTAATATTCAAAAAATCATTGTCGAAAATTTCCAGAATTCGCACAAAGTTGGACGGATTTCCGACATCCATCGCATTTGAAAGGGTCGCAACGGAAGATTTGGTTTCCATTTTTCCGCTTTGCAGATAATTTGGAATCACATCGTTGGCATTGGTCGCGGCGATAAATTTGGAAACCGGTAAACCCGACGCGTGCGCCAAAATTCCGGCGCAAATATTTCCGAAATTTCCGCTCGGCACTGAAATCACCGGCGGATTTTCGTCGTCCGCCCATTGCTGCAAAGCGTAAAAATAATAAAATTGCTGCGGCAGCCAGCGCGCCACATTGATTGAATTTGCCGATGTTAGAAAGACTTTTCGTTTTAAATCTTCGTCCGCCAAAGCTGTTTTCGCCAGAGTTTGGCAATCATCGAAAGTTCCTTTGACTTCCAGGGCGGAGATGTTTTTCCCCAGAGTTGTGAGTTGTAATTCCTGCACGCGGGAAACTTTTCCCTGCGGATACAAAATCACGACTTCTATACCTTCGACATCAAAAAATCCGTTTGCTACCGCTCCGCCCGTATCGCCCGATGTTGCAACTATGACGATTGTTTTCTCGTTATTTTCGCGAGAAAAGTATTGCAAACAGCGACTCATAAATCTTGCGCCGACATCTTTGAAAGCGAGCGTCGCGCCGTGAAAAAGTTCGAGTGTCGAAATATTTTCCGTAATCTTTACAAGAGGAAAATCAAAATTTACCGTCTCCAAGCAAATCTGTAAAAGCATTTCGTCAGGAATTTCGTCGCCAACGTAAGGTTTAATCGTTTCAAACGCAATTTGCTCTTTTGATTTCCTTTTGAAATTCTGCCAAAAATCAGCCGGAAGCGGCGGGATTCGTTCGGGAAAATACAAACCTTTGTCAGGCGGTTGACCGTTTAAGACCGCTTCCCGAAAAGATGTTTTAACTGATTGTTTATTCGTGCTGAAATAATTCATCTAAAAGGAAATTTTTCGAGAAACCGCCGGATTTTTGAATATCGGTTGTGAACGACTTATGATAATACGATTTTATATTTTTGCGGAAATCACGTTTTAATTTTATGAGTGAAATCAGAGTCTTATCGCCAGCAACAGTGGCTAACGTTGTTTGCGGGTTTGATTGTTTGGGCTTTGCTTTGTCGGCGCCCTGCGACGAAATGATTGTGCGGATTATTGAAAGGAAAATTGTGCGAATCGTTAACCGCGATGATTTTAACCTGCCGACCAAGCCCGAAAAAAATGTCGCGGGCGCGGCGTTGCTTTCAATGCTCCGGGCGATTGATGCGGATTTCGGTTTTGAAGTCGAAATTACAAAACACATCAAACCCGGCAGCGGAATCGGTTCGAGTTCGGCAAGCGCGGCAGGCGCAGTCGTCGCGGCAAATAAATTATTAAATGAGCGTTTTTCCAGACTTGAACTTGTGGAATTTGCGATGGACGGCGAAAAAGTTGCGAGCGGCGACCGTCACGCGGATAATGTCGCGCCGTGTATTTTTGGTGGTTTTACACTTGTTCGTTCGCTCAATCCACTGGACGTTGTCACGCTCGATTTTCCGCCGCTGTTCGTCACCATAATTCACCCGCAAATCGAAATCAAAACGTCTGAAGCCAGAAAAATGCTGCCCGCGCAAGTTTCGCTCAAAGATGCGATTCGACAATGGAGTAACGTCGGCGCACTCGTTTCAGGTCTGCAAAAAGGAGATTATGAATTAATTTCTCGCGCTCTGGAAGATTTTATCGTCGAGCCGGTCAGAAAAATCTTGATTCCAAAATTTGACGAAATTAAAAACGAAAGTTTAAAAGGCGGTGCGCTCGGCGGCGGTATTTCCGGTTCGGGTCCTTCGATTTTTATGTTGAGCGAAACCTTAGAAACGGCGCAAAAAATTGAAAAGGTGATGCGCGAGATTTACGAACAAACAACAATTGATTTTAATATTTATGTGTCAGAAATAAATTCGGAAGGCGTGAAGTTTGTAAATTAAAATCTTTTATGACGATAAAATTTGAAAAAGAAAGGCGAAATCAAATTAAAAGAGTCATAAAAAATAAGGAAAGGGAAGAGTATAGTTAAAACGCTGCCGATTTCACTTGAAATGATTCAAAGTTATTTTGATTTTCTCGACAAGCAATTGTCTGAAAATATTTGCAAAGATAAATTAAGTTTTACTTTAGAGTTTATCGAAAAAAATAATTTGCCGAAAGATGATTTAATTGAAGGCTGGACATAATTCAAAGCCTTTGTTAAATAGGCGAAATGGTCAGAACCGCCTGCGGTAGCGGGCGGGTTTTCCGCCGCGATTGACCCGCCCGCTACCGCAGGCGGTTCTGACACGCTCTCGAATTATGTCCAGTCTTCATTTAATTGATTGGCTCGAAAACAATGGTGGTTATTGTGATTGTGAAGTGCTAGCGAATGTAGAAGAGAAAATAAATGATAAATAACTTTCTTAAAACATCGGATTTTTCACGCGACGAACTCGAAGAACTTATCGAAACGGCATTACAATTCAAAAGCGGCAAAATCGCCCATAAACCGCTTGCCGGAAAATCCGTTGCGTTGGTGTTTTTCAATCCTTCCTTAAGGACGCGCGCTTCAATGCAGGTTGGGATTTACGAACTCGGCGGAAATGCGGTGATTTTAGAACCCGGAAATTCGTCCTGGACGCTCGAACATCGCGAAGGTGTGGTGATGGACGGCGACAAAACCGAACATTTGAAAGAGTTTGTTAGAGTTTTGGAAAGATACGTTTCGGTAATCGGAGTGCGGACGTTTGCAAATTTGAAAAATTGGGAAGAAGAAAGATTAGAGCCGATTTTGTCTGCTTTTGAAAAATATGCGTCGAAACCAATTATTAATCTCGAATCGGCGATGCATCATCCGTGTCAGGCTATGGCGGATATGCTGACGATTCGGGAAAAATTCGGTCGGAAGAAGAAGAAAGTTTTGCTGACTTGGGCGTGGCATCCGAAGCCTCTGCCGATGGCTGTGCCGAACAGTTTTGCTTTAGCATCGGCGCAAATGGGACACGATTTGCGAATTGCACATCCGAAAGGTTTTGAACTTGATGGAGAACTCTTGGCGGAAGTGGAAACGCAGGCGAAAGAAAACGGCGGAACTGTAGAATTAACAAACAAGATAGACGAGGCATTTGAAGATATGGAAGTCGTCTATGCGAAGAGTTGGGGCAGTTATCATCATTACGGCAACGCGAATCAAGACCTTCGCGAACGCCAAATTTACCGCGATAAATGGATTGTTGATGAAGCAAAAATGGCGCGAACAAGTGATGCGATTTTTATGCACTGTTTGCCCGTGCGCCGCAACGTGATTGTGACGGACGCGGTGATTGATTCGGCAAATTCGGTAATTTTTGACGAAGCCGAAAATCGCCTGCACGTTCAAAAGGCAATAATGGCAAAAATAATAAAATGAACGATGAAAAACTTGATTTACTGCGTGAAGCTTTGCCTTATATCCAAAAATTCAAGGGCAAAACTTTTGTCATTAAATTCTCCGGCAAAGTTACCGAAAATAAAGAAAATCTGACTTCCTTAGTCGAAGAACTCGCGCTTTTACATCAGGTTGGAATTCGTATCTGCGTCGTTCACGGCGGCGGAAAACAGTTGACTGAACTTGCCGAACGGCTCGGTGTCGTGCAGACGGTGATTAACGGTCGGCGCGTGACGGGCGATGAAACGCTCGAGCTTGCCAAGATGATTTTCGCCGGAAAAATCAACACGGAAATTTTAGCGGCGTTACGGCAGCGCGGCGTTGCGGCGGTCGGTCTTTCCGGTATAGACGGCAATATCGTCCACGCCGTGCGTCGCCCGCCGAGAGAAGTTTTGAATCGTCAAACCGGAGAACGCGAAGAAATTGATTTCGGACACGTCGGCGATGTTCTGGAAATTAATGTCAGGCTTTTAGACGTGCTGCTCGAACAAAGTTATCTGTCGGTAATCTCTTCGCTCGGCGCGGACGACGACGGGCAAATTTACAATATCAACGCTGATACCATCGCCGCTGAAATTGCTGTCAGCCTGCAAGCCGAGAAACTCGTGCTGCTTTCGGATGTCGCCGGAATTTATTTAGAGCCGGACGAACCGAAAACGAAAATTTCGCGCATCTCTGTTGCTCAAGCCGAAGGACTCATCAGCAGCGGCGCGGCTTCCGGCGGGATGATACCCAAATTGCAAAACATTACAGATTTACTCAAACGCGGCGTAAAATCCGCGCATATTATTAACGGTACGACGCGTAACGCGTTACTTTCAGAAGTCTTCACAGATTCCGGTACGGGAACAATGATTGTCAATTAAACAGAAATAAAGATAAAATTTTTGTCTTCTGTAAAAAAACTGAGACAATATCAGCGCATATATTAAATTGTTTTCGGTATTATCAGGAAAAAATTTATCAATGAGCGAAAAAAAAGATAATCCACGCGCCGAGATTGATGCGATTGATGATGAATTGCTTCGGCTTTTGAACAAGCGAGCCGCAATTGCTTTGCGAGTCGGCGAAATCAAACGGCGTAACGACACATCGCTCTGCGACCATAATCGAGAAATTGAAGTGCTAACCAGATTGCGCGGTCAAAATTCCGGTCCATTAAACGAGCAGAGTGTGACAAGTATATTTCAGCGCGTTATTGACGAATGCCTGCACGTTCAGCAAAGCGCATTTCATCCATCGGCAGGTATTAACGTGGCGGAAACGCCGAATAAAAACTTTAGCGGAAAAGAGCGCGTGGCATTTCTCGGAGAACGCGGAACTTTTAGCGAAGAAGCTGCCAAGAAACTTTTGGGTGAAACTTGTGAAACCGTTTCGCGTCCGACATTTGAAACTCTTTTTACGGCGATTGATGAAGGGAGCGCAGATTATATTCTGGCTCCGCTTGAGAATAGTCTCGTCGGTTCGGTTCATCGTTGTCACGATTTACTTCTGGAAAGTTCTCTGGGCATTGCAGCAGAAATAATTTTACCGATTTCGCACTTTTTAATCGGTTGTCACGGAGCATCGCTCGAATCCATTGAAACTGTGGAATCGCATCCCGTTGCATTAGCGCAATGCACGCGTTTTTTTGCCGCCCATCCGCGTATCAAACGTGTGGCAACGGACGACACCGCAGGCAGCGTTCGACGCGTCGTTGAAAGCGGCGACCCGACGAGAGCGGCGATTGCGGGCAAGCGAGCGGCAGACATCTATGACGGCTTGATACTAAAAGAGCATCTGGAAGACCACGTTGAAAATTACACCCGATTTGTTTTACTCGCTCAAAATCCTGAAGTGTCGGAGCAAGGTCGCAAGATTTCACTGGTGGTCAGATTAGCGCATCGTCCCGGCGCGCTCCACGACGCGCTTCGTCCATTCGTTCGGCGCGGCATTGATTTGATGAAAATCGAAAGCCGCCCGATTAAAGACAGTCCCTGGCAGTATAATTTTTATCTTGACCTGCAAGCGCCGGCAAGCGAAAGCGAGCTGCGCGGCGCACTCGATGAAATACGCGAACAAGCGGATGAGGTTCGGTATCTCGGACGCTATTCGACGATAGAAGTTCCAAACGACAAATAAATTTATCCCTAAATAAATATGATTCTGATTCTTAAGCCACATATCAATTCTGAAACTTCCCAATTTCAGCAGTTGGAAAGCCATCTCGCCCGCCTATCGAATATCGAATGGCGTATTCATCGAGAACAGGGCGTTGAACAAACTTTGACCGAAATATATTTGATTGGAAACACGGCGGCGCTTTCCATCGAAGATATGCGAAGTCTGCCCGGCGTTGACCAAGTTGTCCGCGTGTCCGAAGAATACCGCATTCTCGGGCGACACAAGGATGATAATCGCGCCGCTTACTTTGATTATCAGGGCGTGCGCTTTGGTCAGGATACGCTTCACGTCTTTGCCGGATTATGCGCGGTTGATTCGCCCAAGAGCGTTGAAGCAATGATGAAAGCCCTTTGTGATAACGGACAAATCTGCACGCGGATGGGAGCTTATAAGCCGCGCACCAGCCCATACTCTTTTCAAGGACACGGCAAAAGTTGTCTTCCCTTTGTTTTTGAACTTGCCGGAAAATACGGCATCAAAGTTATTGCGATGGAAATTACGCACGAATCGCATTTGAACGAGATTCAGGAAGCACTAGAGAAGACGGGAAATCCGACCGGCGTGATGCTGCAAATCGGCACGCGCAACACGCAGAATTTTGAATTGCTCAAAAGCGTCGGGCGGCAGCAGGAATTTCCGGTTTTGCTCAAACGCGGTTTCGGCATCACGCTCGACGAATCGCTCAATGCGGCTGAATACCTCGCCAGCGAAGGCAATCGAAAAGTCGTTTTCGGGCTTCGCGGGATGAAGACAAATATTGGCGATCCGCATCGAAATTTTGTTGATTTCGCACACGTTTCGGTTGTCAAACGGCTGACTCGGATGCCTGTCTGTATTGATCCGTCTCATTCAGTCGGTTCACGCAGTCGAGGTCCCGAAGGCATTCTCGATATTATGCACGTGACGGCTCAGGGCGTAATTGCCGGGGCAAATATGATTCTGGTAGATTTTCACCCGACACCGACCGAGGCGCTTGTTGACGGACCGCAGGCTTTATTTATTAACGAATTACCGCAATTTTTGGAAGATGTGCAAATTGCTCGTGATGCTTATGAGCGGCGACTCGTTCGATTTCAAGTTTATTCCGACAAACCCCACAGTTGACTAACTCTTGATTATTGTTTAATCACTAATTTTCTATGAAACTGAATTCATCAACTGCATTACAAAAATTTGAAAACCACGTTGCCGTACCGTTCCAGCTTTACAATAGTTTATTTACTTCACTGCCTTTCAACCGAATTGAAAAAACGGATATTTTGCTTTCGCTTTTTCTCAATAATTGCGAGGAAGGGTATGACGAGCAGCAAAGCCCTTTGAAAATTGTCGAAGATTTTTTCAATAATCATACATCAATTAAAACAGAAGCGGAAAAAATGGATTTGCTGTTTCGTTTTGTGCAGTATGCCGAACGTCAAGTTGTTTTATTTGATGCTCTCGAAGATACAGCCTTTCACTCAATCAACGACATGCAGGGCGCGGGAACGCTTAAACATCTCGAATCAACCGCTTTGCAAAACGGTAAAGAATTTAATTCTTTTTAAAAGATTTTCCGGCAGCTAAAGATTTACTAAAAGAATTGATAACTTTCCAGGTGCTTTTGTCGCTGTCAAAAACGGTATTTAGACCCTGCTCTTCCATCGGCGGGTCGCCCATATAATTGTCACCGTTTTTCCAAAACGTCTGGTTTTTGAAGGGACGGGCAGTTCCGCCGAAAGCCCAGAAACTGGCTCCGGCAAGATAACCGTTCGCGTTTGATTGCTTGACGAGAAAAGAAAATATCTTGCTGTAGTAATCATCTCTCAAAGAAGTAGAAGAATTAATATCGAATGATTACCTATCTCTCGGCAACCCGAATTCCTCGATGACCAGAGGTTTGTTTAATTTCTCGGCAACAGCCAAATGCCGGTCAATATAATTGACGGCTTTTTCGATGACGTTGGGAAATCCTTCCGCTACTTTGTCATCTTTGAACCAACCCCAATTTTTAGCCCAGATGTGGATGGTTAGGTAATCCAAATTTTTATCTGCATTGATTTCCTCGTAGAGTTTAATGTCTTCGGTTCCCATATAGCCTTCGTGACCGATGGTGACCAAATGATTTTTATCCTTGGCTTTAATTATCGCGGCGACATCACTTATCCATTTTTTGTAAGCGTTATTGGCGACGGGTCGCATCGGGCGCGGTTCATTGGCAAGTTCCCAAGCCATCACGGCGGAATCTTCCGTATATTTTTTCTTGCTGTATTTATTAATTCTGTTCAGAATCAGATTGACTTGCTTGTTGTAATTTTCCTTACAAGGCTCGCAGCTATAAAATTGAGAAACAATGTCGCGCTGTTCGTCCCACGTTAATTTTCTGGTTTTCATCGAATCCGAAACTTGGTTATTCCAAATCAAATACTGTTGAAAACCGCCGCTCCATTCCCAATTATTACTGAAAAATATCACGGCTTTCATATTGCGTTTGCCCATTTCCGAGAGAACCAAGTCCAATCCGTCAAGAATATTTTCATTGAACTTTCCCTGTTCGGGCTGCAGCGGCGGCGAAACTCTCATTACGCCGTTAATCATCCCCGAACCTTCGGCGCCAGCCATTACTCGCAAGTTGATTACGCCGTTTGCTTTCAGAAAGTCTAATTCTTTACGCAGCCGCTCAACTCCTTTTCGCTTATCTTGTTCCAGTCCCAAAAGGCTACCATACCAATAATTTGTGCCGATAAAATAATAAGGTTTGTTGTCCGCATGGTTGTCGAAAATTCAGCCGCGAAAAAAATCGAAAGTTCAGACACGAAAAAAGAGGAAAAGGCGGAAAAACAAGCCAAAACGCCAATAAGCGTCAGAGAAATAATCGTTGATTTAGATAATACCATCGGCAGTTTCGTCGCCAGTTCGATGTTTCATAATTTAAGAGCGTTTGACCCGGCGGTTTCCGAAAAAACCAGGTTTGATTTGGAACGGATAATCGAATTGAGCGGACTTCTTGGCGCGGAAGCCGAAAAAATTGCGAAAACCAAATGAAACCTATGGCTAAAAAAATCCGTTGGGGCGTTTTGGGCGCGGCAAAAATCGCCACTACAAAAGTCATTCCCGCAATGCAGCAAGGCGAATATTCGCAAATTAGCGCGATTGCTTCAAAGATTTGGAAAAGTCTCAGCGGACAGCGCGGGAATTGGACATTCCGAAATTTTACGGCTCTTATGAAGAATTGCTCGCCGACCGGGAAATTGACGCGATTTACAATCCGCTCCCGAATAATCTGCACGTTGTCTGGACGATAAAAGCGGCGGAAGCCGGAAAGCACGTTTTGTGCGAAAAACCAATCGCTTTGACGGTTGAAGAAACGCGGAAATTAGTCGAAACACGCGACCGGACGGGCGTTAAAATTCAGGAAGCGTTTATGGTTCGGACGCATCCGCAATGGCTCGTCGCGCGTGACTTGATACACGCCGGACGAATCGGGAAATTGCAGGCAATCAACGGATTTTTCAGTTATTTCAACGACGACGCGGCAAACATCCGTAACCGAATCGAAACGGGCGGCGCACTGCTTGACATTGGTTGTTACTGCATTCACCTTTCGCGTTTTATTCTCGGTGAAGAACCACGAAAAGTTTCGGCGTTAATCAAACGCGATGCCGAATCGAATGTCGATAAATTAACGTCGGCGATTTTGGATTTTCCTTCCTGCCAATCAACTTTTACGTGTGGCACACGGCTTGTTCCGTATCAGAGAATGCAGTTTTTCGGAATAAAGGGACGCATCGAAGTCGAAATTCCGTTTAATATCCCGGTTGACCAGCCGACCGAAATTTTTCTTGACGACGGTAAAGATTTATTCGGCGGAAGAGTTGAATCAATCGAAATTCCTGCCGCTAATCAATATACGATTCAAGGCGATTTGTTTTCGCGGGCGATTCTGGAAAACTGTGAACAGGTAATCGCGCTCGAAGATTCGGTAAAAAATATGTCGGCTATAGAAGCCGTCTTTCGCGCCGCCAAATCGGGAAATTGGGAAATTCCCGCAAATTTTTGAGGCGGATTTTTCACCACAGAGGCATAGGGAACACGAAGAGAAAAATAAAAATCAGACAAAAAAACTATTCAAAAACTCCGTAAACTCAGTGGCTCTGTGGTAAATTTTACATTAAAAGGAATTTGGAGATTATTTTGCTGAGACGAGCGCGTAGTTTTTGCCTTTGTAAAACCTTACGCCGTCGGCGGCAACCGTCATTATCAAAGGACGCGGACGCTTCATTTCTTTATCGCTCGTTGTTTCAACCGACACAATTTCCTTACTGCTCAAATCGAAAATATGCAGCTTCCCGTCGCCGGAAAAACCGAAGCCATACGCGCCCGTTGCAAGCTGTTTGCCGCCGATATTAACGGGCGAATCGGTGATTAAAAAACCTTCGTATTTGCCGCTAATTTCGGTCGAATAACCGGAAGTGTCAACTAATCCGGCGATAACGTAACGGTCTTTGCCGATTCGCGCAACTGCCGAATTTCGCATCTGTGTCGGCGCGCTTTGCCCGGCGAAATAAAAACTTGTCGGCACGATTTTAGCTGTCGCCGCTTGGTTTAAAATTTCCGGCGCGACTTTTTCCTGCGCGTTAATCGGCGTGTTCAGCGCGAAAAGAAAAGCGAAAAACATAACGAATAAAACGAAGTTAGGATGTTTGGATTTCATTTATTTTTCTCCTTATTTGCAAATACAATTTTAACAAATCGAAATTCTTCAATTTTGATATTTTAACTGTCGTTGGGAACATCGGCAATGAAAAGCTAAATGAAGAATTTCATTATTTTGTTGGTGGACACAATTTATTTTGCTTGCAGTATTTTAGCGAATAAAATAGAATGACTGAAAGTTTTTCAATTCCCGCTTTTCTAAAGGATAACTAAAATCTAATGAAAATTACAGCTTTATTATTAAATATAGCAGTGTTTGTTACAACCTTTTGCACGCCACTACAACAAAGTTTTGCCCAGTCGGTCAACAATCGGGATTTAATCAACTGTGAAATTACCGACAGCGACGTTTTCTTTCAGGAAATGTTGCGAAAACCGCGACCGGCGCGTGACAACACGGCGCGAGTCGAAGCGTTGCTCAAGAAAATGACTCTGGAAGAAAAAGTCGGGCAGATGACGCAGTTGACGCTCGGAATGATTGTCAGCGGCGCAGACCAGAATATCCAGATTGACCAGGCGAAACTCGACAAAGCCATCGGTAAATACGGTGTCGGTTCGTTTTTAAATGTCAGCGACCAGGCATTGACGATTGATAAATGGCACGAAATTATCGGAAAGATTCAAGACGCTTCGATGAAAACGCGGCTGAAAATTCCGAATATTTACGGCATTGACTCGATTCACGGCGCAACATACG
The DNA here is from genome assembly GCA_002050365.1 of Acidobacteria bacterium 28-1. Taxonomy (GTDB): domain Bacteria; phylum Acidobacteriota; class Blastocatellia; order Pyrinomonadales; family Pyrinomonadaceae. Next base: position 23,026 of record MWYZ01000085.1, read on the forward strand.
TGCAGGGCGCGACGCTTTTTCCGCAGGAAATCGGAATGGCGGCGACGTGGAATCCGGCTTTGATGAATAGAGCATCGGAAATTACCGCGATGGAAACTCGCGCGGCGGCGATTCCGTGGAGTTTTTCGCCGGTTCTCGACATTGGTCGGCAGCCTTTGTGGGCGCGTTTCTGGGAAACTTTCGGCGAAGACCCTTACTTGGCAAAAGTAATGGGCGCGTCGTTTGTGCGCGGGCTTGAAGGCAACGACATCAGCGATGAAAAGCACGTTGCGGCGAGTCTCAAACATTATATGGGTTACAGTCTGCCGGTGAACGGCAGAGACCGCACACCTGCTTTGATTCCCGAAAACTACTTGCGCGAATATGTTATGCCGACGTTCGCCGCCGCCATCAAAACCGGAGCGCATACGGTAATGATTAATTCGGCGGAAATTAACGGCGTGCCCGGTCACGCCAATAAAAAAATTCTGACCGATATGCTGCGCGGCGAAATGCAATTTCAAGGTTTTGCCGTTTCCGATTGGGAAGACATTAAAAAACTCGTAACTTTCTGGAAAGTTGCGGCGGATGAAAAAGAAGCGACCAGAATGGCGGTGATGGCGGGCATTGATATGAGTATGGTGCCGCTCGATTACAGTTTTGCAGACATTTTAGTTGAACTTGTCAAAGAGAAAAAAGTGCCGGTAGCGCGCATTGATGAAGCCGTGCGCCGCATTTTGAAAGTTAAACATGATTTGGGATTATTTGAAAATCCGATGCCGAGTCAATCGGCGCGAAACAATTTCGGCAAACCGGAATACGCGCAGGTAAGCCTTCAAGCCGCCCGCGAATCGTTGACTCTGCTCAAAAACGATAACAATGTTCTGCCTTTATCGAAAAACAAGAAAGTTCTGGTCACGGGTCCGACTTCGGATTCGTTAATTTCCTTAAACAACGGTTGGAGTTGGGTGTGGCAAGGCTCTGAACCTTCGCTTTATCCGAAAGATAAAATGACGATTCGACAGGCGATTGAATCGAAAGTCGGCAAAAAGAATTTTGAATTCGTGCAGGGAACGCGCATCACACGCAAAGCCGGTTCGCCGTCAAATTCAACGCCGACCGATATGGATGAAGAAGTTGATATTAAAAAAGCTGTTGACGAAGCCAAAGATTCGGATGTCGTCGTGCTGTGTTTGGGCGAGGGTTCTTACACTGAAACGCCCGGCAACATTACGGATTTAACTTTGCCCGAACCGCAATTAAAACTCGCCGAAGCAGTGATGGCGACTGGCAAACCCGTTGTCGTCGTGATGGTCGAAGGTCGTCCGCGCATAATTAACCGCATTGCCGATAGAGTTCCGGGAATACTGCTTGCTCTCAATCCAAGCAGCGAAGGCGGAATGGCAATCGCCGACGTGCTTTTCGGCGATTACAATCCAAACGGCAAACTCCCGTTCACCTATCCGCGCAATCCGAATAATCTGATTTTGTATGACCATAAATTGTTTGAAACCGAAGAAACGACTTTCGGCAACGCCGCCAACAAGCCGCAGTTCGAGTTCGGCACGGGTTTGAGCTACACGACTTTTCAGTACAGTAATCTGCGGCTTTCCTCGAAATCAGTCCCAATGAACGGTGAAGTTACCATCAGCTTCGATGTCCGAAACACTGGGCAACGCGCGGGCAAAGAAACGGCGATTTTATATTTGCGCGACGAAGTGGCGTCAATTTCTCCGCCGGGAAAACGCGTCAAACGCTTTGCCAAAATTTCGCTCGAACCAGCACAGACCAGAACTTTGACGTTCAAACTAAATCGCGAAGATTTTTCGTTCATCGGCGCGGACAACAAATCCGTCGTCGAACCGGGCGATTTTACCGTCATGGTCGGCGGTTTAAGCGACAAATTCACGCTTAAATAAACAACCGGCAAGCGCGGCGTTTTGGTAATATGACGCCACGTTTTTATGTAATCCGCGCAACTGTTTCTTAGGCGAAAAAACTTATGAAAATAAAGCTCATTCTCGTCCTGATTTTGTTTCTGTGTTTTGTTCCGGCTCAGCCGCAAAGCGTCGCGCAAAAGCGAGCCGGACGAATGGAGGCGGGAATGAATTTATCTTATCTCGACAATTACTGGCTTGGCACAAAGGAGAAAAAATTCGCGGATTTCGTTAAGGTGAGCGATGTTGCAAAACGCGAAAAAATGTTCGCCGACATTGCAAAAGCCGGTTTCAAGACCGTTCGCATTCCGATTAATTTCGGCGCTTGGGCGAGTCTGAAACCGCCCTACGAGTGGGAAAATAAAGAAGGACCGGAAGCCGCCGACCTTTTCGTGAAATGGGCGCTGGCAAACGATTTAAACGTCATCATTGATTTGCATCACACGGAACTCGACAATTCGATTCCCGGGGCGGCGACGACCGAACGAATAGTTTCGCTGTGGAAACGAATTGCCGAGCGCTACAAAAATACCGACCGGGAAAAAGTTTTCTTTGAATTACGCAACGAACCGCACGACATTTCTGCCGCCGATTGGCGCGCGCAAGCTGAACAGTTGATAAAAACCGTTCGCGCCGTCGCGCCGAATCACACGCTGATCGTCGGTTTTCACGATTGGAATTCGCGCCAGGCGTTAATTGATTCCAAGCCTTTTCCAGACACAAATATCATTTACACTTTTCATTATTACGACCCGTTTATTTTCACGCATCAGGGCGCGACTTGGTCGAGCGAAGGCTTGCCCGAATTAAAAAACGTGCCTTTTCCCTGGTCAAAAGATGCCAAAATTCAAACGCCGCCGATTGCCAAAGGGAAATGGATTGAAAATCAAATCAATAGCTATCAAAAAGATTCTGCCGGCGAAAAAATGTTCGCTGATTTGAAAGCTGCCAAGGAATGGGCGGAAAAAAATAAAGTTCCGAGTTTCCTCGGTGAATTCGGCTCTTTCAATAAATACGCCGCGCTCGATGCTCGATGCCGTCACGCCGAAATCATTTATTCGTCGCTTGGAAAACTAAATATTCCTTCCGCCTGGTGGGAATGGGACGGCGGCTTTAATATGTTCGAGCCGGGGACAACTAAAATCGCGGATTGTATGAGAAAGGCAATTGAATCTTACGCCGCACAAAAGCCTGTCGAATAGTTAATGCTTAAAACGTAGTGCTTTGTAACCAAAGTTTCTGCATTAACGGAACGCCAGCATCAAGGCTTTCAATGAACGCCGCAGAGCGTTCCAACTGCTACATCGCGCGCGCGATGTGCGCCAGCAAGATGCTGGCGTTCCCTTGCTTGAATAATTTCAAAATATTAGATTACAAAGCAGTAGATTGTTAAAATTTAAGTTTTATTTATGCAAAATATTTTCTCCGAAACTTTTATTATTTCCGCAATGATTTTATCTGCGCTGTGGACAATTTCGGCACAGGAAAAAGATTCGCCCGCGCTGCAAACAGCGCGACGCAATCTGATGCCCGTTCCGGCGAGCGTAAACTGGAAAGACGGCAGATTGCCGGTTACCAAATCTTTCACCGTCGCTGTCAAAGGTCAGACCGACGAGCGTTTGAAATCTTACATTTTTCGCGTGATGCGCCGGATGGAAGGACGAATTGTTGCGGAGTTCTCGCGCGAACTGTCGAACGATTCCGCAAACGCGACGCTCTTAATCGAAACCGCGTCAACTAGCAAAATCTTTCCCGCCCTCGGCGACGATGAATCTTACAAACTCGAAATTGATGGCAAACAAGCGAAATTAACCGCATCGACGACTGTCGGTGCAATGCGCGGTCTGGAAACTTTTTTACAGCTTCTCGAAGGCGACCGTGAGGGATTTTATTTCCCGGCGGTTTCAATTGCCGACCAGCCGCGTTTCCCCTGGCGCGGTTTGATGATTGACTCTGCCAGACATTACCAGCCAATGGAAGTTCTGAAGCGAAACTTGGACGCGATGGCGGCGGTCAAACTGAATGTTCTGCACTGGCATTTGACTGAAGACCAGGGTTTTCGCATCGAAAGTAAGAAATTCCCGCGCCTTCATGAAATGGGTTCCGACGGGCTTTTCTACACGCAGGAAGAAGTTCGTGAAATTATCAAATACTCCGCCGATCGAGGAATTCGCGTTGTTCCCGAATTCGATATGCCCGGACATGCGACCGCTTGGCTGGTCGGTCATCCCGAACTTGCCAGTGCGCCGGGACCGTATAAGATTGAACGCGGCGCAGGAATTTTCGACCCGACTTTGGATCCGACCAGAAAGGAGACTTATAAATTTCTCGAGGTTTTTTTTAAAGAGATGGCGCAGCTTTTTCCCGACAAATATATGCACATCGGCGGCGATGAAAATGAAGGCAAACAATGGGATGCGAATCCGAAAATTCAAGCCTTTATGAAGGAAAACAACATCAAGAATAACCACGAGCTACAAACTTATTTTAATAAACAATTGCTCAAGTTTCTGCAAAAAGACGACAAAATTATGATGGGCTGGGATGAAATTTTTCAGCCTGATTTGCCGAAAGATGTCGTCATACATTCGTGGCGGGGGCAGAAGGCTCTCGCCGAAGCCGCGAAACAAGGTTATCGAGGTGTTCTATCGAACGGTTACTACATTGATTTAATTTTCCCGGCGGCGCAGCATTATGCGGTTGACCCGCTGCCTGCCGACACCACTTTATCGGCGGAAGAACAAAAGCGGATTCTCGGCGGCGAAGCGACAATGTGGAGCGAATGGGTTTCGCCGGAAACGATTGATTCGCGCATCTGGTCGCGCACCGCCGCGATTGCCGAAAGATTCTGGTCGCGGCGCGAAGTCAACGAACCGGAAGATATGTATCGCCGTCTGGCGGTAATTGATTCACAGCTCGAAGAACTCGGTTTAATGCATCGCAAAAATCAAGCGATGATGTTGCGCCGTTTGACGCAAAATCGAGACATTTCCGCGCTGCAAACGCTTGTTTCCATAATCGAGCCGGTTAAAGAATACAAACGTTACCAGGTGCGCCCTCAAACGATGCTTAGTCCATTGACCGGATTGATTGACGCGGCGCGTCCCGACGCGGAAGCCGCTCGTAATTTCAACCGAAGAGTTGAAGAAATGCTGGCGGACGAAAAATTTTCGGCTAGTTCTGATGAGATTCAATCGGCTTTAACCAAGTGGAGCAACGCCGGCGCGAAACTCGTGCCCCTAATGGAAAATTCGCCTGCTTTGACCGAAGCCAAACCGCTTGCTCAGGATTTACAAAAATTGGCTGCCATCGGCTTAGAGGCTTTTACGTTTATCAAATCGAAAAATGCGCCAAGTGCCGAATGGCGCGATAAACAATTCGCCGAGCTCGACCAAATCGCCAAACCGAAAGCCGCGCTTGAATTTGCCGTCGTCTCGCCGGTCAGATTACTAATCAGCGCGGCTTTTGAAATGCCGAATCGTAAAAATATGTCGGCGGCGGAATGGCGCGAACGAATCAGAAAATCAGCCGCCCCAAATGCACCGCCGAAAAATTGATCTCAAAAATAAAACATTAATCGTATTTTTGAAGATAAGTTTGGTGGTATTTTCCAAAAAAATGGATGAAGTTGTTGCAGGTATAGACATTGGCGGGACAAAAATCGCTATCGCTATCGAAACGCTCGCCGGCGAAAGGATTGCCGCCCGTCGTCTGCCGACGCAAGTTAAAATCGGAGCATACGCGATTATCGAAAATGTTTTACAGTCAATAACGGAAATTCTCGAAGATAAACAAGTCAAACTCGCTGCCATCGGCATTGGTTGTCCATCGCCGCTCGATATTGAAAAAGGCTTGGTGATATCACCTTCAAATTTGCAGAATTGGGACAATTTTCCCATCGTCAAACTTTTCAAGAAGCGTTTTAATGTTCCCATAGTTCTTGAAAACGACGCGAACACGGCAACTCTCGGCGAATATAATTACGGCGCCGGACGCGGTTTCAAAAATATTGTATACATTACGGTTTCAACCGGCGTCGGCGGCGGAATTATCATCAACGGCGAAATCGTTCACGGCGTCGGCTGGGGCGCGGGCGAGTTGGGACACACTATCGTTCAGCCCGACGGTGTGCGTTGTAACTGCGGTTCAATCGGTTGTCTGGAAACAATTTGCGCGGGAGTTCACATTGCGCGGCGGGCTAAGATGCGGTTGGCAGGCGGCGAGCCGAGTCTGATGAACGAACTTGTCTTAAATATAAATGAAGTAACCGCCAAAACCGTTGTTGAAGCTGTTCGGAAGAAAGACCAACTGGCAAGCGAAATCTGGACGGAAACGTGCCGTTTTCTAGCTATTGGAATCGCCAATATTATCACGCTGATTGCACCGGAAGCCATCATTATCGGCGGCGGAGTAGCTTCGGCGGGCGAACTGCTTTTCGCGCCGCTGCGTTCGTTTCTGCCGCAATTCGTGTCAATGATTCCGCTTGAAAAAGTCGCTGTGCTGCCGGCTGAACTCGGCGGTGAAAGCGGTGTTTGCGGCGCTCTGGCACTTGCTAAACAAGTGTATTTAGAGTCTTACCAAGTTTATGAAGTATAAAAAAAACGATTTTAACAGACGCGATTTTTTAACGACTATTGGTGGCGCGGCATTGCTCTCGCTCGCCAATTTTGGCGATGTCCGAGCTGCCGAAAACAAAAATGTAAAGGAAATGCTGGTTTATATAGGCACTTACACTTCTGGTAAAAGCAAAAGCGAAGGCATCTATATTTACAAGCTAAATCTTTTAATCGGCGAATTGAAGCCATATAAAACAATCAAAAACGTGGTCGAGCCTTCGTTTCTGGCGATTGACAAACAGCATCGTTATCTTTACGCCGTTAACGAAACCGAAAAGTTTGAAGGCAAAAACAGCGGTGCAATCAGCGCGTTTGTGATAAATCAAACGGACGGCGATTTGCAGTTTTTGAACAAACAACCATCTCTCGGCGGCGCGCCGTGCCACGTTTCAGTCAGCGATAACGGAAAATTCGTTCTGGTCGCCAATTATCTCGGCGGCAATGTCGCGGTTTTTCCGGTTGAAAAAGACGGCAAACTCGGCGCATCAATTGATTTGGAACAGCACAGCGGAACGGGTGCGAATAAAGACCGGCAGGAAGCAGCGCACGCGCATTCGATAAATTTTGACAAGAACAATCGCTACGCCGTCGCCTGTGATTTGGGAATTGATAAAATTTTAGTTTACAGATTCGACTCAAAAACCGGCAAATTAGAACTGAATGAACAGCTGTTTTTTCAAACAAGAGCGGGCGCGGGACCGAGACATTTCGCTTTTCACCAAAATGGCAAATCCGCTTTTGTCATCAACGAACTCGATTCGACAATCACGACCTTTTTCTACGACGGCAAACAGGGAACATTAAAGGAAATTCAAACTGTGCCGACTCTGCCCGCCGATTTTTCCGGCGCGAATACTTGCGCCGACATTCACGTTTCGCCGAACAGGAAATTTCTCTACGGCTCGAATCGCGGTCACGACAGCATTGTTTCATATAGAATTGACAAAAAAGGTAAGCTCGAATTTATCGAACACACCTTGACGGGCGGCAAAACGCCCCGCAATTTTGCAATTGACCCGACTGGAAAATTTCTGCTTGCGGCAAATCAAAACTCCGATTCGATTGTGGTTTTTCGGATTGACGAAAAAAGCGGAAAGCTCAGCGCGACGGGAAACACGGCGCAAGTTCCGATGCCGGTTTGTCTGAAATTAATTTCCGATTTTTCTTCCTGATAAGGAGTAAACAAATGAATAATAAAACCCTGACACCAGCAATCATTTTGGCGGTAATCGCGCTTTTATGTAACTCGATTATCGCCACACAGGTGCGTTACGGAAAATATGCCTTTCGTGACGAATTCAATAAGGCGAGCAATGCGCCGATAGATTCGTCTAAATGGACGGCAGAAATCGGCGGCGGCGGATGGGGTAATGAAGAATTGCAGTATTATACCAACGACATCGAAAACCGTTCAAGGAAATGATGTTTTCGCGTCCCGAAATCAAAACGGAAATCACGGCGGGCGAGAAGGGATTTAAAATCACGCTGGCAACCGACAAAGTAGCAAAAGCCGTTTTTCTGTCGGGCTTGAGTGAAGAAGGCAGATTCGTGGACAATTATTTCAACTTAGTTCCGGGCAAAAAAACGGAAATCGAATTTCGCGCTAATGGCAAAATGAGCGCGGACGAATTTCGCAAAAAATTGAAAGTTCGCTCTTTAGTAGATGCTTTTTTGTAAAAATTTGCGTGTTTAATTAATTCAAAATTTATATTTAAAATCGGAGAAGTTTATGAAACAGATTTTTAGTTGCATTTTGTTAATTTTGATTAGCTGTGTTACGTCATTTTCACAGACAATCGCTGAAAAAGTGTCGGATTGCCAGGAAGAAAAAAACAAAAATGTAAAATACGAAAAACAGTTGAATGATTGGGCGCAGTTGGGACGCTACCGCGATGCAAATTTGAAAGTGCAGCCGCCGTCGGAAAATGAAATGCGCGTAGTTTTTATGGGCGATTCAATTACCGACGGCTGGAATCTGGCGAAGTATTTTCTCGGTAAACCGTATATCAATCGCGGTATCAGCGGGCAAACTACGCCGCAAATGCTGCTTCGTTTTCGTTCCGACGTGATTGATTTGAAACCGCGAGTAGTTGTAATTTTAGCCGGAACAAACGACATTTCCGGTAATACCGGACCGATGACGCTCGAAGATACCGCAATGAATTTGACTTCGATGGTTGAACTAGCCAAAGCCAATAATATTCGCGTTATCTTGTCGTCCGTGCTTCCGGTCAATAACCGTGTAAAAAATAAGGAAGGAGTTTTGCTCGTTCAAACTAAAAGCCGTCCGAATGAAAAAATCACGGCGATGAACGATTGGTTAAAGAAATATGCAGCGGACAACCGTTTAATTTATCTAGATTATTACTCTGCGACGACGGACGAAAAGAGAACTTTGAAAAATGGCTTAAGTTACGACGGTTTGCATCCGAACGCCGACGGCTACAAAGTTATGCAGTCTTTAGCGGAAGAAGCGATTGCGCGGGCGTTAAAGAAATAAGGATGGTAAACCCGCGTTTTTTCGAGCCGAATAATTTTAAGAAATCTACATTTTACTCAAGCGCATATTGAAATATACTCTAAGAGATTTTAAAAGTATTGAAAATATCCGGCGGGTAAAATAATATGGTCAGACGAATAAACCTTGAAAGTACTAATGTGGCGCGGTCGAGTACGATTCGTGATATTAATCGGCAAATTATACTTAATCATATCCGCGAGAAAAGCCCGATTTCGCGAGCCGAAATCGCCCGCGTCACGGCTTTGCAGCGATCAACCGTGTCGCTCATCGTTGAAGAACTGAAAAATATCGGATTAGTTGAAGAAATTGACGGCGAATCTTCCGGCGGACGACCTCCGCAATTGTTGTCGCTGCGAGCGGTGAACGCCATCGCTGTCGGCGTGGACCTTGGAAAGAAAAGAACGATTGTCGCAACGAGCGATTTAGCCGGACGGGTTCTCGAACAAGAAGAATTTCCGACCAATAAAGACTTTGAAAAAACGATTGCCCGCATTATCAGTTCCGTTAAATACTTTGTTCACAAAAGCGGCGGCTTGATAGAAGGCGTCGGTGTCAGCGTTCCGGCACTGGTCGAACCGCGCAGCGGAAAGGTTTTATTGATACCACATTTAAACTGGCACGAGCCGGCATTTGCGGAAAGAATCAAAGCCGCCACCGGACTGCCGGTTAAAATTGATAACGATGCTAACGCCGCCGCTCTGGCTGAACTTTGGTTCGGTCGCCCGGAAATCAGCGCAGTGCGAAATTTTATTTTGGTGTTAATCGAAAACGGTATCGGAACGGGAATCGTTTTCGACGGACAGATTTATCGCGGAAAAGGCGGCATCGCCGGTGAATTCGGGCATATGACTATCGGTAAGAATGCACCGATTGATTGCGCGGCGGGCAAAAATAATTGCTGGGAAGCCTTTGCGTCCGAGCGTTCCGCCGTCGCGCGGTATGTCAAATTGCTCAAAAAACAAAACGGCGAAAGCAAAATAAGTTTTGCCCAGTTGGTTAGTATCGCTCTGGAAGGCGATGAAAAAGCACAAACGGCTTTGAAACAAACGGCTCATTACATCGGCATCGGAATCGCCAATTTATTTCAAGGATTGTCACCGGAAGTGGCTATTGTTACCGGAACAATTATTCGGGCGTGGTCGCTAATCGTCAATGATATAAAGGCGGGAGCCGAATCCGCTACTTGTCAGGGTTATCCGGTAGCGAGATTTATACCTTCGACGCTCGGCGCTTACCCGACATTGATGGGCGCATTAAGTCTAATTTTGACGGACAAATTTGCATTGGTTTCGCTTACGTAAATGGCGAACTGCGAGCAGTTTGCATCGACATTTTTAACACAGAGAACACGGACAAGTTACAAAAGAAGCACAGAGAACTTTTGATAATGCAGCACGAAACAAAATCTCCGCTTTTGGAGATGGAAAAACATCACCAGCTGCGCTCGGCTTGATTCGGTTATATTTTTATTGGGCGACCGACTCGATATTTTTAACAACGCGCAACTTATCGAATTTGATGCTGCAAGCGTCGGTGCCTCATTTCAGATGATAACATTACCAATCTAAACCCCTTAGAATCCAGAAGCTATCCCAAAAATAGTTTGACAAAATTCGCGTATGACACGACGCGAAGAATTATCTGATGAGCAATGGTTTTTGATAAAACCGCTCTTCGATAACCGACTATTATCCGAACTCGCCGCAAACCACGTCGGTGCGTTGATACACTTCTTTTCTTTTTTGGGTTTTTAACTAGATAAAAGAGCGTTTAGAAATTTGCACGGCAATGTAAAATTTTTTTTTAAGCTAGTGTTCTACAGTTGTGTTATGTTTAGAATTATGATACTTGTTCTAAACAAGTCCTTAGCCTCGAAATGACATTTACAATTATAGGAATGAAACATAGGTAACTTTTTTTTGTTTTTTAAATTAAATTTACCTTCATAAACAATGTAACCCAAAACCTTGATTAAGGGCTAATTTAGGAAAATAAGAAAAATGACACAAATAATTTAAGGAGACATACAATGGAAAACTTCAAAAATATTTCAACAACTAAAAGAGTAAATATGAAGAGCAGAAAAATTTTAGCAATATTGCTTAGTATAACAGCAATGTTGTTTTTAACGGTGCTTGTCACAACACAAGCACAAGAGCAGACATCTTCCGACTTCGCTGTCGCTGGAGGTGACAGCAGCATCACGATTACGAAACAAGTATGTAATAGCATCGGGGAACGAAACACCTGTAATGGTAATAATAATGCCCTTAATGGTCAGACGATTAACTTTACTGTTACTCCGGCCGGTCCGACCAACGGCACAATAGGTGTCCTAATCGAAAATAATGCAAACGGGAGGACTACAACGGATGGATTTACAACAGGCGACACCTTTGTGGTCTGTGAAAATGTGCCGTCCGGCTTCGTTTCAATTCCGCGTCCCGGTGACTCGTCTGGTGGTCAACAGACAGCCAGCGGCAACTGTATTACGGTGACGCTCGGTTCCGGTAACAACGTTCTAAATTTCCTCAACGGGCCAGCACCGCCGCCGACGCCGACACCGACGCCAACGCCAGTAGCATCACCGACGCCGACGCCGGTAGCATCGCCGACGCCAGTGGCAAGTCCGACGCCGAACCCGACGCCGAACCCGACGCCAACTCCGACGCCGCAGGTTTGCACGCCGACCACGACGGTTAGGGAGGGAGACTTAGCTCCCGGTGGTCCGGCTTCCTTTACAGTGACGAGTGGACCAGGCTCGGTCACGGTTGATCATGTCAACCGCGGCACCGGTTTGCAGTCGTTCACGGTGGTCAGTGCGACCAATGCGATAGTAACGATACCGCCATTCACGCCCGGCACGTTCGAGCCGGTCACGGCAACATTTACCGTGATTGATCCGAGTCAACCGGTTGATTTTACCTTACGGGCGGCGAGCACGTTTCACTCGATCTTTATTCGTGTGCGGTGTTCTCAGACTCAGGCTTGCACTCCAACCACGACGGTTAGGGAGGGAGACCTCTTTCCAGGTGGTCCGGCTTCCTTTACAGTGACGAGTGGACCAGGCTCGGTCACGGTTGATCATGTCAACCGCGGCACCGGTTTGCAGTCGTTCACGGTGGTCAGTGCGACGAATGCGATAGTAACGATACCGCCATTCACGCCCGGCACGTTCGATCCGGTGACGGCAACCTACACCATAATCGATCCGAATCTACCGTTTGAGATCATCTTGAGGGCGGCAAGCAGGTTTCACTCTATCTTTATTCGCGTGCGGTGTATCACATCTCTCCACACTTTCAGCGGAGAGGCGACTGCCGTCAATGCGAGCAATGCGGGAGGAAATGTCAGGCTCGTTGAAACCGGTCCTCTGCCAGACACGGGCGGCTTGATTATAGCACCGCCATTGGCGTCAGCTAATGTGTTGGGAGGCGCGCTTAGAACCGGACTTCTCAACGCAAATACTCAGGGTGCCGGCGATCAGAGCCGGTCGCAAGGCATTGTCGAAGATCTGAATTTGATGGTGGATGGCAATACCATTACCTCCAACATTGTGGCGGAGAGTTCGCAATGCACCTGTACAACCGATGGACCGATTTGCGAGGGTAGTTTTTTTGGCAACCTCAGCATCAACGGTGTGCCAATCGCGATAACGGGACAGCCTAATCAAACGGTTAATCTGCCGGTTCGTGGATTCATCACCATAAACGAACAGATAATTACCGGTGGCGGGGTTTTCCAGCAGATTAAGACAAAAGGTCTGCACATCTTTGTCCCCGGAGATGCGAATGCTGATATCTCTTCGGCGGACTCGAAAATTGTCTGCTCACCAGAATAGTGCAGCAGGCGGGTTTAGAGTAGCAGGATGGAGAGATGAAAATGATGATTCCGCTTCAGAAGATTTTGACGGAGCGGATAAAACTGAAGATATTGCGAGAGCAAATATTTTCACTAACTAAAACAAAAAGGTGTGTGGCTAAAAACCACACGCCTTTTATTTTATTTCTTATCCAAAAAGTTCTAAGTAGAAATCAGAGGTGCGTCGGAACGGCATAATTATTAATTTCATGCCGTTCCGACGCAACTTAAAGAACCAATGAATCTCTTATCAACAAACAAACGCTCCGACGGAGCTATATTTTTGAGTTTGAACACAGTTCCTAGTCCAACACCTACGCCGACACCAACACCAACCCCGACGCCAACGCCGACGCCGACGCCGACGCCAACTCCAACACCAACGCCGACGCCAACTCCACGGGGTTGCACACGAACGCAAGGTTTTTACCAGAATAACCCAGAGAGATGGCCTGCTGGGGTTCAAAGCCTTACGCTTGGAACCGTTACTTATACCAAAGCACAGTTACTTTCAATTTTGAATACGCCCGTCGAAGGCAACGGACTAATCTCTCTTGCGCATCAGCTAATCGCTGCCAAACTTAATGCGGCAGCTGGAGCGACCGTGCCGGCGAGCGTAGCACAAGCTATTGCTGATGCCGACGCGCTGATTGGCAATCGTGTAGTTCCTCCGGTTGGCAATGGCTTCTTATCTACCAGTTCAACCAGTTCACTGACGACAATTCTGGATACTTATAATAATGGCAACACGCCGGGCGGACCGCGGCACTGCGATGACTAGGAAGTTTTGGTAATCAAGAGACAAAGGGTAAATGGAACACACAATCCGTTTACCCTTTTCTTTTACGCGAATAAGTAGTAGAAACTCATACGTTGAAAACAGGTGTCGGAATAAATATTGAAGATTTGACGGACAAACAGGTAAATTTGAATTAGTTGATTTTCCATAATCAAGAAATTTCTACCAATTCAACCGTTTGTCTGTTTCTTAATTACTGATTCGCATTTGCTATGTTAGATATTTCCAGCCGTTATTTTCCTGAAATACCTTTTGTTATTTTCTCCGCTTTTTCTTTAATCACGAAACTAATTTTTATTACTGTTTCCAAGTCGTTTTGAGCCTTGAGCGAATCTTGGGAATTTACAAGTTTTATGTCTTGAAATATAGAATTGTGGACAAAACTATTAATTGACGCGTCCAGAGTATTTAATAATATTTCGATACTCTGTGGTTCGGCAGCAGTCTGCTTTTTGTTTTTAACATCTTCCTTCCGTTTAGATTCAGCCGAAAACAAATTCGATTTGAGGCGCACGGCTCTGCGGTTTATTTCCAAAGCCGAGTTCAAAACCTCTGCGTAATTTATCGGGGAGGTTAGGACGGTTGGTTGGAGAACCTCGCTGTTTACCTTTTGAATTTTTTCAAAATCTTCTTTAATTTCTGGAAATTTAAGCGTGGAATTGTCGCCGGCATTTCTTTTGTTCGCCTCGCGCTTCATTCTCTCCATCTCAAACGAACGATTTTTTATTTCGGAAAACCGATCCCGAGCATTTTTAGCAGCTTGTTCGGGACTACTTTGAGCCGGAGTCGTACTCGCAGAAACAGCAATTAAAAAAATCGCTAAAAAAAGTTGTTTCATCATCTTTGCTAACTCCATTAATTTTAAATAATTCCAATTGCCGGAAAGCTCATTTTACCTTTTTGCAATTAGTTAAAATTTGACTGATTTATAAATCGGTTTATTCGCTCACTTAATCAATTTTCGCCGGAAGTTCACAAACATATCTTAAATTTAGCATAGGATAACTACCTCGACAACACAAACAATTTTACTTGTCTGACATTGTGACAATAATTTTTTCAGTTATAACTTTTCGATTAGAATCTCGCTGGTCAAAACTGTTAATCTCACTTGTGAGTATCACATTTCCAACTTGGTGTGATAAGTTTTTGTCTGTTTTTGATTTTTTTAGAACTGATTTTTATTTTTTGTCCGTTTATGGAAAATTCTGTTGCACTCGTCAAACCAAAATTAACTTCCGCCGAAAAGAAAATTATTAACATGGTCATTGATGGTTTGCCGTCTGAGAATTCTCGTCGCGCTTATCAAAGAGCTTTAGAAGAGTTCTTCGTCTGGCACGCGGGACAAAACCGACCGGAACTTAATAAAGTTCTGATTCAAAGGTATGTGAAATCTCTGCGGGCGCAGAAACTCTCTTCAGCTACTATCAATCAAAAACTTTCAGCCATTAGAAAGCTAGCTACTGAAGCCGAAGATAATGCCTTGATTGATTCGCGCCTTGCCAACGGAATTCGCGCGGTTAAAGGAGTACCGTTTCGCGGCAGGAGAACAGGAAACTGGTTAACTAAAGAAGATGCGCAAAAGTGGCTTAATGCTCCCGATGTGAAAACCTTGAAAGGCGTGCGTGACCGCGCTCTTCTGGCAATTCTGATTGGCTGCGGGCTCAGGCGTGCCGAAGCCTCAATACTTTCTTTTCATCATATCGAGCAGCGAGAAGGGCGCTGGGCAATCGTTGATATTGTCGGGAAAAGAGATAAGATGCGGACGGTTCCAATGCCGTCGTGGGCAAAAGCGACAATTGATGCTTGGAAAACAGTCGCTCATTTGGAAGACGGCTTTGTTTTTCGCAGAGTTAATAAAGGTGATAATCTAATGGGCGAATCAATTACGCCGCAAGCAATCAGAGATATTGTTAACGGTTACGCTGAGAAACTCTCAAATCTAGGCATCGCTCCGCACGACCTTAGGAGAACATTTGCAAAACTGGCACACAAGGGCGGTTCACCGATTGACCAGATACAGCTATCTTTAGGACACGATTCGATTCAGACAACTGAAAAATATCTCGGTGTGGAACAGGATTTAACTGATGCTCCTTGTGATCATCTGGGATTAAGGATTAGTAATTAAAGGACGAAATTCAAGCAATTTTGGTAAAATCAGAAGGGCAGCAGATAGTGCTGCTTTCGTTAACTTTGAAACATATCTTTATTGAAGCTCGCGCAAAACGCGCGATTTGGTTGGCGATTCGCGCAGAATCTCTAAAATTTGCTCCAGCCACCGGCGATTACTCAATTGTTCGGCAAGCGGATAGTAATTATTTCCGAGTTCGTTCAAAGCCGCCGTTAATTCTTTTTCACCGAGTTCGAGCGCCAGTAAATCTTCCAATTGATTTTTGACGCGCCCGATTGTCGCCGGCGGATTGACCGCTTTAAAATGCCGCACAACCGCCGCAAAGTTTGGACTAACGCCTTCCCAACGGTAATCGGCAACCCAGCCTTGATAAAAATATCCGCCGAAAAATTGGTATAATTCAGCGAATTTAAATCGGTAATCGTTCACTTTTACAGCTTGAGATTTTTATGCAACCAGAAATGATTTGAGAAAATGCCAGCCCTGCACCGAGCCGTCACGCACCAGCACAATCCGCGCCGTCGTCGCAGAAAAGAAATCACTCGTATCGCGCTCGACGACAATCCCGACTGGCTTTTCAAAATCAATATCCTTGACCAGCCGATGATTGCCGCTCCGCAGCCATTGTTCGATTTCAATTTGATGATGGTTGAGAAAATCTTTCTGTGTTTGCTGTGCGTTATCGTAATTTTCAAATGCGGAAAGAAATTTATCATGAGCAAACATCGGGTTGAATTCCAAAAACTGCCGCAAAGCACTTTCCGCCGCGACGTTTTTCGGTCCGGCAGTTTTTTTATCCGTCTGGTCGGTTTCAGTCAAATCGGCGATTGTTCCTGACGGAAGAACACTGCGCGTATTTTTATCGGGTTCAATTTTAGCGGCATTTTGTTGCGTGATCGCCGTCGCCGCTTCCTTCATCGCTTGTTCACCGTCTAAAACCAGACGGTTGATTAATTCATAGACCTGCACAATTGCCAAAGTTCGGCCCACGCCTCCGCCGACAAATTGGCTTTGACTTGCCAGCTTGACGGCGGTTAAAACCGTGTCAAGACAATTTATGGCAACCAGAATGCGAGCAAACTTTTGGACGGCGATTTCGAGATTAGCGGTTGATTTTGCCGCTGCCGCGTCGGAAATCAACACTTTCACCAGCCCGCCGAAATCACGCATTGCCGCCAGCGAAATTTTGTCAGCAGCCACCGACTGCATCATTCCGAGCAGACTTGCCGTTGAATGACGGCTGCCCGGATTTAACAACCCGCGCGCCAGTAAAAATCCGGCTAAAACTTCTTTGGCTGAATGGCTTCGCAAATTTCCAGGCATTCCGGCAGGCAAATCTTTAAAAAATATCTCAATCGCCGCGACCATTCGTTGCTGAATATCGAGATGCGAAAAATGCTTGGCTTCGGCAGTTCCGAAGATATTGGCCAGAAGATTTTTCGCCGTTTGGATTTGGTTATCCAAACTCTGCGGAATCTCGATAACTACTTGATTGGTAGCGTGTTGGTGAGAAATGCGCGGCGTATTGAAAGTCTGCAAAATCTGATTTTCAATTGTCTCGACGAGCTGGAAAATTTCCTTCGGCAACGAATCGAGTGTCGGGTTATTCAGGCGAAACGAACCGTTTGCCTCGTGATGCTCAATCAAATTATTGATTGCCTTGCTGCTTAAATAAACGTCATTTTCACGAAAAATCTGCTTGATTACTTCGCCCAAAAATTTATTTTGCCGAACATCTATCGAATTTGAATTGTTTTTCGGTGCGTCTGCAAAATGATTATCAACCGCAGAATAATTTTCAATTTCCGAATAATTGTTAATCGTCAGATTTAGCCGTCGTGTCTGCGGCATCGGCAGATTTTGGGCGTTTCGGTGCAGCACGTTATTGTTTGTCTGGTTTCTATTATTGTTATTTGTCTGATTCCTATTCTTGAGCAACGGCGTATCTTGAGCGGCATCCTCAAAGGCGTTTGCCGGATTTGGATTATTTGCCCTCGATTCTTCGTTTCCACGCCCGCGGTTCAATTCCGGCGGCGAAGTGTTTGCTGTGTCTTGCCCTTTGTTTGCTCGCAGCGAAATTCCGTTGTCCTGATGCTCGTTTTGCCGGTTGGACTCAATGCTCGGGCGAAGTGTGCCGTTATTTGGTTTATTGAACAACGGCGTATCTTGAGCGGCATCTTCGATAGCGTTTGCCGGATTTGGATTATTTACCTTCGATTCTTCGTATCCGCGCCCGCGGTTTAATTCCGGCAGCGAAGCGTTTACTTTGACTTGCCATTTGTTTACTTGCAACGAAGTTCCGTTGTCCTGGTGCTTGTTTTGCTGGTTAAACTCAATGTTCGAGCGAAGTGTGCCGTTATTCAGCTTCGCAGATTGATTGCGGTCGGGCGATTTTAAGATTTGGTTTTCATTACTTGGCGTTTCGGCGGGCGGTTGACCGCTTGATTTCGTGCTCCGGCTTTCGTTATTTAGCGGCGCGGTTCGGCTATTGTTTTTCGTGCTGGAATTGTTGTTTTTCGCGTCGGAACCGTCGTTTTCGTGATTAGGTTTTGCTGCCTGGTTATCATCATTTTCAGACTTGAATTTCACCGTCTGGTGAACGTTAATTTCGTGGTTGGATTCCGCTGCCTGATGAGCATTGTTCGATTTTTCCGCATTATCCTTGCGAGCCGGCTCTTGATATTCATGATTAGCCGAATCGTTTATTTTTTCGTTTTTACCGCCCGTTTTTTCAGATGCTTCGGTTGAATCTTTTCCCTGATGAATTGCTTGCCGGTCTTTTCTTTCAACTTCGGATTCATTCTTGTTTGCGTCGGATTCTCCTTTTTCGCGCGGTTGGTCGCGGAAATTTATTTTTAGATAGCCATTAACTTGACTGAAAATTTCTCTGCCTTGCCCGTCGGAAATTTTTACCGATGCCGTTCCGCTGATGCCGTTTCCCGTAATTCGATTCGCGTCCGGACCGGAACGATCGTCGCCGTTCGGCAGTTTTGGTATCGAGGCTGACATAAAATTTTAATCCTCTTATTTAAAGTTATGGTAAATCTTTTTTTCGAATTCCTCAATTAAAACTGGCAATTTCAAGAAAATACGAAACTCTAAGCCGCCGGCTGATTTTGCGCCGCATCTCGCAGCGACAGCAAGAGAGCGCGGGCGCGAACGGTCGCCGGATGCTTGCCTTCCGGGTCGTTTTCGAGCGCGGCACGCAAATCCGCAATGCCCTTTTTCGCGTCGCCTTTGCTCAGATACAGTTCGCCGCGTCCGGCAAGCGCGTCAACATTGGCGATGTTGAAACGCAGCGAAGCATCATATTCCTCGAAGGCTTTTTCGAGGTCGCCCAACCGCCAATAAACCGCTCCGAGATGACAATGAAAAACGCTGTCATACGGGTTTGCCGCCACCAATCCGGCATAGATTTGACGGGCTTCTTCAAGTTTGCCGGAGTTCAAAAGCTGGTAACCCTGCTGCGCTATCTCATACAATTGCTCGCGGCTTAAACCCACAGCCTCGGCAAGCGTCGCTTGTCCGGTTGCCAGTTTTTCCATTGCTTCCTGCGTCGGCTGAACGTCTGTTTTATAATTTTTATCTTCTTTCGGCATAATTTTTTATTTTTCTTTTGCATCGCCCGTTTTAATTCCGTTTCCGTCGAGTTTGTCATTTATATCGCGGCGCATCATTTCGCTTCGGAAATCATATTTTATCGCCGATGTCTCGATGCGCGGAATCGGATTGCCTTTGTAATTCGGGTCAATCTGCGCTGCCAGCCTGTTATACATCTCTCCACTAATTCGCATCAATCCTGCTTTATTCGTCCTGTAACTTTTACATACTCATCTTCGAGCAACCATAATTTAGCTTTCTCATATGTGTCGCAGGAAAAAGCTATTTTATAATTTTCTGCTGGGTCATAAATTTTACAATTCTCGGTTTCGTTACCTGTTAAGAGTAAGACGTATGGGATTTCAGCCGTTGTATCTGTCCATACTTCAATAAATGACCAACTCTCATCGGCTCGGATTAGTTCTTGGGATAACATGATATAAATCTCCTTTTATTTTCATTTCCCATAATATAGAGGTATTTGACTGCCATCTTTACTAATTCGATAACCAATAGGCTCACTAAATTTTAATCCGAATCTTTCAAAGCCACGAACTTTTCCTAAAGGTGTTCCATTCTTTATAATTTCTTGACTAACTTTCTGCATTGTTGATTCATCTGAAAAAACATGTGCAGCTCCTTCATTTTTTATTAACTTTAATGATTCTGGAGTATTCGGAAGATGTTTTGGAACATGTTTGGTATCCAAAATTATTTTGCGAGAAATGCCAAGTGTTGTTCGGGGTAAGTTCAAACTCTGCGGAGATTCTGCGAGTATTAAAACCTTACCGACAACAATCGGTGCAATCACGCTTGCTGTCATTGTAATCGCATCGCCTGCCTTGATGCCGTCGCCGTCGAGTTTGCCATTTATATCGCGGCGCATCATTTCGCTTCGGAAATCGTATTTTATCGCCGATGTCTCGATGCGCGGAATTGGATTGCCTTTGTAATTCGGGTCGGTTTGCGCTGACAACTCGTCATACATCTCGCCGACTTTCGCCCGCCCAAAGTTTGGTTCGCTGCCGGTGCGCCGGCTGAAATTTGGAAACAAGACTGAATTAAACGCATCCGGCACGACGTTGACGGTCAAATCTACCGCTTTTCTGCCTGTTTCGTAGAAAAGTCCGCCGATGTCCGTTGCCAGATTAATGACTTCGGCGCGTCCTTTTTCCTGTGCTTGTGCGCCTTTCTCAAGTCCGGCTTGATAATCCTTGAGTTCGCCGCGCAGAATTGCCAGCGACTCATCGCTCATCTTCACCTTGAAAATGGTTTTGCCGTTGCCGCCCGCTTCGCCTGTCGGCACGGCTTCGATTTTCGCGCCTTTCTGTATCGCTCCGTCAATCAGCCGTTCGCCCAATACTTCGTCCCAATCTCCAACCAGATTTTGGTCAATAATGTATCGTTTGAACAGCAATTTCTGATTTTCCGCGTACTGCGTGTCGGCAAAGGCGACGGTTCTGCCTTCAGCCGAATAATCGGCGGGAATCTCCGCCGCCGGCACTTCGCGCCAGCCTTGCCAATCAAATTCCGAAACATCGTCGGGTCGCGGTTTGCCTTTATTTTCCGGCACATCCGAAAGCCTGCCGCGCGCGCTCAGTTCAATCCATTTGCCTTCGTGCTGGTAAAATCGTTTGTCAAAAAGCGTCGTTCCCGCCGTGTCCGCGCCGTCCCGGTAAAATTCGGGATTGCCCGCCGCCTCGCCATTTTTCAGCCGCCACGTGCCGCCCGCTGTTTTGAACACCCGACTGTCGTCGGTCGGCGCGGGCGTTTTGACCGTTTCATCCGTTATTACCGGCTGTCGGTTATTCGGCAGTTTGAGTTTCAACGACGCCGAATTGTCATAGCCTTTTTTCTCAACCGCCGATGTCAGCGGGTTGAAGTTTTGTGCATCGGTCAAAGTGTCGCCGGTTAAATTCTTCGTCTGAACCGGCTCATCCAACTTATTTGCACCGAAATTGCCTAAATTGGACGGGTCAAAGCCTGATTTGATTTTTGGGTCACTCATTATAGTCGTCAGAAATCCAAAAATGTTTCCCGCGTTTTTTCAAAAAAGATAAAAATTTTCAAAAAATGTTGAAAAAACGCGGAATTTGCAATTTTATTCGTTATCAAAACCTCCGCGCTTCTGACGCGGAGGTTTTAATGACAAAATTTTAGGCATACAACGTGCGATTGCGCGAGACGTTCATTCCGTCGCTCATACTCGAGAGCCGCGCTAACATATTGAACATTTGACCCAACATTCGAAACGCATTGCGCACTTGGTTTTGATGCTGCCCGCGGTCGTAGCCGAAATTCGTCCGGTCATTGCCGGAATTGGATTGCCCGTTGCGCGATAATCCGTCATAATACGGATTTGAGCCTAAGCTGTTCGGTTTCCAGGAGTTATTCCAATTGCCGGTTAGGCTGTTGACAAATTGACCGAGTTGTTTCACCCAATCTTGTTCATTGCCCGCGACGGGTTTGGTGTTTCCAGCCGCCAAATTGTTTCCGAGTTGGAACGAATCGCCGCCGTTATTGCTTCCGGTAATTTCGCGTCCCTGAAGAGACCAGTCGTCGGTTTCATTGCCCATCACGAAAACATCGCCCGCAAAACTATTGGCGTGCGCGTAACCGTCTTGCGTCACTTCTCCAACCACGCCTTTACCCTTGTCAATACCGGACACGGTTACGCGGTCGTTGCCGCTGATAATTTCCAGACCGGAAGTAACCGTCATTCCTTTGTCGCCGTATGGCGCGGTGTTGACGTTGACTTTTGTTCCGTCGCCAAGGACGAAAGTTGAATTACGTTTAAAATCCCATTTTCCGCCATCGCCTTCCGCGACGTGCGGGTCGCCCCAAACTCGGGTTTCCTTACCGTCGGGTCCGGTTATCTTCCATTCAAACTGTCCGGTTGCTTCGATTTTATAACCGCCCGGCGTGGTAATCACGCCGCCGTCGGTCGTCAAACTGCCCAATGGATGCACACCGTCATCCGGCTGCGGCGGCAAACAGCAGCCGCCCTGCCTGATTCCCGGTTGATTTTGAAATTGGTTGCTGCCGAGTGTGTCGAACAATTTACCGAAATCGGTAAAGATGTCCGACAAAATATCCTTTACGTCACTCATCGCCCCCGAATTGAAGTTGGCGAAAAAATCCGGTTTAATGCCAGTTGCATTAGAATTGAAAAAATTAAAATTTACGTCTCCCATCTTGATTATCTCCTTAAAGTTTGTTTATTTTAACAGCTTGGTTGGTCGGCAATTAAATCATTATATTAAATTTGCCAAGTCAATTTGTCGCTTCTGATAAGATTATCGGCAAATTTTCGGAAATGTTTCCTGAAAAAAGAAATTTTTATAGATTTTTTTTCGAAATTTTTGTTTTCACTCGGGTAAGATACCGATTAAAACCAATTTCTGGCGCAGACGGTTGATGGCTTTCGAGTGCAGACGGGAAACCCAGGATTTGTTCACGCCCATTTTTTTTGCCAGCTCCGTGGTCGAAAGGTGTGCGAAATATAATGACTCGATTATCTCGTGTTCTTTTTCGGGAAGATCCCGAACGGTTTGAAGGACGAGATTGACAGTTTCTTGAAATTCGATGGCAACGTTCGGCAAATCGCGCGTGTCGGGAACGTCAGGCGCGTTTTCCTGACTGAGAGAAAGTAGATAAGCCGGAATCAAAGAATCAACGAGCTTTGAAATGCTTTGAATTTCGTCGTCAACGCCGTCAACCGAGTTTTCCGTATGGTCGTCGGCGGCGGTTTGAATCAAATCGTTGAGAACCGCTTCGCGGCGCACCCAATCGTCGTTCGGCGTGCGCGTCAAAATTCCCATTTGGCGCAAACCGTCAAACACCGCACCTTTGATTCGATAATGCGAAAACGTCGTGAACGAAATGTTGCGGCGCGGGTCGTAGCGGTCGGCGGCTTCGAGCAGTCCAATCATTCCGTAACCGACAAGTTCCTCAAAATCTACCCGCATCGGAAATGATTGGGAAACTTGTTTGGCAATCGAAAAAACATACGGACGATAACGTTCGACGAGTTCTTCGCGGTCAATCAATGCCTGCGCCGCGGAATATAAATAGTCGGGAGTTTGTTCAGCCACAATTTTTTGAAGACTATTTTACAGCAATTTATTATTTGCTTAATTGTCATAAAAAGCAAAAAATCTGAAATAAGTCTTCAAATTGAAGTTTTTAAAAGTCTTAATCAAATTAAAAAGACTTACTCAAGCGGAAATTTGCAAATAAATTAACATCAAAAAAACATCTGTTTGTATTATGATAACAAAAAATTAAACTTACGGAACGAGTGTTTTCATCGTCTAAAAGACATTATGCCACCGAAAAAATATCGTTTGCAGACAGTTTTGGATATTCGCGCCTCCGCCAAAGACGAAGCGGCGCGACAAGTCGCTTTGAGGTATGAACGATTAGCCCAAGCTGAAGAAGAACTAAACCGGCGGCAATTGAATTTGCAAACTTGTTATGAACGACAAAATCAAGCGCAAACGGCGATGCTCGAAGATTTAAACAAAGTCAGTCAGGCTAAAAACATCCTGGCGCATAAAAATTATTTGCGCGATTTGAGAAACCTAGAAGCCGAACTGCAAACGGCGGTTGAAGAGCAGAAACAAGCGGTTGCCAAAGCCGAAGCGGAAGTCGAGTCGGCGCGTGAGAAACTCGTCGAAGCGGCACGCGAGCTAAAGGCGATCGAGGTTCACAAAACAAATTGGCAAAGTGCCGAAAGTGCCGTCAGCCGTCGCCGCGAGCAAAAGCTGAGCGACGAAATCGGGTCAATTCTGCACGGATTGCGCGGGAAATCCTGAGAAGACGAAAAATTTCCCTTGTGTCGCGCGGAGTGTTATAATCGAAAGCAATAGAAAAATTTCGCCGGGTGCTTTCGCTGGTTGCCAATGAAGATTTTACTCGATTGATTTTTGGGAAACTTATAACTAGAAAGCTAATTTTATGTCGGAAAAAACGGCTCAAGCACTAGAAATTTCATCCGCCGTCAAATCGGTCGAAGAATCGCGCGTTTTGCCGCTGGCGATTGCCGGGCTGATTTGTTTTGCAATTTCTGTAATGCTCGGCTGTGGCGCATGGTATTTGTTCGGCTCACATAATGACAGTAAAATTGAACAACCTATTGTTGCCGACTTGCAAAAGACTAATGTTTCTGTTTTTGAAGCTAAGCCGACACCGACGGAAACTTTCGCGCCGACTCCGGCATCGGAAATATCCGGGCAACTTGAGGCGAATCAAACTGAAACAAATCAACCTGAAATCGAAGGCATCGTCAAAGTCGAAGGCGGTGAGATTGTCACCGGCGGCGATGCCAACCGTCCATTGAAGCGGTCAATAATCAATGATTTTGCGATTGCCGAAACGGAAGTTACAAATGCTCAATATGCCGAATTCGTCAAAGAAACCAATCGCGCTGCCCCACTTGGCTGGAAAGGGGACAAATTTCCCGACGGGCAAGAAAATTATCCGGTAACGAATATTTCTTGGCGCGATGCCGATGCGTTTTGCAGATGGCTGGCAAAAAAGCTCGATGCCGAAGTCAGACTGCCGACCGAAGCGGAATGGGAACTAGCCGCAACCGGTCGCGCCGGCAAAAAATATCCGTGGGGCGACGGGTGGAACAAAGAAGCTGCCAATTCGCAGGAGAGCGGCGGTAAAATTTCGGCGGTAAAAAGTTTTGCGCTAAATCGTTCGCCATCGGGCGCGTTTGATATGGTCGGAAATGTTTGGGAATGGACGCAGGATAAAGTGACCGATAAAAACGGCGCAACCGATGAACAGGTCGAGCAAGCATTGAAAGGCGGAGAGATTTTGCGCGTTGTCAAAGGCGGCTCAGCAGGAGAAACGGCTTCCCAAATTTCCGCTCAGGCACGATATCAAATCCCTGAAACGACTAAAGTTCCGACGGTCGGTTTTCGTTATGTCGTCGTGCGGAAACAATAAAAATGCCCTTGTATTGCCGAAAGTTTGTTGACGAAAATTGAAAGAGAGAAAAAGTTAAGGAAGAAAATTATTTAATAATGAATAAGATTTTAATAAATTCAAAAGTTAATCAAAAATCAACTCAATTTTTTACGACTGCGGCATTTTTCTTACTGTTTGCAGTATTTTCCATTAATCTACGAGCCGCTCATTTGATGCAGGATGATTTGCGTAAGACAGTCTACGGTCCTAAAAAACCAAAGCTCCAACCGGCAAAAACCCCCGCCGGTCAAAACATAAAAACAAAAAAAACGTTTGCTCCGAAAACAATAACACCTTCTAGAAGAGCGACTGCTCCGAAAACAATAATACCTACGCGAAAAGTGAGGACTCTGAAAAAACCTTGGACAAATTCTTCCATTCGTGAATTAGTAAACGTCACTTTTACTGCGCAACAGCCGTACGCGGAGATTTGGTTAAACGAAAAAAACGTCGGGCTAACCGATAAAAATTCGGTATTTTCAAAAAAATTATCTCCGAATACTTATCGCGCGATGGTAAAAAAGGGTAATCAAGTCGTCTTTCCTCCCAAGCTAATCAATGTTTCCGCCAAGCAAACCGATTTCAAATTATTTAATGAAACGGCTGTCAATAAAACTCTCGAATCGAAAACTGTAATTATCGTGCCGTTGCAACCGAAAAAATCCAGCGACGAATCAACGGATAAAGAAGCCAGCGCAAAAGTCAGGGAAATTTTAGAGAATTACGCCGACCCTTCAAAAACCGATTTAGTCAGCAGAGAAGACTGGGAACTTGTTTTCAAATCCGCGCAACTCGGACATTTGCAAGATTTTACGGCTGTTCAAATGGAAGCTCAACGCTGGTTTGCTTCAGGTCAAATCGAGCTTGCCAATCAAAATTATAATTATGCTTTTGCGGCTTTCAAAAAATCAATCGAATTTATGCCGAAATCGGCTTTGCCGTTTTACGGATTAGGCAACACCTATCTCGCCGACAATCAACCGGCGGAAGCCTTGAAAACCCTACAAAAAGCCATTCGAATTGACCCGAAAATGGCGATGGCTTACAAAAAAATCGGTGACGCCCAGAGATTGTTGAAGAATAAGAAGGAAGCGATCGTTGCTTATAAAAATGCGATTCAACTCGGCTATACCGCGCCGGAAACACGCTATTGGTTGGGAGTCACGCTGCTGGAAAACGAGCGCACCAAAGAAGGTCTCCAACAATTAAAAGAGTTGGCGGAATCCGCTCCGACGGCGGAAATTTATGTTGCTATGGGCGATGCTTACGGGCAGCTTAAACAAAATGTCAGCGCCGTCGAGTTTTACCGCAAAGCAATCGAGAGCAAGCCGGATTTAGCCGTTGCTTATTTCAAACTCGGCAGCATCTATCTCAATGAACGCGAATACCCGAAAGCCAAGGAGGCTTTAGAAAAAGCGGTCGAGCTTGACCCGGACGGTAAAACTTTTAACCGTTCGGATGCCAAGAAAAAAGCTCGTGAAGCAACCTCAAAAATAAAATAATTTTCTGATTTTTTAAATTACGATTAAGGCGGAATAATATGAAAATAGAATCGTCAAAGACAACTCAAGCTGAAAAAAGGATCGCGCCGAACGATAAGCCTGAAACGACTTTTCGCTCGCTGTTTAATCCGGCGGAAAAACTCGATTCTCCGCCGCCGACCGGCGGATTTGCAAAAGTTCTGGAAGAGACGCGAAACCAAAACGCAAAAGATAAAGATTCTCTCTCCGAGCGGAAGACCGACCGCTCCGGGCAAAATTCGGAAACTGCCGAAGCAAAAAAAGACGAAGAAACTGGCAAAAATGTTTCGAATCGAGAAAAGTTAGAAGAAAAAAATAAAAAGCACGACGGTGATAAAGAGCGATCGGACGAGCAAGACAAAGATTCGGCTTTTGCCTTACCGGGTATTCAAACCGCGATGAAATCTGCGTCGGAGATTGCAGTTCCGGCAGCGCGGTCTATCCTGCACGTTGCCGATTTGGAACGAATCGTCTCATTGATTCGCACACAAAATCTCAAAAACGCCGAACAAGTCGTCATCGCCTTGAAACATTCGGTTTTGGAAGGTCTGCAAATTAAACTGACGATTGATGAAAACGGGACGCTAAAAGCAGAATTTTTAGCCTTAAACGAACAAATAAAAAACCAGCTAAATGCGCGAAAACAAGAAATCACACAAATTTTTCGTGAACGTGGCGTCAAGTTGTCAGACCTAAACGTTCAACAAGGGTCTGAATTTGCGCGTCCGACAAATCATTCTGAAGCCAACTTTCGGTCTGACAAAACTTCTAATGGTGAAACAGCTGATGGAGCGGCGGAGACAGACGACTCCGGTAATCAAACTTCATACCGAATCTAAATTATTCGGCGCAATCACACTGCTATACCAAAAAACTTTGCGCGTATTACGAAATTTTTGCACGAGAAAAATTTACCAACAATTGTAGTTGCGACAGAATCGTTTTCGAGCTAATGTCTTGTCAACCGTGCGCGGGTTAATTTTTGCAAAGAGTTTTACGAGCCTGAATGTATTAAAATAATTTCCGTCGAAAATGTTACCAATGCGATTGAGAAAGTTTTGTCGAATGAAGTTTTAATCGATGAAACGACGGCGAAAAGCTAAACTGACGATATGTTAAGTCGATATATTCAAGCCGCGATGCGTCAAGCCAAATACGAGATATTGAGCGACGACGGAAGTTTCTACGGCGAGATTCCCGATTTTCAAGGCGTGTATGCCAATGCCGAAACGCTTGAAAGTTGCCGCGAAGAACTTGCCGAAGTTTTGGAAGAATGGATTTTCTTTCGGATTTCCAGAAATTTATCTTTGCCAATCGTCAACGGTTTGAAATTAGCGATTGAAAAGGTTTCATGAAATCTTTATAAATCTTCCCAAACTTTTCTATCAATTTCGGCTTGTCTTAAAATACGAATAAGAAATTCCTTTCCGATGTCGCCTTTATGCGGATTCGGAATGGTAATCGTTAAGGCACCTTTTTCCATAATCTGATGCTTTCCGCCCGCATAAGGTCCGTCAAATCCAAGTTGACGAAGATAATAAATCAAATCTTTTCGTTTAATCGGAGCAAGTTTTGGCATAACTAATTAATAACCCTTATTTATAAAGTTAGCCCCAAAACAAAAAGGGCTTTGATGTCTGTAAAATATTACGGACGAACAAAACCAATATAAACTATATTTACGTATGTTATTTTTGTCAATGCTTCTTAGCAAAAATGCTTCTTCACCATCATTTCTTGACACTTTTCCATATAACAATTAGTATTTATAGTTTCGGCTTTACTGTCAGAAGTGTATCTATATGTTCGAGTCTTTATCCGATAAATTAAAAAAGACGCTCAAGAATTTGCGCGGCGAAGGCAAGCTCACGTCTGAGCATGTGGATGTCGCTTTGCGCGAGATTCGGATGGCTCTGCTTGAGGCGGACGTAAATTATAAAGTCGCCAAAGATTTTGTCGAAGCGGTGCGAGCCAAAGCCGAAGGGCAGGCGGTTTGGCAGGATTTGAAGCCGCACGAGCAGGTCGTCAAAATCGTTTATGACGAGTTAGTCGAATTGTTCGGCGGAACTTCTTCGCGGCTGGTTTTTACCCGTCAGATTCCGAATGTCGTGATGATTGTCGGGCTGCAAGGTTCTGGTAAAACGACTTCGACGGGGAAAATTTCGCGCTGGCTGAAAGATAATCAGGAAAGAAAGCCGCTGCTTGTTTCAGTTGACGTTTATCGTCCCGCGGCGCGTGAGCAGTTAAGAGTTGTCGGGAACGCCGTTGGCATAACGGTTTATCAGGATAAGGAAACGAACGACCCATTGACGCTTGTTAAAGGCGCAATGACTTACGCGCAGGATTCAGGCTTTGACACTTTGCTCATTGACACGGCTGGTCGTCTGCACATTGACGACGACTTGATGGTCGAACTCGAACAAATCAAAGCTGAAACGAAGCCGATGGAAGTTTTGTTCGTCGCCGACGCGATGACGGGACAAGACGCGGTGCGGTCGGCGGAAGTTTTTCACGAGCGGGTCGGAATTACGGGCGTGGTTTTGACGAAAATGGATGGCGACGCTCGCGGCGGCGCGGCTTTGTCAATCAAACAGGTTATCGGTCAGCCCGTCAAATTCGTCGGTGTCGGTGAAAAATACGACGCGATTGAACCATTTTATCCCGATAGAATCGCGCAGCGAATCTTGGGAATGGGTGACGTTCTTTCGCTTATCGAAGAAGTTCAGGGCAAGATTGATGAAGACGAAGCACAGAAGCAGTTGGAGAAAATGACGAGCAATCAGTTCACGCTCGAAGATTTTCGCGCTCAGCTCGGACAATTCAAAAAACTCGGTTCGATGTCGAAGATTATGAAGATGCTGCCCGAACAAATGATGGGCGGTTTGCAGATTTCCGACGAGCAATCGGAAGAAGTCGAAGGACAGATGAAGCGCACCGAAGCAATGATTGATTCGATGACTAAGGCTGAACGCAGAAATCATAAAATCATTGATGCCAGCCGTAAAACTCGCATTGCTAAGGGTTCGGGTTCGACAATTGCCGAAGTTAATCAATTAATTCGTCAATATGAACAAATGAAAAAGATGATGTCGCAGATGAATCGCGGCGGTCTTCTAGGCAAATTAGCGGGCAAAGCGATGGGCGGACTCGGCGGCGGTTTAGGTGGCTTAATGGGCGGCGGTGGCGGACTCGGCGGTTTGCTCGGCGGAATGGGTGGCAACGGCGGTGCGGAAGATTTTGATAATAATTACGAAGAACAAACGGATTCTTTGGCGAAGAAATTGAAGAAGAAAAAGAGACACAAGAAAAGAAAATAGTGGTCAGTGGTCAGTGGTCAGTAGTCAGTTTGAAAATCAGACTGTCACTCGCCACTCGCCACTCGCCACTCACCACTAAAAATTATGTTAGGAATAAGTTTAATGAGAATGGGCGCGAAGAAAAAACCTTTCTATCGCGTTGTTGTAAAGGAAAAACGCTCGAAGCGCGACGGGAAGTATTTGGAAAATGTCGGAACTTATAATCCAATGGCGAATCCGGCAGAGATTGATTTGAAGCACGAGCGTATTCAGTATTGGATTTCAGTCGGAGCGCAGCCGACGGAAACCGTGGCGAGCTTGATTAAGCACAATCCGGTGCAGACTGAAGAAGAAAAAGCCGAAGCGTTGCAGGCAAGGGAAGTACAGGCAGAAGCGGAGAAAACAGCAAAAGCCGAAGCCGCCAAAGCTCAATCTGATGCAAAGAAAGCTGAAGCTGCAAGAGTTGAAGCTGAAAAGGCTGAAGCAAAGAGAGCTGAAGAGGCACAGATTGAAGCTGAAAAAGCCGAAGCTGAAGCGGATAAACCGGAAGAATCGCCAACAGAAGAAAACAAACCGGAAGTAAGCGAATAGAAATCGGTTTTTGAATCGAGAATTTACCGTTGGTTAAATTCTCTCCGGCTTTTCTAAATTTATGAAAGAGGCTGTCGAAAAAATCGTCAATGCTTTGGTTGATGACAAAGAAGCGGTTGAAATAACCGAAGAAGCGGGCGACCGTGCGACCGTGATAAAAATGCGCGTGGCGGCAACCGACATGGGACGAATCATCGGACGCGAAGGCAGAACCATCAAAGCGATTCGCAGTTTGCTGTTTGCCGCCGGTCAAAAACACGGCAAGCGATTTGTTTTGGATATTATTGAATAGTTCAGAAAGTTACAGAGTTGCAGAGTTAAAACTGCCTGTAACTTCTGTAACTTTCTGTAACTCTGCAACTCTGTAACTGTTCCGTAACTTGAATGGAAGATTTAGTTGCCGTTGCCAAACTCGTCAAAACTCGCGGGCTTCGCGGCGAATTAGTCGCTGATATTTTAACTGATTTTCCCGAAAGATTCGATAACCTGCAAAATGTTTTCGTCGTTAAACCAAATGGCGAAATATCGGAACTCGAAATTGAAAAGTTTTGGTTTCAAAAAGATAGAATCGTTATTAAGTTTGTCGGTTTCGATTCGATTGAAGCGGCGGAGAATTTAAGAGATTGCGAAGTTTGTGTCGCGGAAGATGAAGCAGTCGAACTTGAGGCGGACGAGTTTTACGATTGGCAATTGCAGGATTGCGCGGTTGAAACCGTTGACGGTGAAAGACTCGGAACGGTTAAAGAAGTTTTGCGAACCGGCGGCACAGAAATTATTGTCGTCAAAGGTTCGGAAAAAGAATATCTGATTCCGTTTGCCGAGACGATTTGCCTTGAAGTTGATATTGAAAACAAATTGATAAAAGTTGACGCGCCGGAAGGACTACTCGAATTTTAGATTTTAGATTTTGGATTTTGGATTGAAGGCATAAATCCAAAATCCAAAATCTAAAATCTAAAATGAAAATAGACGTTTTAACAATTTTCCCCGAATTTTTTCGAGAGGTCTTTGACTTTGGAATAATCCGCCGCGCTAAACTCGCACAAATTGTCGAGATAAACATTTACGACTTGCGCGAATTTACGACTGACAAACAACGAACGACGGACGACCGACCGTTCGGCGGCGGCGACGGAATGGTTTTCAAATGCGAGCCGATTTTTAACGCAATTGAACGAATCGTCGGAACTTGCGAGAGAAAAAATTATCCGGCGGGAACGCAAATCGTTTTACTTTCGCCTCAGGGGAGAGTTTTCAAACAATCGGTAGCGAAAGAGTTTGCCGACGAAGCAAATCATATTGTTTTAATTTGCGGACGCTACGAAGGCGTTGACGAGAGAGTGAACGACGCGCTCGTCACGGATGAAATTTCCATCGGTGATTATGTTTTATCGGGCGGCGAGCCGGCGGCAATAGTTTTGGCTGACGCAATCGTCAGGCTTCTTCCCAACGCTTTGGGAAGCGAAACTTCCGCCGAAAACGATTCTTTTTCAAATGGCTTGCTTGATTGTCCGTATTACACGCGCCCGCCCGAATTTCGCGGAATGCGTGTTCCCGATGTTCTATTAAACGGCAACCACGCGGAAATAGAACGATGGCGCAGGGAAAAGGCTTTAGAGAAAACGAAATTGAATAGAAAAGATTTATTGGAAGGAGTGAAAAGTGAAAAGTGAAAAGTGAAAAGTGAAAAGTGAAAAGCCAATTCTGCTTTTATCACTATTCACTATTCACTATTCACTTTTCACTTAAAAAAGATGAACCGTTTAGACACAATCGAAAACACACAATTGAGAGATAACATTCCGGCGTTTCAGGCGGGCGACAACATTCGCGTCCACGTTCGCATTCGGGAGGGCAACAAGGAACGCCTGCAAATTTTTGAAGGCATTGTGATTGCCCGCAAACACGGCGGCGCACGCGAAACCGTAACCGTCCGAAAGGTAAGTTTCGGTGTCGGTGTGGAAAGAATTTTCCCGATTCACGGAACAGTCATTGACCATATTGATGTTACCCGTCGCGGAAAAGTCCGACGCGCGAAACTTTATTATCTTCGTGATTTGCGCGGAAAAGCAGCTAGAATCAAGGAAAAAGATACCCGCAATAAAGTCGCGGCGAAGAAATAAGCGACACGGAGACCGAGAAGAATGGGAGACGCGGAGAAAAAAGATTCATCGCAAACTGACGAATCAAATCTCCGCGTCTCTGCGTCTCCGCGTCTTCGCGTCTCAACCATCAGTCTTGACTTTGAAAACCGAGCTGTCGCCGAAGGCTTCAAGTTCGTCACGGGCGTTGATGAAGTCGGACGCGGTTGTTTAGCGGGCGCGGTCGTTGCGGCGGCGGTTATTCTCAATTTATCGAAGCCTCTGCCGAAAGGCTTGAACGATTCAAAAAAAATCACGGCAAAAAATCGTGAAAGAATTGCCGACGAGATTCGAGAAAATGCCGTTTGTTACGCAATCGCGCAAGTTGAAGCTGACGAGATTGACCGTATAAACATCCTGCAAGCAACGAAAAAAGCAATGATTACAGCCGTCGGAAAATTAAATCCGGCGGCTGATTTTTTGTTGATTGACGCGCTTGGGCTTAAAGAAATAAATTTGCCGCAAAAAGCCATCATTGGCGGCGACGCAATTTCCGCATCCATTGCCGCCGCTTCGATCATCGCCAAAACTTACCGCGACAATTTAATGCGTCAACTCGATGAAATCTATCCCGAATACGGCTTTTCAAACCATGTCGGCTACGGCACGAAACAACATTTTGAAGCGTTGAGAAAACACGGCGCGTGTCCACTTCACCGCAAAACTTTTCGCGGCGTTCTGTCGTAGAAGTTTTCCGATGAATACGGAAAAGAAAACGATTAAAAATTTGCGGCGCGTTTCGGTCGTCGGTACGAGCGGTTCGGGAAAAACTACTTTCGCAAAAAATCTCGCCCGAATTTTAAAAGTTGAACATATCGAACTTGACGCAATCTACTGGCTGCCCGATTGGGGCGAAAGACCTAAAAACGAGTTTTTAGATTTGGTCAAAAAAGCCGCCGCCGGCGATGATTGGGTATTCGATGGAAATTACTCGTCCACCCGCGAGACGGTTTGGCAACGAGCGACGGCAATCGTCTGGCTCAATTATTCGTTTCCGCGAACTTTTTACCGTGCGTTAAATCGCACGACGAGCCGCATTTTGAGCAACGAAGTTATGTGGTCGGGAAATCGTGAGACGTTCGGTAAAGCCTTTCTGAGCCGCGATTCGATTTTGCTATGGATGTTGACAACATATCACGAAAAGCGGCGCAGATATTCAAAACTTTTGCTGGAAGACAAACTCGGCGAAAAAGAGATTTTTATTTTCCGGCATCCAAAGCAAGCGGAGAAATTCCTCCAACGAATCGAGCGATCAAATGCCTAAACGTTTTCAAACCATTCGCCGCAAAAAGCTAAATCTGCCCGCCCCGTAATCAGCATTTCGCCGTCTTCGCGCCAAACCGCTTCGGTCGTTCCGCCTTCTGCGTGAACAGAGACTTTTCTTTCTGTTTTGCCCGTCAAAGCCGAAGCAACCGCTGCCGCAATCGAGCAAGTTCCTGACGACGAGGTTTCGCCAGCGCCGCGTTCCCAGATTCTTATTTCAATATTTTTTTTATCAATCGTTTTGATAAAAACGGCATTCGTCCTTTCGGGAAATACGTCTGTAAAATGTTCAATTTTTTGTCCGATGCTGCGCCAATCAAGCGCGTCGAAATCTTCGACAAAAATGCAAGCTACCGGATTTCCCACATCAACAAAGGTGAAACCGATTAAAATTTTTTCTTCCGCCAACAGCAGCGAAAATCCTTGTGTGTCCTGCGCCTCGTTGGCTTCGGATAAAACCATTTTCGACAAAGGAGTTTTCGGTAAATCAAATTTTGGCTTGCTGAGTTCGGCGCGAAACCAAAACGTATTTTCGCCGCGTTCCAAAAGTTGATAATTTTTGATTCCGCTTTTTGTTTGCAGTTTGAGATTTTCCGCCGACCAAAGATTTTTGAAATAAAGATAAGCGACGGCGCAGCGAGTTCCGTTGCCGCTAAATCCGGCTTCGCTACCGTCGGGATTGATAATTCGGCAAAGATAATCAGCTTCACTGTCTAATTTTTCTAAAACAGCGATGCCGTCACCGCCGATTCCTATATTTCGATGACAAACCTTCCGCGCAAAATCTTCGATTGAAAAAATTCCGCGCAAGTCAATCGCTTCAAAAACGATATAGTCATTGCCAAAGCCGTGAAATTTGCAGAAGCTGATTGAAGCCATTTTAGATTTTTCTGATTTCGATTATTCTTTCCGCGCCTGCGTTATCTTTCAAAACAAAGCTAATAAGAAATACGGCAAACAAAGTTATCAAATTTTTAATTGCATCTACTCTTTTTCTCTGCGCTCTTTGTGGCGTAAATCATTTTCGCGCCGCCGGAACAATTTTAAGCGTCAACCGTTCCGCGCCGCGCACGATTTCGATTTCGTATTCAACGCCCGCTTTCATCTCGCCTAAGACGAATGTGTAATCGGTCGCATTGCGAACGTCGCGCCCGGCGAGTTTGACGACTTTATCGCCCGCTTTGAGTCCCGCTTTCGCCGCCGGCGAATCATCGCGCACGCCGTCGAGCAGCAAACCGTCGTTGTTATTATCGGCGTAATTCGGTATCGTTCCGAGCGAAACATTGAAGCCCATTCTACCGCCCGTTGTTCCAGAACTTTTGGCGACAGCATAAGTCGGTTTCGCCGGATTGCCGTCAATGGCTTTGACGATTTCCGAAACGTAATTCGTGATTTTCAACAAACCTTGATAATTGATTTTCTCGGCGGTGTCCGTCGGTTTGTGATAATCCGTGTGCGTTCCCGTGAAGAAAAAGAGAACGGGAATTTGTTTGCTGTAAAAAGATGAATGGTCGCTCGGTCCAAAACCGTCT
This sequence comes from Acidobacteria bacterium 28-1, assembly GCA_002050365.1. Lineage (GTDB taxonomy): Bacteria > Acidobacteriota > Blastocatellia > Pyrinomonadales > Pyrinomonadaceae. The sequence goes on from MWYZ01000085.1 coordinate 58,795, forward strand.
TCGTTGAGAGAAAGAAAGAAAGGTACTCTTGCGGCAATTTCTGCACTGGTTGGATTTACATTTTGCGACTCATAAATTTGAACTTTAATAGGTAACTTTGCCGCTTCAGATGCTGCGTTTACAGCTTTCACAACCAAACCTTTTCCTACGATTCCATTGAGTATAACCTTGTTATCCTTAACTTCAACTTTTATCTCTCTAAAGCCTTCTCTTTTGAATGCCTCTTCAACAGCCGTTTTCACTTTTATATTGTCCTCTCCAACTGTTGCCTCGACAGAACTTCTTGGATTTATTGTTTCAACTAAACTCTTTAATTCGCTCGCCGTCCCGATTCCGCCAATAGTTAATTTCTCGTCCTTCAATCGCCCGACCATATCGAGATTTATCATCGCCACGGTTTTGCTAATCGGAAATGCAGGATTGTTGATGTAAAACTTCGAGCCAAGTAGTCCTTCTTCCTCACCGCCGAATGCGATGAAAATAATCGTGCGTTTGTTTTTCTTTTCTCGTGAAAATTGTCTGGCGAGTTCGAGCATCGCCGAAACGCCCGAAGCATTGTCGTCCGCTCCGTAATGAATTTCTTTTGAGTTTACCGCAAGACTTCCGCTTCCGCCGCGTCCCAAATGGTCGTAATGCGCTCCGATTATTATTGCTTCGTTTTTTAAGGTCGCGTCCGTTCCTTCCAAAATACCGACGACGTTGTAAGCGTCAGCTTGTTTTTTTATCAAGTTGATTTTGAAACTTGCAACTGCTCTGGAATCGAGCGGCTTATTGGAACTCGTTCCGCCGATTGCGCCTTTCGTTAAAGCAATCAACTTTTCCTCTTCGCTTTTCAATCCTGCTTCGTCCGTTCCTAAAATGTCCGCGCCTGTTTTTCGGGAAACGATTATCGTCGGCAAAGCAGCTTCGCCGAGCATTTGGTCGTATTTTAATCCTGCGAGTCGATCGTTTTCGAGATTCGCTACGCGTGAAATCAACAAAAGACCGATTGCGCCTTTTTCTTTAGCAATAAGTGCTTTAGCGTGCTGGTTAAAACGCGCAAAGCGTGAATGCGGGCTGTCGCTTTCCGGCATTCCATCAAACGCCACAACGATTCTTCCGTTGATGTTCAGATTTTTGTAATCGTCATATTTAAGTTCGTCCGACGCAATGCCGTAGCCGACAAAAACCACTTCCGTATTACCAATCTCGGCGTTCGGCGAAAATGCGACGGGTTTGAATGCGGGCTTGTCGGTAAAAGTCAGCTTCTGACCGTCGGCTTTGGTTACTTCTAAACTAAATGTGTTGCCGGTTTCCGCCATTTCAACGCCCGTGACGAACGGAAAAGTCTGCATAAAATTCGCATTCGTCTTGCCGTTGGCGACTGAACTAAAGCCCGCTTTAAGTTTGTAATTGGCAAACAAATTGGCAATGTAACCCGCCGCAAAAGTCGCGCCCGTTTCGCCCGTGCGCCTGCCTTCTAATTTTTTGGACGCGAGATATTCGACCTGCGTCCGAAGATTTCTTTCGCTCGCGTCGGTCTTTTGCGTTTGCGCCTTCTGCGCGGAAACGCTGAAAACGAATGATAATAAAAGAAGAAAACTCAAAACTTGTTTTTTCATATGCTGCTATAAAACCCCTGACAATCGGCAATCTTCGGGGCTTTTCCCTTTCTAAACTTCACGTCTTTTTCTTCCAAATCAGGCGAGGCTTTTGGTTGTTGTGCGTCAAGGGGCGCAATCCAAAGTTCGACTCCGTAATTTGCACGATAACCGCCGTCAATCAAAATGAGTCGCTCCTTTGAAAATTTACGCCACTTTGTTAAATAAAGTCTGATAGCTTCTGCTTTGTTACGAGCCTCGCCGCGTCTTGGATTAACCAAATTGCTTTCAGATTTTTGGGTCTTTTTATTGTGAGAATACTTAAAATGTTTTCCTTCATAAAAAATAATGTAAGCAGTCGACGTAGGATTTTTATTTAATTCGTTTAATAAATTATCTGAACGAGATAAAATATCTTCACAATTAAGTTCGCCAAACGCGTCAATTTGTTTCGCACTTTCGGTTTGGGAAAAGACAGAAAGAGCGAAAACAAATTGACAATAAATAATTGGTAAAACTTTTGATTTCATAACTATTCAACCCAATCAGCGATAAAAACATTGGTGTCGCCTTGTTTAGCTGCATTGCGATTCGATGCAAAAACCAACTTTTTGCCGTTGGGCGAGAACATCGGAAAACCATCGAATGTTTTGTTGAATGTAACTCTTTCCAAATTAGTTCCGTCAACGTTTACCAACGCCAAATCGAAATTACGTTTCCGCGCGTCGATTGCAAAATAGTTCGTGCAGAAAATAATTCGCTTGCCGTCGGGCGTGAAAAACGGTGCGAATGAAGCCGCGCCGAGTTTTGTAACTTGACGTTTATTGCTTCCGTCGGCGTTCATCGTCCAAACTTCAAAAACCGTCGGCTCGATTAAATCTTCCGAAAGTCGTTGTTTGTAGCGGGCAGTTTCCGCATCGGTTTTCGGATGAAATGCGCGATAGACAATTTGTTTCGAGTCGGGCGAAAAGAACGCGCCGCCGTCGTAGCCGAGTTCGGCAGTCAAACGCTTGACGTTTTTGCCATTTTTGTCCATCACATATAAATCTAAATCGCCATCGCGCATCGAGGTGAAAATGATTTTTTTGCCATCGGGTGAAACGGTTGCTTCTGCGTCGTAACCTTTTGTTCGGGTTAATTGTTTGATGTTCGAGCCGTCAGCATTGGCAGTTACAATGTCGTAATCCGAATAAATCGCCCACACGTAGCCTCTGGAATAATCGGCTGGCGGCGGGCATTTTTTGTCGCCCAAAAAAGTCGAAGCGTAAAGAATTTTTTTGTTGCCTTTGAAAAAATACGAACAAGTCGTGCGCCCCTCGCCATTAGAAACCATTTTCGCGTTTGAGCCGTCGGAATTCATCTGGTAAATTTGGTCACAGCCGCGCCCGTCGCGTTTTGATTGGAAAATCAATTGCTTGCCGTCCGACGAAAAATACGCTTCGGCATTTTCGCCGCCGAACGATAACTGCTTGATATTCTTGAAGTGTTTTTCGCCTTTGATTGTGAGATTCTCGGTCTGCGGAAAAGAAACAAACGGTTGGTATGAAAACAAATTGAGTTCGGTTGCAAACACGTCGTGCGCTGGGCTTGGTGACACTGACAAAACTAAAACAACGGTTAGTACAAATAAAAATTCCATAAATAATTTTCGTGAAAAGTGATTTTATTAAGATATTAGCATTTTTTCTCCTAGATTTTCTTAATAAGAAAAGATGAAAAAGGTAATGAGCAAACTCACTGGTTAGATTAACTTCTATAGAAAATTTTGAAAAAGGCAGGAAAAAACTTTAGAAGCGAACGGTTTGAATTAACCGTTTGATATTTATATTTTTACGCAGTTTGACATAAAAAGCAGTGCATTTTTTAATTTTGCTAAATATTAATTTTAAGTTTTAATAACTCAAGAATTTTTTCGTTTTTTCGGTGATTTTATCAGCCTCAGACATTAAATTGCTGACAACTGCAACCGAGTCTGCGCCCATTTGTAAAACTTTCCGAAAATTTTCGAAAGTTATGCCGCCGATAGCAACAAGCGGAAAATCTCCGACTGCTTCGCGCACCTTTTTTACATCCTCTATTCCGACCACGCTTTCGGGATTTTCCTTTGTTCGAGTCACAAAAACGGGACCGATTGCTAAATAATCAATTGGAAGTCGGGCGGCACGGACGGCTTGTTCGAGATTGTGGGTTGAGAATCCGATGATTGCTTTTTTGCCTAAAATTTTTCTCGCGTGTTCGGGCGGCAAATCATCTTGTCCGAGATGAACGCCGTCAGCTTTTAATGCTAAAGCAATGTCTACGCGGTCATTGATGATGATTTTTACTTTGTGCTGTCTGGCTAGTTTCAACGCTTCTTTTGCGAATTCATAAAAATCTTTTGGTGAAGCATATTTTTCACGCAATTGGATAATTTCCGCGCCGCCTTCGATGAGCTTTTTGACTTGCTCGGCGTGCGAGAGTTTGGCAATTCGCGTATCGGTGATTGGGTAGATTTTCGGAAGGAACATTTGATTTAATGGATAATGGATAATTGATAATTGAAAAACTATTCATTATCAATTATCTATTATCCATTATAAAGATTTGACCATCAAAAAACCGTCTTCGCCGTTGTTGTAATAGCCGACGAGTCTTTGAACCGTTGCGTAGCCAAACTCGCGGTAGAGATTTTGGGCGGGCAAATTACTAACGCGAACTTCGAGCATTACAGTATTGATATTACGTTTTCGTAAGGCTTCTTCCGTATGGCGCAGAAGTTTGTTCGCCAAGCCGCGCCGCCGGTGTTCGGGCGCAACTCCGATGGTCGTAATATGCCCCGTGCCGTCCATGTTAGTCATTATAAAAACAAACGCAACTATTTGCTCGCTCGGCGTAACAATACGATAACTTAAGGTCTTCGGCTCGTTCAAAAGATAGGAAAAAGTGTATTTCGTATAATTTTCGCCCGACTTGAAACAACGCAGATTCAATTTCAAAACTTCCTTGAGATGTTTGTCGGTCAGCGGACGGATTTCATAACGGGTGAGCGGCGCAGACACAATTATTTCCGGCTCAAAGATAGTCGTCGGCACGAAGAAATTACGGATTGATTGGAAAACTGCCATAAATCAGTTGGCAGTCGTCAGTTGGCAGTCGGCAGAAAAAGCGCAGAGATTTGCCGATTTACTGACTACTGACCACTGACTACTGCCTAATTAAATAATTAGCATACAGTCACCGTAACTGTAAAAACGATAGCGTGACCGAACCGCGTGTTTGTATGCTTTGATTGTTAAATTATAACCCGCAAAAGTCGAAACTAAAACCAAAAGCGAAGATTGCGGGAGATGAAAATTGGTTAACAGACCGCCTACAATTTTGAATTTATAACCGGGCGTTACAGTTAAATCAGCTAGATTATTTTCCGCTTGAACCGTTCCGTCTTCACCAATCGAAGATTCCAAAGCTCGCGTCGTCGTTGTGCCAACGGCGATAATCCGTTTTTTTTCGGCTTTCGCTCCGTTCAAAATTTGTGCGGTTTCACGGGAAATTTCGCATCTCTCCGGCAACACGCGATGCTCGGACAAATCCGAGACGCGCACGGGCTCAAACGTTCCGTAGCCGACGTGCAAAGTTATTTCCACGATTGTTACGCCGAGATTTTTGATTTCCGATAAAATCTTCGGCGTGAAATGAAGCCCGGCAGTCGGCGCGGCGATTGCTCCGCGTTGTTTGGCGAAAACAGTTTGATAACGATTTTTATCGTCGCCTGAAACCGCGTCGTCGCGCTTGATATACGGCGGCAGAGGCGTTTGCCCGATTTCTTCTAAAATTGAGTCAAAATTTCTATCAGCTTCGAAACGCATAATTACGCGTCCATCAACTGTTTTTTCTAAAACTTCACCTGATAAATTCTCCCCAAACAAAATCTTTTTACCGACGGTTAATCTGCGCGCCGGACGTGCCAGCGTTTCCCAAGTCTGATTTTCAAATTCTCGAACGAGGAAAATTTCAATCTTCGCGCCCGTTTCGCTCGTTCCGAAAAGTCGCGCGGGAAATACTTTCGTGTTATTTAAAACGATTACATCATCTTTTTTCAAAAACTGCGGGAAATCATAAAAGTGTTTATCTCGTAAATTTTCAGATAATCGATTTACTATTAACATCCGAGAGTTTTCGCGCTTTTCCAGAGGATTTTGTGCGATAAGTTCTTCAGGCAGTTCGTAATCAAATTCGGAAATTAGCATAGAATAAATTTAGTCTAATACACTTTCGTTTAATTACTTATGTTGTCTAAGCAGGTTACCTAAAATAAATCTACGACATTAAAATGTCGTAAATCCATACAATATTACCGTGCACCGAAAGATATACATTGCACTCAAGAATCAATTAAACTTTGTAATAAAGAACTTTTTCGTTAGTGGAATACTTGTTGCTGTAATTAAAAAAACCTGTTATCAAAACAATACATTTTTTAGATTATGCGGGAGAATTATCAAAATTGAGATTCGGAAGAAAAAGCGGTAGAATTTAACCGATAAATCTTCGCTCGGCGAAAATGTAGAAATTTTGGCAGTGTTTGTTTGCTGGCAGACTGAACGTAAACCAAATGCTCGTTAAAAATAACAAATAAATAAACTAATATAAATAAAAAGGGGTGAAAATCATGGGAGATAATAAACAAAATTCAGAAACTGGAAAAATGGATTCAATGAAAGATTCGATGAAAGATTCAACGATGGATTTAACGAAGGACTCAATGAAGGACTCAATGAAAGATTTAACGAAGGAAAATAGAATAAATCCAAGCATCGGTGTTGCTTCAACGAGACAAGCGAAAGAAGACATTTCTGCTCCGAAGAAAACGGAAAACAGTCAAACCGAATCGTTAACAGATAACATTGTTTCTCAAGTTGGAAGTGCTTTACAGGGCGACACGAGCGCGATAAAAGATACATTCGGTCAAGCCAAAGAATCGACCGGAAAAGTTGCGACGCAGGCTCTCGGACAAGTTAAAGACAAGGCTGCATCTGTAATTGATGAGCAAAAAACTAATATAGCGACGGGTTTAACCAGCGTTGCCGACGGCATTCGGCAAGTAGGCGAAAATTTGGGGAAAGACGATCAAAACCAAGTTGCCGCATTTGCGGGAAAATACAGTGAGAATCTGGCTGGACAGGTCGAGAAGTTTTCAAATTATATAAACCAAAAAGAGATTAAAGATCTCGCCCGCGATGTCGAACAATTTGCCCGTCGCAATCCGGCTCTTTTTATCGGCGGTGCTTTAGCTCTTGGAATACTGGCGGCGAGATTCTTGAAAAGTTCGGGTTCGTCGAACCAAAATTCGAGGCGGCGTTCAGGAAATAATCGTTCGGAAACAAAGGATAATCGTTCGGAAAATTCTTCGATGAGCAGAATTTAATTGGCAAGGATAATCTAATAACGACTTGGGGAAGGAGAAAATAACGTATGGCACAACAACAAATCGTTAAAGAAGAACGCTCTCTAGGCGATTTATTTTCAGAACTTGCCACTGAAACCAGCACACTTGTCCGACAGGAAGTCGCGTTAGCGCAAACTGAATTGACGCAAAAGGCAACCAGCGTCGGTAAAAACGTCGGATTTTTGGTGGTCGGCGGCGCGGTTGGTTACACGGCATTGTTCGTTATTTTGGCGGCGGTGGTTATCGGTTTGACACAGCTTATTTCGTATCTGTCAGGGTGGCAGATTATCACGTCGGCTTGGATTGCGGCGGCAGTCGTCGGCTTGATTGTCGGCATAGTTGCTTACGTGTTAATTACGAACGCGCTCGCTAAACTTAAAAATACGGAATTAACACCGAATCAAACAGTTGAAACATTGAAGGAGGATGCAGAATGGCTGAAAAATCAAGTGAGCTAAATGACCTAAACGAATTGGACGCAGATTCGACTGCAATAACTAAGAGGCGCGATTCCTCGTTGGAAGAACACTCGGGTTCTCTCTCATTAGAGGATACGAAAACGCTCGATGTCAAAACGGATACGGAGGACGCAACCGCCGAAACCGAGCAGATTCGTGGACAAATTGAAGAAACGCGCCGCGGAATGGGCGAAACGATTGACGCGATTCAGGAGAGATTGAGTTTTTCAAACATTTCCGAACAAGTAAAAGACCAAGTGTCTGAGCAAATTGGCAGCGCGGTGCATTCGGTCAAAGACGCGGCGATGGAAAAAGTGGGAGATTTTATGCAAGTATTTAATAAGGGAATAAAAGACATTGGAAAATCGGATGTTGTTAAAACGGCAAAGGAAAATCCGATGATATTGAGCCTTGTCGGATTAGGAGTCGGTGCGCTTTTGGTGAACAGTTTGATGGGCAAGAGGAAAAAGCGTTCGTCTTACCGTTACGATTACAGATACAATTCTGACGACGATGCTGACGACGTTAGATACAGTAGCGATTACAGACGGGAGCTGAAGTCGGGCAGATCAAATAAATCAACTTTTGAAACGACTAGCGGTAAATCTGGTGGCGAAGAGAATTCCATTCGTGGCTATGTTTCGAGTGCTTCTGCTACACCGCCGCCACCACCGCCGCCGAAACCAAGTGCGGCAAATTCCGTTTATGACAGTGTTTCGAGCGCCGCCGGAACTGCTTATGAAGGCGTGTCGGGTGTTGCGGCAACAGCGTATGAAGGCGTATCAAGTGCGGCAGGCGCGGCTTATGAAGGTGTCGGCAGTGCCGCGAGCAAAACTTATGAAGGTGTCGGTAACGCCGCCGGTTTTGCTTATGATAAAGCGGGTGATTTAGGCGGGCAAGTTAAGGAAAGCTACGATTATTACATCGAAGAAAATCCGTTGGCAGTCGGCGCAGTCGCTTTAGCGGTCGGTGCGGCACTCGGTTTTGCGATTCCTTTGACGGAAGCGGAAAACGAATATATGGGTGAAATGCGCGATAATTTCTTTGAGAAAGCGCAGGCGACCGCACAAGACGCAATCGGTACGGTTAAACAAATGGCGGGTGATGCACAAAAGACGATTGTTGAAGAAGTTAAAAACAAAGTTGACGAAGCAAAAAATCAAAGCGCTTAATAAAAAGCTAAGTAAGAAATAAGTCGCCGATTGACTTAAAACTCGCAGATAGTAATTTTATTAAATCTGTCTGTTAGAAATCAATCGGCGACTTGTTTTGATTTAACCGATTTTCTCTAAGCCGTTCATGTACGATTGAAGAATTTCGGGAATTTGAATAGAACCGTCAGCTTGCTGATAATTTTCTAAAATTGCAATCCAAGTTCTTCCGACCGCCAGACCCGAACCGTTAAGCGTGTGAACAAATTCGAGTTTCGCGCCGCCCGCCCGCCGAAAACGTAAATTCATTCTTCTGGCTTGAAAATCTTCGCAGTTAGAGCAGGAAGAAATCTCTCGGAAAGTGTTTTGCGACGGAAGCCAAACTTCAATATCGTAAGTTTTCGCCGCACCAAAACCCATATCGCCGGTTGATAAAACTACCGTTCGATAGGGCAATCCTAAAAGCTGCAAAATCCGCTCGGCGTTCTCGGTCAATTTTTCGTGTTCGTCATTTGAATTCTCCGGCAAAGATAACTTCACCAATTCGACTTTTTCAAATTGATGCTGCCGAATCAAACCGCGCGTATCTTTTCCATAACTGCCAGCTTCGGAGCGAAAACAAGGCGAGTAAGCCGCAAAGCATTTCGGCAAATCCTTCGCGTCCAAAATTTCGTCGGCGTGATAATTCGTTACGGGAACTTCCGCCGTCGGAATCAACGCCAAGCCGCGTTCATCTTTCAGGTGAAATAAATCATCTTCGAATTTCGGAAGTTGATTCGTGCCGAAAAGCGTTTTTCGATTGACGATAAACGGCGGCAGAGTTTCCGTGTAGCCGTGTTCGGTCGTGTGAATGTCGAGCATAAAATTCACTAATGCGCGTTCTAACCTCGCGCCCGCGCCGTTCAGAATCGCAAAACGCGAGCCGGTAATTTTCGTCGCTCTTTCCAAATCTAAAATTCCTAATGCTTCGCCCAAATCAACGTGGTCCTTCGGCTCAAAATCGAACTCTTTCGGCGTTCCCCAACGGCGGACTTCCGAGTTTGCCGATTCATCCGCGCCGACGGGAACATTCGTTTGCGGAACGTTCGGCAGATGCGACAGTAAATCATTCATTTCGGCTTCGACTTTTTTTCGCTGATGTTCAAGTTCGTTTTGCTTATCTTTCAAATCCGCGACTTCCGCTTTTTTCGCGTCGGCTTCATCTTTTTTACCTGTCTGCACAAGAGCGCCGATTTCTTTGCTCGAATGGTTGCGCTGTTGATTTATCGCATCGGATTCACCGATTACGCGGCGGCGCGTCGTGTCTAATTGAACAAACTTTTCTAAGCTATCAATTGGAAAATTTCGATTTTGCAAAGCGGCTTTTACCGCGTCTAAATTTTCTCTAACAAAATGTAAATCAAGCATTTCTGTAAAATATCCTCGTTTATAAACTTTATAAATTAAATTCCATTATCAACTCAAATTAAAATGGCGGTCAAAGACCGCCGTAACTGCCCCCGAAAAAAACTTTATAATTACGGGCAAGGCGAACCCAGAGCGTAGGTGCATTTTTGACTCCAGAGAAATGACGGACTGCTCTGCGTATTGATAACGGGTGAATCGGTTGACTCAAGCGGCGAAATCGGTCGAACGCCGAAGATTCCGCGCCATCTGCCCATATACGCGTCAACGCCGAACGCAATGTTTTTAGCCGTCTGATTTCCGCTGAAAGTATAATCGGAAATGGCGTGAAGTCTGCGCCAAACGCCCCAAGCATCGTAGGCATCAAGTGCCGCCTCGGTTTGTCCCAAACTGTTCGTTACCGGAACGCCGTGTCCTGCGCCGAGCGAACAATATGTTTTAGACTGGCGGATAACCTGCCATTTTCGTTCGGTAATTTGCGGCAATTTATTCCAGATGTCGTTTTGCGAAATCAGATGTTCGTTGGTCGCATCATCCCAATAAACCTGCACAATCATTTTCGTGCTTGCCGGAATTTGTTCGAGATTCGTTCCCCAGTTATACCAAGCCGCCATCACAAACAAAAACAAACCGTCGTTTCCCCAACCTTGCGCCGCGCCGCGCCGCGCCATATCTGGTAATGCGCCCGCGCCGTAAGAATGTCCGGCAAAACCGATTCTTGTCGTGTCCATAATGTTTCCGAGTTGTTGAACCGCCTTTTGAAAACCGTCCCAAAGCTGGTTATAGCGCGTGGCGTGGGTCGCAAATATACTCGAACTATACGGCGAAAAAACGACGATGTAGCCGTTGCTGGCAAGTTGGCGCATCAAAGTTTCATAAAATTGATAGTTAGTTCCGCCAAAGCCATGCGCGAAAAACACAACCGGAACTTTATTTTGCGCGGTCGCATTGCTCGGCACGAAAACTGAAATCGGGTCAATCAAACTGGCATTTGTAATAGACAGGCGCGTAACCGTAAATTGCCCGAAACCGCCGTAGTCGCCGGAAAGCGGAAGCGTCGTCGTTTTCAATCCGGTGCATTGAGCGACTTGCGCCCGAACGGTCGAAGCATTTAAGGAAAGAATCGCCAGAATCAAGATGAGTAATATTTTTTTCATTTCGGTATCTCTTTTTAGTTTTATACGTTAAACGATAAGCTAAAGTCTGTTTATCGAAGATTTGTTTCTCAGCCGGTTTTCACCTAAGATTTTAACTTCGTTCGGTAAATGACCGGCGAAGCATAAAACAATAATTTAACAGTATTTATATGAAACAAAAAATTCGCAAAGCCGTTTTTCCCGCCGCCGGTTTGGGAACGAGATTTCTACCCGCGACTAAAGCCTCGCCGAAAGAGATGCTTCCGCTCGTGGACAAGCCGCTTATTCAATACGGTGTTGAAGAAGCCGTCGCTTCCGGCATCGAATCAATTTTGATTATCACGGGACGCGACAAAGCGGCGATTGAAGACCATTTCGACATTTCGTTTGAACTCGAACACGTTCTCAAAGAGCGCGGGAAACAAGAAGCGTTTGAACAAGTCCGCCACATTTCAGAGATTGCCAACATCAGCTATATTCGTCAAAAACAAGCTCTCGGACTCGGACACGCGATTTATCAAGCGAGGGATTTCGTCGGCGACGAACCGTTCGCCGTGATACTGCCGGACGATGTAATGGACGCGGAAACGCCGGCGTTAAAGCAATTAATAGAAGTTTATGAAAAATACGACGCCCCTGTGATGGCGACGATGCGAATCGCGGGCGAAGCGATTTCGCGCTTCGGCGTGATTGACGCGGTTGAGGTTGAATCGAATGTTTTTAAAATCCGCGATGTTGTAGAAAAACCGAAGTTTGAAAATGCGCCGTCGGATATGGCGGTTATCGGGCGTTATATTTTTACGCCGGAACTTTTCAACGCCATCGAGCAGACGAAACCGGGCGCAGGCGGCGAGATTCAAGTGGCGGACGCGATACGAATTTTATTAGAAAAAAATCGTCCGTATTATGCAGTCAAACTCGACGGCGTGCGCCACGATGCCGGCGATAAACTCGGTTTTCTTATTGCAACGGTTGAATTTGCTTTGAAGCGCGAAGATTTGGGTGCGGATTTTCGGGATTATTTGAAGACGCTGAAATTGTAAAAGAAGTCAGAAATCAGAAACGAGAAGACAGAATTTAGAAATCAAGCAAGAAAAAAAGTAAATTTTCAAAAGTAAAAAGTAAAAAGGCAAAAGTTAAAAATTCGCTTAGGTGAGTGAAGATGATAATTGGTAATCACCTTTCTTTACTTTCTACTTTTGAAAATTTACTTTCACCTTTTTACTTTATAGAATTCTTGTTTCAAGCATTATGAGTTTGCTTTCGGACTTCCGAATTTTATTATTAGGTTTGTGGTTGGGCGCAGCGTGTTTTTTTAGCTTTGCGGTCCCGCCGAGCGTGTTTATCGTTCTGCCTTCCCGGGAATTGGCTGGCGCGGTGGTCAATCGAACTTTAACGATTATCAATTACAGCGGTCTGATTATCGGGCTGATTTTACTGGCGAGTTCTTACGTTTCGCGGCGAAATGTCAATCGCGTTCGGCTCTGGTTCGAACAAGGCTTGCTGCTCTTATTGACCGCCGCGTGCGCGTTAGGACAATTCGTTATTGGCGCACGGCTTCACAATCTACGCGAACAAATCGGGCGACCGATTGATGAAGTGGCAATTGACGACCCGTTGCGCTTGGCGTTTAATAATTTGCACGGCTATTCGGTAACGGTTTTGAGCGCGGCGATGATTGCCGCCGTGATTGCTTTTTTTCTACTTGCCGGACGCGCAAGAAATTCTGAAAATCTGTAAAATAAACAAATGTTAAATACAATCAGAGAAAATATCGAGCGTAAATTAGGCATCACCAACCGCGCAGTGCCGACGCGCGAAGCATTTTTAATTGAAAACATCGGCAAAATATCAGGACGTTATCGCGGTTGGCGAGCGAACGAAAATTTAACGAATTATCCGTTCGTCGAAAATACCTACGCGCCTTTTACGCCAATGCGCCGCGCACTTCCAATGCTCAATCTGGCGTTGATTTCATCGGCAGGTGCTTATATTGACGGTACAACGCCGTTCGATACGGAAGCGCGAGACGGCGACGCGAGTTTTCGGGAAATTCCGATTGAAGTCGAAGCGGAAGATTTGCTTTACGCGGCTCGCGGCTACGACGCGAGCGCCGTTCGAGAGGATAGAAACGCGCAAATTCCGGTCGAACGTCTGCTCGAATATCAGGCGAACGGCGTGATTGGACAACTCAATAATGTGTGGTGGAGCTTAAACGGCTATATTCCGAATGCGCGATTGATTGCCGAAGAACTTGCGCCGAAAATTGCCGAACGAGTGGCGCGTTACGAAGTGCAAGCCGCGCTTTTAATTCCAGCGTCGCGTTTGTGTCATCAGACTTTGGGAATTGTGGCGCGTGCGCTTGAGATGGCGAATGTTCCGACGATGATGCTTTCGATTGACCGCGCAATGACCGATTTGGTGCGTCCGCCGCGCACAGCTTATTATGCGGGCGAATTCGGCGCGGTTGCCGGGAAACCGAATTGGAAAGAATATCAACTGCGCGTGTTGGACGAATCTCTGCGCTGGATTGAAACTTTCGACCAGCCGGGCGCGAGACGCCTTGCCGTCAAACTCGAAACCGAAGTCGAACAAGAACGCGGAGAAAATTAGTAGGCAGACGGCAGCGGCAGTAGGCAGTGATTGAGCATAAGCATAATCGCACATTTTGATTTACATTTGAAAACTGCCAACTGCCGCTGCCGTCTGCCTACTGCTTCTGCCTACTGAAATGATTCGTGCGGAAATGCTCAATCGCGTTCGGACGCGCGAAAAGGTTTGGGATTTTATTATCATCGGCGGCGGCGCGACGGGTGTTGGTTGCGCGGTTGACGCGGCTTCGCGCGGTTTTGACGTTCTGCTGCTTGAACAAAGTGATTTCGGCAAAGGGACTTCCAGCCGCTCGACCAAACTCATTCACGGCGGCGTGCGCTACCTCGCAAGCGGCAATCTTTCGCTTGTCAGGGAAGCGTTGAAAGAACGCCACACGCTTCAAAAAAACGCCGCGCATCTCGTCAAAAATCAATCTTTCATCGTTCCGTGTTACAGCCTTTGGCAAAAATCCTTCTACGGTGCGGGTTTGAAAATCTACAATTTTCTGTCGGGCAAATACGGATTCGGCAAATCTAAAATTCTCTCGAAAAAAGAAACGCTCAAACGGCTTCCAAACGTCAAGTTTCAAAATTTGCGCGGCAGCGTTTTATATTTCGACGGACAATTTGACGACGCGCGGCTGTTGATTAATTTAGTGAAAACCGCCGCCGAGCAGGGCGCGACCGTTTTAAATTACACAAAAGTTTTCGAGTTGACCAAACGCGAAAATAAAGTTGACGGCGTAAGATTTCAAAATACGGAAACGGGCGAAGAGTTAACGGCACAAGCAAAAATCGTCATCAACGCGACGGGCGCGTTTTGTGATGCGGTTCGCAGGCTATCCAACGAAAAGGAAGAAAAAATAATCGCGCTGAGTCAAGGCATTCATCTTGTTTTTGATAAAAAATTTCTGCCGTCGAAAAACGCCGTGATGATTCCGAAAACTAGCGACGGGCGAGTTTTATTTGTCATTCCTTGGCAAGGAAAAACTTTGATTGGCACAACCGACACGCCAATTGAGAATGCCGAATTAGAACCAAAACCACTCGAATCGGAAATTGAATTTATTCTTTCAACGGCTGAGGAATACTTAAAAGAACCGCCGAAACGCGAAGACATTTTGAGTGTTTTCGTCGGCATTCGTCCGCTCGTCAAATCTGCGAAAACGAAAAACACCGCCGCACTTTCACGCGACCACACAATCGAAATTAACGACGCAAATTTGCTGACAGTTACAGGCGGAAAATGGACGACTTACCGGCGAATGGCGGAAGATGCGGTTAATCAAGCGATTGCTAAAACCGATTTGCCGAGAAAACCTTGCGTTACAAAAAATTTGAAAATTCACGGTTTTTGTGAAGGTTCGGAACGGTTCAGCGATTTAGCGATTTACGGCGCAGACGCGGAAAAGATTCAGAAATTGATGGAGGAAAATTCGAATTTAGCCGAAAAACTGCACGAAGATTTGCCGTATCGGGCGGCGGAAATTGTTTGGGCGGTTCGTTTTGAGATGGCGCAAACGCTTGAAGACATTTTGGCGCGGCGAACCCGTGTTTTGTTTTTGGACGCAAAAGCGGCAATCGAAATCGCGCCGCACGTTGCAGAAATTATGGCGGCGGAATTGGGAAAAGATGAAATTTGGATTGACGGGCAAATCGAGAACTTTATCGAAATTGCTAAAAACTATATGAATGAATACTAAAAAGTTAACACAAAGAAGTTTCTTAGTCGGGAGCGCAGGCATCTTGCCTGCATTGAGCGCAACAGCGCAAAAAAGATTCCAATAGAAATCAATCTGAACGTATAGAAAAATTTTAGATTGCCTGACAGCAATCTTGGCAGGCAAGATGCCTGCGCTCCCGACTGCTAGTTGACTTTTTATTAAACTGATTTTTCTTTTTTAGTGTTAATTCATACAAACTATTTCTTTGACCGAAGCAGTTGAAGCGTTGCCAATCGCATAAAACGTGGATTGAGAATTAAATATCTTTTCCACAATCGGCGCGGCTCTTGCGTCAATCTAAATAACCATTCAAGCCCTAATCGTCCCAACCATTCGGGCGATTCACGCACGTTGCCCGCGAAAAAATCGAACGACGCGCCGACACCGAGCATCACCGCCGTCAATTTACCTTTATGCGCCGACATCCAATTTTCCTGTTTCGGACAGCCCAAACCCATAAATAGAATATCGGGCTTTTTCTCATTGATTTCAGCTATGACCGCTGCGTCTTCTTCTTCGGTCAAAGGACGAAACGGCGGCGAAAAAGCATAGACGATTTTCAATTTCGGATAATCTTTTTTCGCCCGTTCGAGAATTGCGTCAATCACGATTTGCTTGCCGCCGTAAAACCCAACGGTCAAATTATTTTTCTCGGCGTAAGCGCAAAGCATAATCATCAAGTCGTTCGCACGCACGCGAGCGGCTTGTTTTTCGCCCTGTAGTTTCTGCATCCAGACGAGCGGCATTCCGTCGGGAATTATCAAATCCGCTGCATTTACCTTCACCGCGTATTCAGGATTATCAAAAGATTCCATCGTCATGTGGACGGTTGAAAAACAAACGTAACCGCCGCGCCCGCGCCTCACAAGTTCGGCGACGCGCTGAATCGCCGAATCGTGATTGCAGACATTGACTTGCAAACTGACAACTTTCACGCGCTCGTTTTTTACGGGCTGATTACTCATTTTCAAAATTCTGTGAAATCAATTCGAGCGAACGATTCTGACGATAGCCGATGTTGAAATGTCCGTCGTCAAATTCTTCCGTTAAGAAAGGAATGTCAAACTCTTTCAATTGTTTACATAAAATCTTCGCACCTAAATCGAGCGCAAATTCGTCGCGCGTTCCCGCGTCGATAAATAATAACTTTAAAGATTTCAATTTTTCCACAGACTTTTCCACAAGTCTTACGGGGTCGTGTTCGAGCCATCTCGCCCAAACGTCCCAACGAATTTCGCCCGTTTCCAAATCGAACGGCAAATCGAAACCGAGTTCCGCCGTTTTGTTCGGCGCGTAACACGCGCTCATTCCAATGGTGTTAAGAGCGGCGAAATCGTCTTTGCCTTTTCGCTCCGTTTCGCGCCAGAATTTTTCGATTAACGCTTTCGGGTCGCCTTTGATAGCGCGGAAACCTTCGGCGATTCCGGGAAAATAACAAAACTCGAAATAAGCGTCGCCGCTAGTCGAACACGCCAAACCGAATTTATCGGCGTGACGCATCGCCATTATCAATGCGCCGTAACCGCCTGAAGATTTACCCATCACGGCGCGGGAATTTTTATCTCGATTCGTGCGGAAATTACCGTCTACAAATTCGATGATTTCCTGCGTCAAATAATCTTCGTAATCGCCCGTCGCGCTCGAATTGATATACTGTGAGCCGCCGTAATATGTGAAACAATCAGGCAGCACGGCAATCATCGGTTTGATTGTTCCGCCTGAAATTAGTTTATCCATTCGCTCCGCTAAATTCGGCGCGAAAGCGTTGTCGTTGAGAAACATTTTGCCGCGTCCCGTAAAACCCGTTAGGCAATAAACGACGGGAAATTTTTTATTGCTCGTCTCATAATCGGGCGGGAGATAAACGTATAAATCTCTGACGTGCTTATCGCCGAGCGGATTGCCCTTCAAAATCTGGCTTTCGTGCTGCAAAACTTTGATAGTTCCTTGCGTTTGGTTTTCGGTAGTCATACCATTAGATTTTTGACGGAAGACGCAGTAAGCGTCAAGTTTCAAACCGATTATGCAAACCGATGTTATTTCTTTAAATCCGAATGCGCTTCAGATAACCATCGAATTTCTGACGGCGATGATTACGCCCGCGCTGCTTATTTCGGCGACGGGTTCGTTGGTCCTTTCGACTTCAACCAGGCTCGGTCGCGTGGTTGACCGCGTGCGCGATTTGGAACAGAGGCTTGCCGAATTAATTACGACCGAAGACAAAACGAGCATTCCGCTTTACGACAAACGACTCGAAGTTATCGTCAATCTCCTCGACAAAGTAACGAGCCGTTCGCGGATTTTGCAGCGGGCGATGGGCGCGTTTTACTATGGTTTGTGTCTTTTTATTATGACGAGCGTAGCCATTGGGTTGGTCGGAATCATCGGCGTTTATCGTCTTATTCCAATTCCAATCGGAATAATCGGCATTTTGTTTTTGTTTTACGGCAGTATTTTGATGCTCCGCGAAACTCGTATGGCAACTGCTACCGTCAATGCCGAAATGGATTTTACTTGGGAAATTGCGCGAACGGTTGCGCCGGAAAATATTATCAACAAATACCAACACAATGCTTTTGGAAGAGGAAAAATCAGAGCCAAAATTCACGAAACTTTTAGCGGCGGGCGAACTTCGAAATAGAGTCGAAGCGTTAGAGAAACTGCTCGAAAGCTGTTCAATTTGCCCGAAAAATTGCGGCAACAATCGTCTAAAAGACGAAATCGCCGCTTGTTATTCAGGCAGACTTCCGATTGTTTCGAGCTACACGGCGCATTTCGGCGAAGAACCTTGTTTGTCCGGCACACACGGCACGGGCAATATATTTTTCGGCAACTGCAATCTGCGCTGCGTCTATTGCCAAAACTTTCAAATCTCGCAAACTTGGAAAACACAGAAGAAAAATGAAATCACGCACGAACGGCTGGCGGAAATGATGTTAGAGTTACAGGCGAAAGGTTGTCATAACATTGGATTTGTCAGCCCGACGCATTTTGTTCCGCAAATGGCGCGAGCGATTTTGATTGCCGCCGAAAAAGGTTTGCGCCTGCCGATTGTTTATAACACGAACGCTTATGATTCGGTTGAAATTTTAAGGCTGCTCGACGGAATCGTTGACGTTTATCTGCCCGATTTGAAATATGCCGACGACGAAGCAGGTTTTGAGTATTCAAAAGTGCGCGGCTATAAAACTTTCGCACGTGAAGCGATAAAGGAAATGTTTCGGCAAACCAGCGACGAACTCATTTTCGACGAAAACGGGTTATTGCAAAAAGGTTTGGTCATTCGTCTGCTCGTTCTGCCGAATGATTTAGCGGGAATTGAAGAAAACTTACGCTGGATAAAAGAAGAACTTTCGCCAAAAGTGGCGATTTCATTAATGGCGCAGTATTACGCGACCAACAAAGCCGCGACCGATTCGCGTTACATTTTATTATCGCGTCGAATTAGCGAAAGAGAATGGTTTAACGCCGTTTCGCTTTTAGAAGAATTGAATTTTGAAATGGGTTTTATGCAGGAATACGAATCGGCTTCGCATTATTATCGCCCCGATTTTACGGACGCGGAAAAGCCGTTCAAAGATATTCGGGATTTTCAATAGTTTTCTAAAATTAAACAAAGAAATGAAACCTTTTCTAAAATGGGCTGGCGGAAAAACACAATTGATTGCCGAAATCGAACGAAACCTTCCACCGTTGGTTTTGTCCGGTAAATTCACTTATGTCGAACCGTTTGTTGGAAGCGGCGCGGTTTTATTTTGGTTAATAAAGAAATTTCTGAATATGGATAAAGCTATTATCAATGATGTTAATTCAGATTTAATAAATACATATAAAACAATAAAATCAAAACCAAAAAATTTAATTTCAATTCTTAAGGAATTTCAAAACGAATATCACGGTTTGCTAAACAAAGAAGAACAAAAGAAAGAATACTATTATCAAAAACGAGATTTATACAACAGCAGAAATACCGACAAAATCACTCAAGCGGCTTTATTTGTCTTCCTAAATCGAACTTGCTTTAACGGATTGTATCGCGTCAATCGAAGCAATTTATTTAATGTTCCAATGGGAAGCTACAAGTTGCCAATGATTTGCGACGAACAAAATATTTTAGCTGTCAGCAACGCACTACAAAATGTAGAAATTCTCAACAGCGATTTTGAGAAAACTTTGCCTTATGCAAGCGAAAACTCTTTTTTCTATCTCGACCCGCCATATAAACCTTTGAGCGTAACTTCGAGTTTTAATTCTTATGCGAAAAATGAGTTTGATGATAATGAGCAAATTAGATTAAAAGATTTCTGCGTTGACCTTCACGCACGCGGAAGTAAATGGCTACTGAGCAATTCAGATGTTCAGCAGGATGATTTCTTCCATAGAATTTACGAGAGTTTTAATATTAAACAAGTAAAAGCAAAAAGAGTTATTAATTCAAAGCCGGAAAAAAGAGGTGAGTTGGACGAACTTTTGATAACTAATTATAAATTGAACGAGTTTCATTTAGCTGGAAACACACAACAGAAATTATGGAACGAGCAGACGCGATTAAACGGATAACGCAGCTTGTTGGCAAAGATTTGCGACCAATGGCTGATGAGTTAGAAATAACTGTTTGGAAAGGCGATAAGAAAAACAAGGGTTGGGTTGGTCATGTAATTGAACGGTATTTAGGGCTTCCTATTAATTCGTCCCAATCTCCGAATTTTGGAAGCTGGGAGTTAAAAGTTATCCCGTTAAAAAGAAATGCCAAAGGTCAGTTAGTAGTTAAAGAAACAATGGCAATAACTATGATTGATCCCTATAACGTCGCTCGCACACCATTTGAAGAAAGCCATTTGCTCGCCAAAATGAGAAAAGCTGTTATTGTTGCTCGCGTTTTTGAAAGTCAAGTTGAAGCAAGTTCTTTGCTTCATTCTGTAACTGATTTTGATTTAGGTGATAGCGAAATTTACGAACAGGTAAAAGCAGATTACGAGTTGGTCAGAGATGCAATCAGCACAAAAGGATTTAGTTCTCTTACAGGTAGCATGGGCGTGTTAGTCCAGCCTCGAACGAAAGGACCTGGTCATGGCTCAACTTCACGAGCCTTTTATGCAAGAACGAAATTTGTGGCTGAAATTATCAAGGACGCGATTAAAAAAGTCGAATAAATACACTTTCAAAAATTTCACATTTTCATTAATTCAGAAATACTAATCTCAAAATTCTTCGCTAAAACCTCGATGTTCAGGAGTGACGGATTCCGCTCGCCTCGCTCAATCATTCCAATATAGTTTTTATGCAAGCCTGAAATATCGGCAAGTTGTTGCTGTGTCAAATTTCTTTCCGTTCGCAATTCCCTGACTCTTTTACCGAATTTTTTTAAAATAGAATCTTCCATTATGCTTTCAAAAGACACTTATTGTGTGTTAAAATTTATTTCAAATTCATCTCGAAAAGGAAATAAACTTATGCAACAGAATGTTTTTATAGTAGAGAAAGATTCAATCAATTTAAACTTAACCAAAGAAGAAAATATTTTAATCGAAAGAAATTATCTCGTGAATTTTATGAGAATGTGCGCTGATAATTTTGACATACGGAAAGAGAAACTTTATATTCCCGACGGCTGTGAGAAATACGGCTTTGCCGAAGGCAAACACAATATCGGACAAATGATGCGCTTTTTTGCCGATATGCTTGAAGATTGAGAAAAGAGGCAACTATGAAAACAAAAACACTTGCCAGAAAAGCAAATTCAAGACCAATTTGTGTTTTTCTTAAACCTTGTGTTGAAAAGCAGGACTTAAATTATTTTGAACAGTTCACGGGAACGCCGGAACAAATTTTGAATCGTTCAATGGAAATAATTCACGGTTTGAAAACAATCTTTAAAAATGCTGATTTCTCGGTAAAAATAGAAAATACAAACTTAACTCAATCACTTTATCTCGACTCTGATATTTTGTTTGACGAAAACTTTAATGAAATTGGAAGCGTTGAAGATTACATTTATTTTCAGAAATGACACCTTACTTTAAATCTGACGATAAAAATTTCACCTTGCTTCGCGGCGATTCAATCGAACTTTTGCCGCTGTTTGAGCATAAGTTCGACATGGTTTTCGCCGACCCACCTTACTTTCTTTCAAACAATGGACTGACAATAAAAAACGGCAAAGTTTCGAGTGTTAATAAAGGCAAATGGGACGAATCGCCTGGAATTCATCAAATAAATGAATTCAACTTAAAATGGCTTTCGTTTGTCAGCGACAAGATGAACGACAACGCGACGATTTGGATAAGTGGAACAATGCACAATATTTTTTCGATTGGACAAATGTTGACGCTTTTAAATTTTAAGATTCTCAATGTCATCACCTGGCAAAAAACAAATCCGCCGCCGAGTTGGGCAAAGCGTTCATTTACACATTCAACCGAACAAATCATTTGGGCGCGAAAATCTGAAAAAGCTCCGCATTATTATAATTACGATTTTATGTATAAAATCAATGGCGACCAACAGATGAAAGACGTTTGGACGCTTCCGGCAATTCAAAAGTGGGAAAAAACTTGCGGAAAACATCCGACACAAAAACCGCTTTCAGTTTTAACGCGCATAATTTTAGCTTCAACAAAACCGAATGCTTGGATTTTAGACCCGTTTACAGGAGGAAGCACGACAGGCATTGCAGGCAATTTATTAAACAGAAGATTTTTAGGGATTGATTTAGAAGAAGAATATTTACAGCTTAGTAAAAAACGAAAAATAGAAATTGAAAATCCCTTGACACAAAAACAGTTTCGGGAAAGTATAAACGGCTTTAAAGATAAAAATGAATTATCATATTTTTTACAAAATGAATCTCGACAAACAAATTGAGTAAAATACTAAAAATCGGTGATAAATCTCCAAATTTCAGCGATTTGAAAAATCTGTGTAAGGGTATTCGTGATTTCCAGTGATTAAGAAAATAAAATGAAAAAAATAACGCTTATTTTCGTTTTGTTACTTTCATTTTCTCAAACGATTTCGGCGCAGGAAAAAGCGTCGTTGCCGGAAATTGACCGCATTCGCATCGCCGAAGCCTTTCGAATCGGTGAAAAAATCAGTGATAAAGTTTGGAAAGGTTGGAGCAGTGCGCCGTGGGCTTTGCTTTTGGTGACGCCGAAAGATGAATTTCTGATTCGTCATCGAAAACCGTCGGGTGATTTTCGATTAATCGGTTACGATTCGCTGCTCAAAAGCGATGTTTACACTCGCCCGCGAAAATTATCGCCAAAACTGTTAGCCACTTTTCCGGCGGCGGGCGACGCAACGCCCGTTATTGTCGTTGGACAAGCGGAAAATACAGACGCAAAAACTTCTACGCCGTGGGTTTTTGTCGTTTTGCACGAGCATTTTCATCAGCTTCAATATTCGCAGCCCGATTATTACGCCGATGTTGAAAAGTTGAACCTTTCGGGCGGCGACCGGACAGGAATGTGGATGATTAACTATCAATTTCCTTACAGCCAAAAAGAGGTCGGCGACCAATTCGGTTCGTTAAGCAAATTATTAGTTGAAACTTACAACGCTAAAAATAAATCTCAACGAAGCAAGAAACTGAATGAATATCTGAGCGAGCGCAAAAAGTTTGAATCAATCTTAAAAACAGATGACCGTCGTTATTTGTCGTTTCAATTGTGGCAGGAAGGAATTGCCCGCTATGTTCAATATAAAACGGCTCAAACTGCCGCTAAAAAATATAAGCCAAGCAAAGAATTTCGAGCCTTAAAAGATTTCACGCCTATTGATAAAGAGGCAGATAATTTGCTGCGTTTAACTTTCAACGAATTAAAAGAAGTTAATCTGTCAAAATCTCAACGAATCGCGTTTTATCCGTTCGGCGCGATTGAAGGACTTTTGTTAGATAAAGTTAATCCAAACTGGAAAAAAAGGTATTTAGCGGATAAGTTTAGTTTAGACGATTATTTCCGAAATGAGGTAAACGAATGAGAATTGGTGAAAACGCGCCAGATTTTACGTTGAAAGACGGTGACGGAAACGATTGGAAACTATCCGAACGGCGCGGAAAAACGGTTGTTCTGCTTTTCTATCCGGGCGATAACACGCCGGTTTGCACAAAACAGATGTGTTCCGTCAGAGATAATTGGGAAGATTACGCGAAAACCGGCGCGGAAGTCGTCGGCATTTCGACCGATTCCGCCGCATCGCACAAAGATTTTTCCCAGAAATATGATTTGCCGCTGACGCTTTTGTCTGACGAAAAGGGCGAAGTCGTCGAAAAATTCAACGTCAAATCTTGGCTTCCCGGACGCTCGGCGCGGGCGGTCGTCGTTGTTGATAAAAACGGCGTTGTTCGACATCATCAAGTTCAATCGTTGAGCGTGTTTCGCCCGAAAGACGATGAAGTTTTGAAGGCAATCGGGCAAGCAAACGCCGCATAACCACAATTGGTTTTATTGCCGAAATTTTTTAACAAACCGCCAAAATATACTAATCTCCGACGTAAGGCGCGGTGCCGGTGTCAACAATATTCCAAACTGCGGATTCGGGTATATAGAAAGGCTTTTTGGTGATGCAGATTTTTAAAGTTTCTTTCTGTTCGTCGTAGGTCGCGCTGAGTTTAATTCCGTAAGGTCCTTCGACTTCAACATCATCGCCTTCGGGAACTATTATTCCTTCATCGGCTAAATCCTCACGCAGATTGAGAAGTTCATCTCTCGTTATTCCGCCATACTGTTTGCATTCGGGCATAGAAATCTCCTTACTGTCATTAATCTAAAATTGTTTTTGATTGTAACCGAAAATAAAAAAGCAGCCAAAAAGGCTGCCGATTAAATTCAAATTTTAGTCGAGAATTTGTTACTCAAACCAATCGCTTCGATACGCTATCCACCAACTTAAAAACAAAATCGGAATTGTACAAACAATTCCCCAAAGGAGCGGCAAAATTACATCTGCTAACAAACCCAAAAACATAAAGGAAATCCAAAACACTTTACGCTGCATAATTCATCACCATCGTCCGTCAAGCATTATGACATATCGGATTTCTTTCGCCTAACATTTCTTTTCGCCAAGAAAAGTTTGTTTTAGGACTTTCTCAAAAAGGATTTTAGTCGGGAACGCAGGCATCTTGCCTGCATAGCGTTCGACAGAACGCTCAAAAGTTTCGCCGGTGTTCAAGTCTTTGATAATCGGCAGCTTTTATTCGCGCTTGATGGCAGGCATCTTGCCTGCATTCCCGACTAAATCTTTTTTCAGTTTTTAATAAATTGAGAAAGTCCTGTTTGTTTATGATATTCTAAACCGAAAGAGAGTCTAAATATTATAAGTGAGGTTTCAAGATGGCTTTATTTTCAAACGATAAATTCAAATGCGCCCGTTGCGGACAGAAAAACGCGCCGCTCGGTTACGCGCCGATTCCGACCGAACTCGGACAGCAAATCGGCGCCGAGATGTGTCAGGACTGCTGGAAAGAATGGCTGCAAAAACAAAAGCAGCTTATTAATCATTTCGGAATTGATATTTCAAATCCGGATTCGCACCAGTTTTTGTTCGACCAGATGAAGATTTTCTTTTATGACGAAGGAGTTGAACTCACGCAGATTGACACCTCAAAAGAAGGTTCGGTTAATTGGTAAAGAAAGCAAAAAATAGAAAATGTTCCAGAAGCGAGCGGCGCGGAAATGGTCGCTCGCTTTTCTTTGGGAATACAATCAATCTGAAACCGCATCTTAAATTCGGGCGAATGTAGTAATAGGAAATTGGCGAATCTCTGTTGAAATCTGAGGAAAAACGATGCAACGAATTTTTAACGTTTTAATTTTTTTATTTACAACCGCGATTCTTAGCGGCAATTCATTCGGAATGAACGATTTCAAGAAACAAGCAAAGGTGCGTGCGCCGGAACTGGCGGGCGGAAAAAGCTGGCTAAACACCGAAAAACCGCTTTCAATCGCCGGGCTAAAGGGCAAAGTTGTTCTGCTCGATTTTTGGACTTACGGTTGTATCAACTGCATCCATATCATTCCCGATTTGAAAAAACTCGAAGAAAAATATCCGAACAATCTGGTCGTCATCGGCGTTCATTCGGCGAAGTTCGACAACGAGAAAGATACAGAAAACATTCGCAATATCGTCCTTCGATACGGCATCGAACATCCGGTTGTCAACGACGCGGATTTCAAAATCTGGGACGCCTACGCAATCAAGGGATGGCCGGGTTTAGTCGTGATTGACCCCAATGGATACGTTATCAAAACGCTTTTCGGCGAAGGACATTTTCAGGAAATTGACCAAACAATTTCTGAAACGGTTGCCGAATTTCGCAAAAAAGGACAGCTTAACGAACAGTCGTTAAAATTTGCGTTGGAGAGGGCGAAAATCGGCGATTTGCCGCTCGCGTTTCCGGGAAAAGTTTTGGCTGATGAAAAATCGAAACGGCTTTTTATCTCCGATTCAAACCACAATCGAATTGTCGTAACCGATTTTAACGGAAAATTATTGGAGGTAATCGGAAGCGGTCAAGCGGCGAAAACCGACGGCGATTTTGCCAGCGCAGGTTTTAATCGTCCTCAAGGAATAGCTGCCGACGGCGATAATTTGTATGTTGCCGACACGGAAAATCATCTGATTCGGCGCGTTGATTTAAAAACAAAAAAGGTTGAAACAATCGGTGGAACAGGCAATCTCGAAGGATTCGACGGCACCGGCGGCGATGCTTTGAAAACGGCGTTGCGTTCGCCTTGGGATTTAACGCTCGTCGGCAAAATGCTTTACGTTGCGATGGCTGGTTCGCATCAGATTTGGCGAATGGATTTGGAGAAAAATCTGCTTGAGCCGTATGCGGGAACGCGGGCAGAAGCCAGAATTGACGGGAAAATTGACGAAGCGGCATTCTCGCAGCCTTCGGGCATCGTATCGGACGGCAAAAAACTTTGGGTTGCCGACAGCGAAGCGAACATTATCCGCGAGATTGATTTCGCTAAAGAAGAAGTGGAAACGCTGGTCGGCGGCGATTTATTTCAGTTCGGCGATAAGGACGGGATGGGCGACGACGTGCTTTTGCAGCATCCACTCGGCGTTGCGCTCTACGACGGGAAAGTTTTGATTGCCGACACTTATAATCACAAGATTAAAATTCTCGACCCCGAAGCGAAAACCGTCAAAACTTTTCTCGGCACGGGAAAATCAGGACAAACCGACAGCGCGAGCGCGACGTTTTACGAGCCTGCCGGATTATCAATTGCCGACGGTAAACTCTTCGTCGCCGACACGAATAATCAAGCGATTCGCGTTGTGGATTTGAAAACGAAAGCGGTTTCGACTTTGAAAATCGAAGGCTTAGCTCCGCCTGTGCAAACGGAAATCGGAAGTTCGCCATCCGCCGCGAAGGAAATAAAACTTGAAACAAAAGACGTAGCGGCAAATTCCGACAACTCGCTGATTTTAAATATCAGTCTGCCGAAAGATTTTCATTTAAATCCGAACGCGCCGCAGAGATTTGAGGTTTTGACCGGCGACGGACAGAATATAAAAATTACCAATCCGACACAAAAATTTAAAACGCTTCCCGTCGTTGTGCCGTTTTCAGCCCTGCAAAAAGGCGCGGCAAATTTGAAAGCGAAATTGACCGTTTATTATTGCCGCGAAGACAACACGGGCGTTTGTTTGATAAAAAGGCTGGCTTGGAATGTGCCGCTGAATGTCGTGGCGGATAAAAGGGCGGCGCGGAAAGTAGAAATTTCGGCAAATGTCTCGGAACAGTAGGCAGAAGGCAGTAGCAGTATGCAGTTAGAAGACAGACGAATCGTGTGTAAATCGAAAATTTTGAGTTCAAAAATTTTTAATTAATCATTTAAACTTTTAACTGCATACTGCTACTGCCTTCTGCCTACTCTTCTAAAGTTGCCAAAATATCGGAACTAAAATAATCGCTGCGATAAAAGCGACAATCGTTAAAATTGTGCCGACTTTGACGAAATCCATAAACCGATAGCGTCCGGGCGTATAAACCAAAACGCAAGCCGGCTCGAGCGGCGTGATGAATGAAAACGACGCGGCGAAGGTTATTGCAACCGCGAAAGTGCGCGGATTAAGACCCAGCGCGACGGCGGTTTGCACGGCGACGGGCAGAACGACCAGCGCGGCGGCTTGATTAGACATCGGCTGCGTCAAAGCGACGGTTAAGGCGAAGAATCCGGCAAGCACGGCAGTCGAGCCGTATTGCTGGAAATAAGTAACAATCAAGCCCGCCAAGTATTTATCCGTGCCGGTTTTTTCCATCGCTATTCCGAAACTCATCATACAGGCAATCAAAACCAGCAGACGAAAATCAATCAGCGAATAAAGTTCAGTGTGGCGGACGGTCCTTGTCGCCAGAAGAAGCAAAACACCTAAAAGGACGGCGATGGCGAGCGGAACTTCAAAACCCGTCACGATTTTTGAAAGCGAAAGTGCGAGAAAAAGTCCGAAGGCGGCAATCGCCCAACCGCGTTTCGCCGTTCGCATACTGCCCGCCGAAACATCTTCGAGCAGAAGCATTTCGCCCTGGACGACAAACGGCTCGATAAGGCGACGATTGCCCTGCACGAGCAGAACATCGCCGAATCGTAAACGCACGCTGCTGATTTTATCGAGAAATTTTTCGCCGTGCCGATTAATCGCCAGCACGGTCAAATCATAACTTTGGCGGAAATTGGCGGATTTTAAGGTTCGCCCGACGAGGCTCGAATCGCGCATTACCATTACTTCGAGCAGTTCGACATCGCCGCTTTCCAAATCGCGGTCGTTAAGTTTGAAATCGGCGCGTATTTCGAGTCCGGCTTCTGATTTGACATTTAAAATGTCGGCAAGTTTGCCTTCGACAATCAGTAAGTCGCCTTCTTCAATCGGTTCATTCGGACTTGGCGCGATTTTCTGTTCTTCGCCGCGAATAATCCCCAGCACGGTTAAATCGAGTTCGAGATTGATATTTGCTTCGCCGAGCGTTTGACCAATCAGATGCGACGAAGGCAAAACCAAAACTTCCGAAACATATTCACGAATCGAATACTGTTCGGTCAGAGATTCTTCGCCGCCGCGATTCGGAAGAAGTTTTCTGCCGACAAAAAGCATATAAATCAAACCGACGGCAACCGTAATAATTCCGACTGGCGTTAGCTCGAACATCGAATACGGCTGCATTCCGTAACGCTGCATCGCGCCGCTGACGGCTAAATTAGTTGAAGTTCCGATGAGCGTACAGCTGCCGCCCAAAATTGCGCCGAAGGCAAGCGGCATCAGCAGTTTTGACGGCGAAATTTTCGCGCGATGGGCTAAACCCAAAACGACCGGCAGAAACATCGCGGTCGTCGTCGTATTTTTCAAAACCGAGGCGCAGATTGCCGCGACCGCCATTATTAAAGCCGTAAGAAGAAATTCGTTGCTGCCGGAAATCCGGTAAAGTCTGCGTCCGATTAAATCGACAATGCCGGTTTTGACGAGTCCGCCGGTTAATACGAAAAGTCCGCCGATGGTGATGATGATGTTATCGCCGAAACCTGACAACCCTTCCTGAATGGTTAAAACATTTGTCATCACCAAACCGATGACAAGAAGAATACCGACTACGTCAACGGGAATTTTCTCGGACGCAAACAACACGACGGCAACTAGAAGTAAAATTAAAGTAATTGCGATAGGCGACATTTGGCTGAATAATACAGAAGTTTTTTAAATTTGAAAAGAAAATTTTCAAATTTCGGACAGGTTAAATTTTACACGGAGAAATTTGACTATGTTATACTTTCGTTTAATTATTTTTAAATATGAATCAAGAAAATTGTTTATTCTGCAAGATTGTTGCGGGTGAAATCCCGTCGGATTTAGTTTATGAAGATGATGTCTGCGTGGCGTTTAACGATATTAGTCCGCAAGCCCCGACTCACATTCTCATTGTTCCGCGCGAGCATATCGCATCGCTCGATAAAGCGCGAAACAAACATCTGGAAACGCTCGGCTATATGCATTTGATTGCGGCGGAAATTGCCCGCGAAGAAAATTTCGCCGAAGCCGGTTATCGCACGGTTATCAACACTAACGGCGACGGCGGGCAGACGGTTTTTCATCTGCATCTTCACTTGCTCGGCGGTCGTCCTTTTGTTTTTCCGCCCGGCTAAAAATTTAACTAAAAATCCGACCAACAAAATTAAAGTTTTTTGCTTCATAAGTCTTTGACTTCTGAATTAAGCATTATGAAAAAAGTTTTTATATTTTTGTTTTTAACCACGCTCGTGTTTTTTCAAACGAACTGCACAACCAATACGACGGCGGAAAACTCAAATCAAGCGAATGCTAATTTAGAATTGACGGCGACGGCGGAGACCAACCAAGCAAACACTAACGTCAAACCCGCTGAAACGCCGCTTCCGACATTTACGAATGCGGACGAAGCGTTGGCGGAAGGTAAAAAATTACTCGACGCGCTCGAAACTGAAAAAGCGGTTGAAGCACTTTTTCAAGCTGTCAAACTCAATCCGGATCTAGCCGAAGCGCATTTCAATCTCGGCATCGCTTATTCGCTTATCGAAAAAGAAGAAGAGGAAACGGCAATTACCCAAATCGAGGCAACTCCGACTCCAAAGCCGACTAGAAAAGGCAAAAAAAATGCCGCGCCCGTGAGAACGAAAAATTCCGAAAAGGCGTTCGATAATGCGGTCAAAGCATACAAAAAAATCATAGCGAAAAACAAGCTGGACGACGCGGCGCATTTCAATCTCGGACGCGCTTACAACAAACTTAACGAAGACCAAGACGCGATGAAAGCCTTGCGCGAAGCCGTCAAACTCAAACCGGACGATGCCGAATATCAAATCGAATACGGAGTGATTTTGATGAAACTCGCCCAGTATCAAGAAGCCGTCGCCGCTTTGAAAAAAGCCGTCAGCCTTGATGATTCTAATCTGCAGGCTCAAGAATTGCTCGAAAAAGCCGAAGCCGGACGCAAACGTATAGATTTCGGCATCAAACCGAAATTGCCGCCG
Organism: Acidobacteria bacterium 28-1; assembly: GCA_002050365.1. Taxonomy (GTDB): domain Bacteria; phylum Acidobacteriota; class Blastocatellia; order Pyrinomonadales; family Pyrinomonadaceae. The sequence goes on from MWYZ01000085.1 coordinate 89,278, forward strand.
CCAGTTCAACAAGAACCAATCAAACCGCGTGAAAATCCGAAACCACGCGAAACTCCTAAACCCAAAGAAGAGTCGACGCCCGAAAAGAAAAATGCGAACCAATAAATTAGAGCAGAAAATTTGATAATTTTTGACTTACCAATTCAAATATCTTTCTGCGTCTAAAACACACACATCTGTTTTGCTTTGTATCAACTTGACATCAATTATAAAAGCCGAGAGTCTAATGTTGTAAGTTCAAAACCAGAAAATTCAATTGTCCACTGACAACTGATAACTGACAACCGACAATTGTTGATATGAAAATAGAAATCGAAAGCCCGCCGACGTTTCCGCTCGAACGCAAAATTAAAATGCATGAAGCGCGGGAAGCGATTATTGACCGTTTAGCCCGTGATTTGCCGACAAATATTGACCTTGAACGGTTTTTGAATGTTGTCGTATCGGAAATCGGGCGAATGATGCAGGCTGACCGCTGCGACGTTCTTCAATTGACTTCGGCGAGCGAGCTTCGTATCAGCCACGAATGGCGGGCTTCGGAAGACATTCCTTCGAGTGAAGGCACGACAATACCGTTCGACGCGCAAAAACTTTCCGAACGCTTTGACATTACAAAACCAATTCGCCTCAACGACACTTCAAAAACGAAAGACGCGACGGTTAAATTTTTTACCAAAGCATTGGAAACCCGTTCGCTGCTCGTCGTGCCGATTATTTTGAGCGGAAGAGTTTTGGGACTTCTCGGACTTCACGATACGAAGTCGCCGCGCGAATGGCTCGACGAAGAAGTTGTATTTCTGGAATCAATCGCCCGCCAACTCGCCATCGGTTATCAATACACAAGCCTTTACGTCGCGCAGGAACAGGACTCGAAACGCACCAACGCGCTGTTGGAAATTGCTAACATTTTGAATTCGCATTCGGATTTCGGCGAAGTTTCGTCCAAAGTTTTGGAACGCGCCATCAAACTCGTCGGCGCGGATTACGGCGCACTCGGCGTGATTGACCAGACGGGCAAAAAAATCTCGCTCGTCGCGTTCAAATCCGCGCCCGATGTCGAACCGAATGCAGTTTTACAGATGATTCAGGAACACAACCAATCGCTCGACATCGAACCATTTCCTGCGCTCGGCGATATTTTGCGCGAGGGAAAAACTCTGCGGCTGGTTGATAAACAATTGCCGTTTGCGATTCGGCTGATTTTCAATTCGCAGCTCGGAGGGAAAGCAGCGCTCGTGTCGCCCGTGCGCGTCGGCGGTCAAGCGTTCGGACTTTTGGGCTTCGTTTGGAGTGAAGAACGCGAAAACGGTTTTGAAGACCACGAAGTTGCGCTTGCTGAAGGAATTTCGGACCAAATCGGCACGGCTCTGGAGCGCGACCAATTGAGCGCGGAAATAATGCGCCTCAAAAGCGAATTACACGAACGATACACGAGCGAAATTATCGGGCAAGCCGCGCCGATTCGCCGCGCCGTCGAACTCGCTCTGACCGTTGCCGACACAAACACAACCGTTTTGATTCAAGGCGAATCGGGAACGGGAAAGGAATTGCTGGCGAATCTGATTCACTACAATTCGGGACGCGAAAACAAGCCGTATATTAAATTAAACTGTGGAGCGATTCCCGAAACTCTGCTTGAGAGCGAACTTTTCGGACACGAAAAAGGCGCGTTCACCGATGCGCGTTCGCAACGGCAGGGACGTTTTGAAGAAGCCGACGGCGGAACTTTATTTCTCGACGAAATCGGCGAAATGTCGCTTTCGGCGCAAGTGAATTTATTGCGCGTTTTGCAGGACGGTGAATTTACGCGCGTCGGCGGCAAGGAGATTATAAAAACCGATGCGCGGGTGATTGCCGCGTCAAATATAAACTTGGAGGAAGCAATTGAAACGGGAACTTTCCGTAAAGATTTGTTTTATCGTTTGTCGGTCTTCCCGATTGTCGTGCCGCCGCTTCGTGAGCGTCCCGAAGATGTTCACCTGCTCGTGTTTCATTTTCTCGAACTTTATAAACAAAAAAATAAACGCTTCGTGGCGGGAATTTCCAAGGAAGCTCTGCGGGCTTTGGTCAATCACGAATGGAACGGCAATGTGCGGGAACTTGAAAACGCGATTGAACGCGCCGTCATTATTGCGTCGGGCAGACAAATCGAACTCGACGATTTGCCGGAAGCGATTAGCAAACGAGCGTTTGAAGCGTTTGCACAAGCCCGGCAGGAACGGCTTCGCGCCGCCAGCGAAGGCAGTTCAATCGGCATCGAAATCGAACTGCCCGCCGCGATGGACGAAGTTGAAAAACAAGTTATCGAAGCGACGCTCGATTACGCGAGCGGCGACAAATCACGCGCCTCGCGGCTTTTGAACATCGGCAGAAAAACGCTCTACCGAAAATTGGAACAATACAAAACAACCGGAAAAGGTTAAATTGAATCGTAGAAAACATAATCGGTGAAGATTGATGATGTTTCCGCAGGAAAGCATTGGTTCTTCCGTTACAATCAAAAATTCTTTATTAAATTCATTTAAGTTTAGGAGATGCTTGTATGAAAAGACTATTTTTTACTTTGTTTGTTGCCCTTGTATTTTCGCTTTCTATTTTTGCCCAAACTCCGCGACCGTCTGCCACGCCGTTGGTCGAAGAAGACAATGACGTGGTGAAAATTTCGACCGCTCTAATTCAACTCGACGTAGTGGTTACGGACAAAAACGGCAAACTCGTGACCGATTTGAAGCCGGAAGATTTTGAGGTGACGGAAAACGGCGAGCGACAGCCGATAACCGCTCTGTCTTATTTCGCCGGTCAGAAAAATGCGGTGGCGGACGGAAGTTTAACCAATCTTAACTCGACGATTGGCGCGTCGCCGACCGTCGGCGATGTGCGGCGAACCGTCGCCGTCGTCGTTGACGACGCGGGCTTGTCGGCGCAGAGCATTGTTCTGGTCAAAAGGGAGTTGGTCAAATTTATCAGCGAGCAAGTTCAACCGAACGATTTGGTGGCGATTATCAAAACCAGTGGCAGCGTCGGCATTTTGCAGCAATTTACGACCGATAAAAGAAAATTATTGAGTATTATTGAAAATCTGCTATACCGCCCATTAACCAGCGTCGGCTTAAGCCCGTTCGAGACGATCGGCATAACCTTCGCGGAACAAATTGCCGGCAACAATAACGGCAACGGCGGCGAACTAAGCCAGGTAGGGAAAACTATCTCCGAGCGAAAAAACACTGTCGAATCGCTTGCCGATATTAACCGGAATCTGCAAGTGACGGCTGGTTCGCTGGGCGTTTTGAATACGACCATCAGCGCGATGCGCCAACTGCCCGGACGCAAATCCGTTTTGTATGTCGCTGAGGGCGTGTATTCGCTTTTCAGCAATACGGTTAATAACAGCCTTCGCGCCGACTCGAACATTCCATCGAATTCGTCGTTGATTTTCTCGGACATTGATAAACTCAGAGAAGATCTGCGCGGCATTACGGAGATTGCCAATCGCGCGACGATTGCCATTTACACGCTCGACCCGCGCGGCACGCTGCCAGTTAATTTTTCGGCTGCCGAACAGATGCGCGGCGGGATGACCGAGCGCGAAAGCGGCGTGCGAAACGACAGCAGTTTGATTGCCAGAAGCAACACACTGAAAATTTCGCAGCAGGGGCTGAAGTTTTTGGCGGAGGAAACGAGCGGCAAAGCGTTTATCAACACGAACGATTTCGGAAAGAGCATGCGAGAAACGCTGGATTCGCAAAACGGTTATTACCTGCTCGCCTACCAACCGACCGCCGAAACTTTTGACGCTGACAAACGGCGTTTCAATAAACTGTCCGTCAAAGTCAACCGCCCGAACGTCAACGTCAGTTACCGCAGCGGATTTTTTAACGTCGCCGAAGAAAGCCGCGAAAAAAGTAAAGCCACGCCGGAAGAGACTTTCTTCCAAAAGATATTTTCCCCGTATAAATTAACGGATGTAAATTTGCGGATGACTTCAATTTTCGCGGCGGACGAGCAGATTTCAACCATCCGCAGCTTCGTCAACATCGAAACGGGCAATCTGAAATTTGCCGACGGTGCGAACGGAAACAAAACGGCGCAATTCGACCTTATCGCCGTGAACTTTAATGCCGACGGAATCCCGGTTGCAACCGTCAGCAAGACTTTCGATATTAACGCTTCCCCGCAAAGATACGAAAAATTATTGACCGAGGGTATCGCTTATAATTTGACTTTCACCACCAGAGCGAAAGGCGCGCAGAATATCAAAGTATCGGTCAGAGACCGCAGCACACAGAAAATCGGCACGGTTTCGCAAACGGTCGAGATTCCGAATTTCGATAAAGATTCGATTGGCTTGTCGGGACTTTTACTGCAAAATTTTACCGCCGCCGAATGGCAAAATATCCAGAGCGGCAAAGCTCCGGCTGACGCGGCAAGCCGGATGCAGACGGACACGGCGCGGCGGCAATTCAAAAAAGGAACGGTTCTATCGTTCAATTACGCGGTTTATGCCGCGCCGTCACTGCGTTCGAAATCACAGGCGCAATTCACCGTGTTTAAAGACGGCAAGGAAGTTTTCAAAGGTTCGCCCGAAGAATTAAACATCGCTCCGACCGGCAAAATGCAGCGCGTCAATCGCGGCGGCGCGTTTCTTCTGGGAACGGATATGGCGGCGGGACGCTACGTTCTGCAAATCTCGGTCGGCGGCGATGCCGTCAAGGAAGCGGAGATTCACCAGATTGATTTTGAACTGGTGAATTAGTAAAAATCCAGTTTCGTGGTTAAAAAACATAAAGAAAAATTGATAGGGGTTAAAGGGATAAGCAGAGATAAAAGAATTATAGGATTTTGTTTTTATATATCTGTTCATCCTCTAAATCTCTGTCAATTTTTTTCTTCCTTGTCAATTCTTAAAAAACTTCGCGTCTTTGCGGCGCGGCGGCTTTCTAGTTAAACTTTTTCTGTTTTGGATATAATCGTCGGCACCGCCGGACACATTGACCACGGGAAAACCGCGCTCGTTAAAGCCTTGACGGGCGTTGATGCCGACCGTCTGCCTGAAGAGAAAAAGCGCGGCATCACCATTGACATCGGTTTCGCCGAACTAGATTTGGGCGCGGTGCGGATTGGGTTCGTTGACGTTCCCGGACACGAAAGATTCGTCAAAAATATGCTCGCCGGAGCAAGCGGAATTGACCTCGTTGCGCTCGTCGTCGCGGCGGATGCGGGCGTGATGCCGCAGACGCGCGAGCATTTTGAAATCTGCCGCCTGCTAGAAATAAAAAGCGGTTTGATTGTGCTGACGAAAATTGATTTAGTTGACGAAGAATTGCTCGAACTCGTCCGCCTCGAAGCGGCGGAACTCGTCGAAAACTCTTTTCTGGAAAATGCGCCGGTGATTGCCGCGAGCGCGAAAACCGACGCGGGCATCGCGGAATTGAAAGAAACTCTTAAAAAACTCGCGCTCGAAATTCCCGCTCGAAAAAACGAAACCGTTAGCTTTCTGCCGATTGACAGAAGTTTTTCCGTCAAAGGCTTCGGCGCGGTAGCAACAGGAACTTTAGTTTCGGGCAAAATCAACGAAGCCGACGAATTAGACGTTCTACCGCTCGGAAGAGCGGTTCGCGTGCGCGGTTTGCAAACGCACGGAAAGTCAGCTAAAACCATTCGCGCCGGACAGCGGGCGGCGGTTAATCTCGGCGGCATCGAACACGCAGAAATCGAGCGGGGAATGGTTTTGGCGGAAAAGGCTGTTTTACGTTCGACGCAGATTTTCGACGCGCAAATCGAAGTTTTGAAAGATGCCAAAAAAAGTTTGAAAACGCGCCAGAGAGTTCGCGTTCACATCGGCACGATTGAAGCGTTGGCGCGTGTGCAAATTATTAACGAACAAAATGAAATTGCGCCGGGCGAAAGAGATTTTGTGCAGCTGCGACTTGAAACACCGATTGTCTGCGTTCCTAATGAAAGATTTATTATCCGCAGTTACTCGCCGCAAATCACGATTGCCGGCGGACGCGTTTTAGATAATTCAGCCCAAAAGCATCGTCGGCGAGACGCGGAAACTGTTAAAAAACAGCTTGAAAAATTAATTGAAGCCGAAAACGACAAGGCAAAGCAAACAAAATTGCGACTTGAGGCGGCAGTCGAACACGGCTTAACTTTCGCCGATTTGCAGGCGCTAACCGGTTGGCGCAGAGAAATTCTAAAAAAAGCAATCGCCGAAAACGTCGAGAACAAAGCGATTATCGAAGCCGAAAGTTTTTTCGTCGCGCGAACGCCGTTTGAAAATCTGAAGGCAAAAACTTTTACGGCAATCGAAAATTTTCACCGCCAAGAACCGCTCGCCAAAGGAATGCTGCAGGCAACTTTGCGCGAAAAAATCTTTGCTCATTTTCCCGCAGAAATTTTCAAAGCCGTTCTTTCAAATTTAGAACGAGAAAACAAAATTGCGACGGAAAAGGATGTTGTCAAACTTGCCGCACATAATCTCGATTTGTCGAGCGAGGAAAAACTTTTGCGCGAAACGCTGCAAAAAATTTACCGGACGGCAAAATTGGAAGTTCCGAAACTCGAAGACGCTTTAACCGAAGCCATCAAAAACACAAAATCGGATAAAAATCACGCCCGAAAAATTTTCCAACTGCTTTTAAATTCAGGCGAACTTGTAAAAATTACCGACGAATTTTACTTCCCAAAGACGGAAATCGAACGCTTGATTCTGAAAATTCAGGAATCTGCGGCGAAAACGGATGACCGTTTGATTGACGTTTCAGTATTCAAAACAATCGCAGGCGTCTCGCGCAAATACGCGATTCCGCTACTCGAATACTTTGACCGCGAAAAAATCACGAGACGCGCGGGCGATAAGCGTCTGATTTTGTGAGAATTTATCTCGAGCATTGCACAAAAATTTAGGGGTCAAGTTCTTTCTAATCTGTGTTAATCTGTGGCTGAAAACGTATGAGAAAATTTCTAACGGCAAAATGGCACGATTTAATAATGGCGAACTACGAAATTGAGCCGTCGCTTGTGGAAAATTTTGTTCCGAAAGGGGTTGAACTGGATTTTCACGAAGGAAAATGTTTTGTCAGCCTTGTCGCGTTTATGTTTCTCAACACGCGCGTTCTGGGCTTTCCCATGCCGTTTCATATTAATTTTGAAGAAGTAAATCTGCGCTTTTACGTTAAGCGCGAAACCGCCGAAGAAATCAAGCGCGGCGTTGTATTCGTCAAAGAAATCGTACCGCGTTTTGCGATTGCGACCGTCGCGCGACTCTTTTATGGAGAGCCTTACGAGGCTTGGCGAATGAGCCATACGAGAGCAGAAAACGAAATAAGTTATGCTTGGTGGAAAGCTGATTTTACGAATCGAATAAAAATTGAAATCGGCGGAAATTTGGGCGTTCCCGATGAAAATTCGCACGGCGAATTTATCATCGAACATTATTGGGGCTACACAAAGCGCAACACGAATCGAACCGACGAATACAAAGTCGAACATCCGAAATGGGAACTTTTTGCGGCTGATGATTATGAGATAAAAATGGATTTCGGAAAACTATACGGTACGAAATTCGCCTTTTTGAATGAAACAAAACCTTATTCAATTTTTATGGCGAAAGGCTCTGAAGTGGCGGTTTATAAAGGAGCAAGGATTTAAAGTAAAAAGTAAAAAGGTAAAAGTAAAAAGTGAAGAAGAATAGTTCACAATTCAACTTTTTCTTTTTATTCGATTTTTTTCATCACTTGTTTCACATTTGCCTTTTTACTTTTACCTTTTTACTTTTCAAATATGACAATCATCGGCATCGTCGCCATCGCACAAAATTTCGCCATCGGCAAAGACGGCAAACTGCCGTGGCACTATTCAGAGGATTTAAAATTTTTCAAGGAAACGACTTCAAATCACGCCGTCGTGATGGGTTTTCAAACTTGGCAATCCGTCGGAAAACCTTTGCCGAAACGCTTGAACGTCGTTCTTTCTCGTTCCGAAACGCTTGAAAATCAAAAAGGAGTTTTGCTTTTGCGAAGCAAAGAAGAAGTTCTCGAATTGTCAAAATACTTAAACTGCGATTTATTCATCATCGGCGGCGCGAAAACTTACGAGAATTTTCTCGATGCAATTGACCAATGGATTGTCACGGAAGTGCCGGAAACGGTTCGGGACGCAGATACTTTTATGCCGCGAAATTTTTTAGACGAATTTGAATTGAAAGAAATAAAAGAACTAGATGGCGGTTTGCGCGTCAGATTTTTTGAGAGAAAATTAATTTAGTGTAGAATCTTTCCAAAAACCAAAAGGAGCGAAATCTATGTTGGGAAATAAAACTTCAGACGAATGGGTTGAAGAGTATTCGCAAAGCCATCGGCATCCAATAAATAAGTTAACGCACAAAATCGGAATTCCAATGATTGCGCTTTCCTTGCCGCTTTTTCTCGTTGCGATTATCGTTGAAGGCTTTTGGATTTTCCCGCTCGCGCTGTTTGTCGTCGGATGGATTCTGCAATTTGTCGGACATTATTTTGAAGGCAAACCGCCTGAATTTTTCAGAGATTGGCGTTTTTTGTTTGTCGGCTTGCGCTGGTGGCTGAAAAAGACTTTCGGAAAACAGTAATTTTTGGATTTTCACTCTTCGATAATGGCGAGACTGACGACAAATTCGCCGTCGTTGCCGTCGGGCGCGTTATCGTTGATGCAGAATTCAAGCCGTCCGCGCTCGTCGGGCGCGTTTTGCCAAATGCCCGACGCTTTTTTGTTTGCCACCGCTGAAATTTTCGAGTATTTTCCGTCGGCGTAACGTGTCCGCATAAGGAGCGCACCCGCGGGGAATTCCGGGAAAAGTCGGCGCGTTTGATATTTTTTGTCGGCAACGCCTTCGGGCGAAACGTCTTTTTTGATTTCCCCCAAATTTACGCTGCCTACCGCCAGCAAAACGAATTTCTCGTTCGGGACGACATCAAGATTTGAAAGCTGCCAGTTTTTATCGGCTTTAACATTGAAAACGCCCTGCGCAGTCGGTTTCGCCGGCGGCGTAAAATTCGGCTCGGGCGCAGTTGTTTCTTCGGTTTCAGGCGTTTCGACAGAAGTGTTTGACGAACCAACATCTGCCGCTTTTTTCGGCGTTGGAGACGGTTTTCGAGTTGACGTAATCACCGGTGTCGGCGTTATAACCGAAACGTTATTTTGCCTGATTCTTCTCGCCAAATACAAAGTTGTGATGAATCCGAGCAACAACAGAATCAAAAGCGAAGCCAAGCCGCCGAATATCCAAAAAAATTGCCGGCTTTTCTTTTTCGGCAGTACAACAGTCGCTTCGCTTCGCCCTGTAGCCGGAAGAATTTCGGTTTTGGCGGCGGAAAGCGGATTGCCGACCAACTGTATTCCGCATTCAAGGCAAAAATTCATTGTCGAATCGTTTTCATAACCGCAATTTTGACATTTTTTAACGCTCATCTAACCTCTCGAATAATTTACCACGTTTCAAATACCGAGGAAAAATTATCAAACTTTTATTCGAAAGGTTTTCATTAAAACAATTTTTGCATTAAACTTGTCGGCAAACTTTGAAAAGTGAAATAAAAAATACATTCGTTTTGGCTTTGGACATCGGCACGTCGAGCGTTCGCGCCGCGCTTTATGATTTTGCGGGAAACGTTCTGCCCGCAACGATGGTTAAACACGAGCGTCGGCTGACCCAAACCGATGACGGCGGCGCAGAGATTGACGCTCTCGAAGCATTCGCACAAATCGAACGAGCGATTGACGACGTTCTAACAAAGTCAGAAAACCAAGCAGGCGAAATTTTGTATGTCGCGGCGGCGGCGTTTTGGCACACTTTGGTCGGCATTGACGAAAAAGGAAGACCGACGACGAAAGTTTTCGGTTGGGCAGACACGCGCAGCCGCCGGTATGTTTCCGTTTTGCGCGATGAATTTAATGAGTCGGCGATTCACAATCGCACGGGTTGCCGCTTTCATTCGAGTTACTGGACGGCGAAATTGTTGTGGTTGAAAGAAGAACAAAAACAGATTTTTAAGCAGACGGCAAAATGGCTTTCGTTTAGCGATTATATTGCGCTGAAACTTTTCGGCACAGCAAAAACAAGCGTTTCGATGGCATCGGGAACGGGAATTTTCGACATTCGCCGGAACGATTGGGATGAGAAACTACTCAAATTTTTAAAAATCAAATCGGAAAATCTGCCCGACATCGCGGCGGAAGATGCACAGACTTTTCAGCTAAATGCAAAATACGCCAAGCGTTGGGCGAAACTGAAAAACGCCGAATGGTTTCCGGCAATCGGCGACGGCGCGGCAAACAACATCGGCGCGGGCTGCGTCGAAAAATCAAAAGCCGCGTTGATGATTGGAACTTCCGGCGCGATGCGCGTCGCTTATCAAGGCGATGCGCCAAAAAAAATTCCAAGCGGTTTGTGGTGTTACCGAATTGATAGACGGAAAATTTTAATCGGCGGCGCATTGTCCGACGGCGGCGGGCTTTACCAATGGCTGAAAGATAATTTTCGTCTGAAAAATGACGATGACCAAACCGAAGCGGAAATCGAACGACGCAACGCGGACGGACACGGTTTGACATTTCTCCCGTTTCTGGCGGGCGAACGAAGCACCGGTTATCACGAATCGGCACACGGCGCAATTTTGGGTCTTCATTCTTCGACCGATACGATTGACATTACCCGCGCCGCGCTCGAAGCAGTCGCCTATCGTTTCGCAGAAATCTATGACCAATTAAATGACATTTGCAAAATTCGTGAAATCATTGCTTCGGGCGGCGCACTGCGCGAATCGCCTGTTTGGACGCAAATCATTTGCGACGTCCTGGCGCAAAATATGTCTCTGCCGGACGTGCGCGAAGCCTCTTCACGCGGCGCGGTTCTGCTGGCGCTCGAGACAATTGGCAAAATAAAAAGCATTGATAATATTGCCACGCCGAAGGGTCGGGAATTTAAGTTTGATAAAAAGCGAAATGCGATTTACAAAAAAGCGCATGAGAGACACGAGAAATTTTATAAACTACTATATGCAAATGACGCTGACAAATTTTGAAAGCGATGTCGAACGGAAAATTGTTGAGCGCGGCTTGGATTATTACCGAAGCGGCGACGTTAAAAAACTCGAAAAAGTCAGCGAAAACGAGTTCAGCGCAGTGGTTTTCGGCAGCGAAAAATACGGCGTTTACGTCAAACTAAACGGCGAAGCGGTTGTCGAACACGATTGCAATTGCCCATACGATTGGGGCAACATTTGCAAACACAGAGTTGCCGTTTTCTACGCGATTCGCAGCGGAAATTTCAGCGACACGGGCGACAAGCTAAATTCTCTCCTTGAAAACTTACACAATTCGGCGTTGCGAAGATTCGTTTCAAACTTACTCAAAAAAGACCGCCGTTTCAGACAGGAATTTTTACGCGAGTTTGACGAAGATTTTGAGGAAGATGACGAAGAAAACGAATTTGACGAGGATTATTATTAAAAAGTTATGAAACAAATAAATTTCACCGCGATTCTGATTTTTGCATTTTGTTTCGCGGCTTTCTAAAGCTACTTGTTTTGTCTGTTAAAAGAAAGGAGAAAAAAGAAAATTGATTTAGACCAACTTTGCATCAACACTATCGAAATTTGTTTTGTGTTAAAATTAAGTTATGAAAACAATTGCAATAAAAGTCCCTAATGAGATTTTAGGCTTTCTTGGCTCGGTGTCGAAAGAGCAGGAAAAATTTGTCCTGGAGGCAATCAAGGAAAAAGTCAACCGTGAGAAAAAGCGTGATTTAAAGACGCTTCTCGTCGAAGGCTATCAAGCGACATCAGCGGAAGATTTGGAAATTACGAAAGAATTTGAAACTGCCGATTTGGAAAATTTATGAGCCGAATCTTGAAAGGCGAAATCTATCTCGCTGATTTGAACCCGACTGTCGGCAGCGAAATCGCAAAAACTCGTCCAGTGTTGATTGTTTCCAACGACATTAATAACCAATACCCCGCTACCGTCACAATCGTGCCGATAACTTCCACGACCGAAAAAATTTATCCGTTTGAAGTTTTTCTGCTGAAAGGCGAAGGAAATCTGACAAGCGATTCAAAAGCCAAGGCAAATCAAATCAGAACAATTGATAAGTTGAGATTGAGAAAGCTGTTTGGCAAAATCAACGAAGAAACATTAAAGGAAATCGAAAAAGCAATTTTGATTCATCTTGAAATCGAAATCTAAACTTATAAATATGACTGCGCCAAAAACACAACAAAATATTGACCAACTTTGCATTAACACCATCCGAACTTTGTCTTTAGACGCTGTGCAGAAAGCCGAATCGGGACATCCGGGCTTGCCGCTTGGAATGGCTCCGACGGCTTATGTTCTGTGGACGAAGTTTATGCGCTACAACCCGAAAAATCCGAAGTGGTTTAACCGCGATAGATTTTTATTGAGTGCCGGACACGGATCGATGCTGCTGTATTCGCTGCTCCATTTGACGGGTTATGATTTGCCGATAAGCGAACTGAAACGCTTTCGCCAACTTCATTCGGAAACGCCCGGACATCCCGAAAATTTTATGACCAAAGGCGTGGAAATCACGACCGGACCGCTTGGGCAAGGTTTTGCTAACGGCGTGGGAATGGCAATGGCGCAAGAACATCTGGCGGCGAAATTTAATCAAAAAGGCTTTCCGATTATTGACCATCACATATACTGCATCTGCTCAGACGGCGATCTGATGGAAGGCGTGTCTTATGAATCAGCATCGCTCGCGGGACATCTCAAACTCAAAAATCTGATTTATTTCTACGACGACAACAGTATTACGATTGACGGCTCGACCGATTTGGCTTTTAGCGAAGATGTTACCAAGCGGTTTGAATCGTGCGGCTGGCACGTTTTAGTCGTTGATGATGGCAACGATTTGAAGGCAATCGAAAAAGCGATTAAAGACGCGCACCGAATCAAAGACAAGCCGAAATTGATTCGCGTGAAAACAATTATCGGCTTCGGAATGCCGAAAGCGGGAACGTCGAAAGCGCACTCGGACGCGCCCGGAGAAGAAGCCGTCAAAGAAACAAAACGCAATCTCGGCTGGGATGAAAACAAACATTTTTACGTCCCGAAGGAAGCGTCAGCGCATTTTAGAGAAGCGATAAAACGTGGTGCAAAACTAGAAAAAGATTGGGAAGCGTTGGTTGTAAAATACGAGAAAACACACGGTGATTTGGGCAAGACTTTGCAGGAAACCCGAAAGAATAAACTGCCCGCTGGCTGGGAAAAATCTCTGCCGAAATTCGATGATGTTGAGGCAAAAGCGACCCGCGCTTATTCGGGCGAAGTCATCAACGCGATTGCCGACGCTGTGCCGCAACTTATCGGCGGCTCTGCCGACCTCGCGCCGTCGAACAACACGACGATAAAAAACTCACACGATTTCGAGGCTGGAAAATATGACGGGCGCAACATTCATTTCGGCATCCGCGAACACGCGATGGGCGCGACGATGAACGGAATGTCTCTTTACGGCAGCGTGATTCCGTTCGGCGGTACGTTTCAGACTTTCAGCGATTATATGCGCCCTGCGATTCGTCTCGCTGCATTGTCGGGTGTGCAGACGATTTTCGTATTCACGCACGATTCAATCGGTCTCGGCGAAGACGGTCCGACGCACCAATCAGTCGAACACCTCGCCGCGCTCCGCGCCATTCCAAAACTCGCCGTCATTCGCCCGTGTGACGCGCACGAAACTCGCGAAGCGTGGCGGGCGGCTCTTGAAAGAGACAACGCGCCGACAGCTTTTGCATTTTCGCGCCAAAAAGTCGCTTTAATTGACCGCAAAAAATTCGCCGACGCCAAAGGCTTGCACAAAGGCGCATACATTCTAGCCGAAGCCGAAGACAAACAAGGCAAAGCGTCCACGCCGAAATTGATTATTGTTGCGACCGGCTCGGAAGTTGGTCTTGCAATGCAGGCGCGCGAACAATTAAACGCCAGCGGAATGCCGACGCGCGTCGTTTCGATGCCGTGCTGGGAATTTTTCGACGAGCAAACCACGAAATACAAAGAATCCGTCTTTCCCTCAAGCGTCAAAGCGCGCCTGGCAATCGAAGCGGGCGTATCCCTAGGCTGGTCAAAATATGTCGGCGACGCAGGCGATACGCTGACAGTTGACCGCTTCGGCGCAAGCGCGCCTGGCGAAGATGTTTTCAAAGAGTTCGGTTTTACGGTTGAGAATGTCGTCAAGAAAGCGAAAAAGTTGGTTTGATTTTGTGGTAAAATCACGATTGAGGTGAAGTTATGCAAACCGATGTTGCCGAAGCAATTTTTGATATTGTAAAAGTCTTGCCGAAAACCCAACAGGAGAAAGTTTTAGATTTTGTCAGCGAATTACAGGCTGAAGAAGAAACGAGTTTGGAATTTCTTTTTCGGAAAATCGAAGAACGCGGTCAAAACATTCCCGACGAAGTTTGGGAAGAAATTCCGTCCGACGGTTCAATCAATCACGACCATTATCTTTACGGTGCGAAAAAACGGAAATGAAAATCATTTTTGTTGACACGCACTATTTGATTGCAATTATTAATCGGCTTGACCAATGGCATCAATCCGCAGTTTTGGTTATCAGCAAACTCGGCAAGGCTAAATTAGTTGTAACGGAAAGCGTTTTCGTCGAAACGCTCAACTACTTCGCGGAATTTCGCCACGAAGCGAAACAACATGCCGCCGAAACGATTGAAAGTTTTTCCGCAAATATCAACGTCGAAGTCATCGAACAAACATCAGAACTCTTTCGTGAAGGAATGAAACTTTATAAATCGCGCCTCGACAAAGGCTACAGTTTAACCGATTGCATTTCGATAAACGTCTGCCGCGAACTCAGCATCACGGAAATTCTCACGCACGACCATCATTTTGAGCAGGAAGGTTTTAAAATTTTGTTGTAAATTTTTGAGGAAAACAATTTAGTGCTGAATTCTTAGCGAAGGTGAATAATCGTCTTTTATAACATCATCTTCAATGACAAAAGTTTCTGAAATAATTGCTGTGTTCCAAGCGTTGCCGCTGCTGACATCTCTAAAAACTAGGAATCTTGCTTGGTCGCCTTTTCTAAACGTATCTCTTGCGCCTGTCGCTTCCGGGCTGACAACTTGAATAGACTCAATCGGTAAAATCCATTTTGAAACTATGTGATTTCCGCCACCGTGTGTCAGCATCGGCTGGCAGTATTCTTCTGATTCAATTGCAAAAATTGTTTCCCAAGAATTTGCTGAAGAATTCCATTTTTGCAAACCGTAAGGATAATCAGTTTCATCACTAAGCGTGTCACTGACGTAATCGCATGCGACGAACTTTACAGGCAAAATAGAAAAGTTTGTAAATTGTCCTGAATACATTTGGGTTTGTCCTGGAATTCCGATATAACCGTATTCGCTTTTTACATCAATGTGAAATCCGTATGAAAAATAATGTCCGTAATTGTAATGATGGATTTGCTCTATTGGTATAAGAAGACAAAGAAATATTATTAAGCTGACAAAAATCAATCTTGCTTTTTTAGAAAACTTTTTCATAATTAGATTATTGTCTGAAAGTTATCATTTTATTCGATAAAAAAGAAGATTAAACTGAACATTATGACGACAAAAGAAATTCTACTTGAACAATTTACTGCTTGTTACGACGAAAACGGTTGGTTTGTCGCGCTGAAAAATGCGGTGAATAATCTAACGGCTGAACAGGCGATTTGGAAAACGGAAAATCTCGATAATTCGATTTGGGGGATTTTGAGCCATCTGAATTTTTATAACGAAGCATATTTAAAGCGTTTCAAAGGCATAACGGTTGATTATTCAGACACCGAAAACAGCGAGACTTTTGCTCGTACGGACACGGTTTCGGAGGAGGCGTGGCAGGCGGAAATTGAAAAGTTTGATTCGATAATGACCGAATGGCGAAGTTTGCTTGAAGCCGCTGAAAGCGGCAAATTTGACGAAGCGGTTTCCGCAACAAACCGATCGGCTTGGAGTTCGTTAATCGCACACGCCAACGCTCACAACGCGCATCACGGCGGGCAAATCGTCGTCTTGAGAAAACTGCAAGGAAGTTGGGATACTAAAGAAGGCGTTTCTTAATTTAAATCAACAAATTTAGATTGCTCCGGCTCGTTCGACCAACATTTTGAGATTTTCAAAAGGCTGAACGCCGCTCAATGCAAATTTTCGATTCGCCACAAACGCCGGAACGCCGCTCAATCCTAATTTTTCAGCTTCGCGTTCGTCTGTGATGATGCTCTTTTCAAATTCTCTGCTTTCGAGCGCACGGCGTAAGGAATCAATTTCCAAATCTAATTTTGAAGCGAGAGAAACCAGGACTTCTATTTCACCGACGTTTTCGCCGCGTTCAAAAAAGGCGCGGAAAATCGCGGCGTTCATCGCTTCAAATTTCCCCTGCGTTCGCGTCCAGTGCGCCGCTTCGTGCGCGAGGCGCGAGCGCGGTTGGAGGGGCGGAAGTTTCATCGTGATGCCCATATTTTTCGCCATCGGATAAACCGAACTGTTCCAGACGCGCAGGAGATATTCACCGTCGGGCGGCAACGTCGGAACAGGGTCAGGGCGTAGTTCAAATGTCCGCCAGATGATTTCGATGTTCGATTCCGAATTGACCAATTCGGTTACGGCAGGTTCTGCCAGCCAGCAGAACGGTCAGACGTAATCCGAAAAAATTTCGATGGTTACTTTTTCCATACTTCTCCTTTTTCGCTCATTTACCATTTATTTTATCTAAATGCAATCAAATCTTTTGTCGTGTGTCAGACATTAATTTATACTTTCGTGCAACCGGCGAATTGCTTTTCGCAATTTGCCGACCGTATCTTTTTCGGGCGGCGTGTCGGCGGGCAAAAGGATGTTTGTATTAAAAACGAGAATCGAAGCCGTGCGTTTTTTCGGGTTAAATTCGATGTAGCTGATAAATCCGTTTTGGTCGCCGCCGTGTCCGAAAAATGTTTCGCCGCCGCGCCGGTCGAGAAAGAAAATCAAACCGATGTCGGTTGTAAATCCCGCATTTCCGTTTGCGTCCAGCGGCGCGGAGATTGTCGGCTGAAACATTTCTTCGAGCGACGAACGTTTTAAAACGCCGTCGTAAATTTCCTTTTTGCTCGCGTCACCGATAAGAAAATTCAGATATTTAATCATATCCGGCAGCGGCGAGTTCAAACCGCTGTTTGAAACCGTGATGCCGGAATTTGCGTCGAAACGTCCGGTCGTTCGTTTGCCATTTTCGATGTAATAGCTATGTGAACGATATTTTAGAAGATGATAAGGTGTTGTGTCGAAATAGCTGCGATACATTTCGAGCGGCTTTAAAATATTCTTGTCAACATAAACTTCATAATCGTCGAGCGTCAGACGCTCGATAATTTGTCCGAGAAAAACAATTCCCAAGTTTGAATAACTGAACTTGCTGCCCGGCTTAAACAGAATCTCCGTGAATGGAAGCATTGCTTCAACTTGCGAATATTTCTGTGGTTCAAACGGTTGCCAGTCTTTGCCGTTTTTGTATGGAAATGTACTTCCGCGAAAACCCGCCGAGTGATTCATCAATTGCCGAATCGTGATTTCGCTCATTTTCCCGAAAGGATTGTGAACCGCTTCGAGTTCGGGCAGATATTTCACAATCGGGTCGTCGAGGTTCAGCAAACCGCGGTCGCGCATCTGCATAATTGCAATGCCGGTAAAAGGTTTCGTGTTCGATGCCCAATGATAAATTGTGTTTTCATTAACCGCTTGATTTTTTTCGAGATTCGCCGCGCCGTGATATTCCTGCGCGAGAATTTTGTTATCTTTGAGAAAAACAAAACTGCTTCCGACGATTTCCGATTGCGTCAACTCCTGTTCATAAAGGGCTTTAAATTTTTTATAAGTCTCATCGAAATCGTCGTTTTTTGAAATATTTTGCGCGTTCATCGCCGTTAAGAATAGTTCGAAAAAAATTATAATTGAAAAAATCAGGCAGTTTCTTATTTTCATAAAATTTATTCTAGCTTAAAATGCTTCTGAAAACAGCAACCAAATTTAACCGCAACATATGTCATACGCGCATCTGATTTTCGGCGTTATTGTCTTTATCATTTTTTTGATAACGGGAAAATTTATGCGCCTGGATTTTCCCGACAAGGAAATTATTCCGCAAGATTTCAGATTGCTGATGCGCTCGCGGCATATTTACATTTTGTTTTCGAGCTTTATCCACATTCTGCTCGGAGTTTATTTACAAGTCGAAACGCGGATTTGGCGAAAAACGCTGCAACTGTTCGGCTCAACATTATTGATAGCGGGAAGCATTCTCTTAATTTGGGCGTTTGTTTATGAAACTTACACGACGAAGACGTTTTCCGAAGCGAGCCGTTGGGGGATTTATTTGAGTTTGGGCGGGACGATTTTGCATCTCGTCGGCGGATTTAAAGTGAAAAAGGGAAAAAGTTGAAAAGTGAAAAGGGGAAAAAGTTGAAAAGGGAAAAAGTTAGCCACTATTTCTTGGCAGCAAACTTTTTCCCTTTTCAACTTTTTCCCTCTTTCCCTTTGATTAGGCAACGCCGAGTTCTTCCGATGCCATTTGCGTTCCTTTGACGCGCGATTCGATTTTTTGGAAAGCGACATCTCTGGCAACATCGGGCGAGCCGTGCTTCGGTTTGACGTCAATGCTGAACGGCGAAAATCCGCAGTCGTCGGTCGAGCCGAGCCGTTCGACGGGAATGTATTTAGCGGCGGTCACAAGGTCGTCGCGCACTTGCTCGGGCGTTTCAACCGTCGGATTGAGCGGGTCAATGACGCCGATAAAGCAAACTTGCGGAACTCCGTTCGCGTCGTCGCGGCTGTGTTCGCCGCACAATTTATAAACGTATTCTTTGTCTTTTTCGCTGGCGAGTTGAATGAGAAAATATCCGGCGTTCATTTTGAACATACTCGGCAGCATATCGGCGTAATCTACCTCATCGCTATGAGTCGAATCGCAGTCGCCGCCCGGACAGGTATGAATGCCGATGTTCTTGCGCTCTTCGGGAGAGAATCGGTCAATCACGCGGTTGTTGAGTTCGACGAAAGAGTCGAGCATCTTGCGTCCCGTCCATGGATTTCGCGGGTCGTTTTTGCACGCCAGTCTGCCTTCGGTGAAATCAATCGAAACGCGCTCGGCTCCGGCTTCAAAACATTGGCGAATATCCTTTTCGCATTCGTTGACCAAATCTTTCAGAAACTGCTCGCGCGAATAGCCTTCGATTTCGCCGTCAAGCGGATAAAGCAGAGAAAGCATCGAAGGCGCGATTACAGCTTGTTTCAAAGGTTTGTGAGCTATCTTCACGGCTTCCTTCAAATAATCCGCCGCATAAGTTTTATACTTGAACGGTCCGCCCGTCAGACGCGGCAGTTGACGATGATGTCCATCGGTAAAAATGGCGAAATATTGCCCGTCGCCCGCCAGATTATCGGCGAGTCCGGTTCCCGCTAAAGTATCCGCGAGCGGATAAGTTGCAAAACTCGACGCGCGTTGTTCGCCGTCAGAGATAATCGGTGCGCCCGTCGCTTCCATTCGTTCGATGGAATCGCGGCAAGCCTCGTCCTGCACGACTTTTAATTCTTCCTGCGTAATGCGCCCGGCATCGTAATCGGCAATCGCCGCTTGCAGTTTTGCCGGTCGCGGCAGCGAGCCGACATTCTCGGTTGGTATTGGCATTTTTTATTCTCCTGAAATCTTATTGATTGTTTTGACGCGAATCATTTGCCGGATTTTCATTTTATCGATTACAAAGGGTAAGGAATCAGCGATACAATTGCTTGCTCTCGCTCGTCAAATGCCTTCGTCCGAAAAAGTCTGCACAAAGCGGATAAACTTTTGCGCCGCCGACAATTTTTGTTTAAAGCAGAAATTACTTAAAATCGGTAATGAATTCGATAGAAGCTATTCTGCGCTTGCCGGAAAGCAATTGTCAAATTACTTTTCAAGCGGAAATGCAAATTTTCTCAAAGTTGTATGATGATAAAGAACGTATGAAAACACCGATTCGCATTTTAATCGTCGAAAATCAAACGCTCACAAGAGTCGGCATTGAGACGATTTTGAAGGAACAAAAAGATATTGAAATTGTCGGCGAAGCGAAGACGAGCGCGGACGGTTTTCGATTATTCGAGCAGATGAAACCCGACGTGACGATTCTCGGTTTGCATCTGCCCAATTCGTGCGCTGTCGACGAAATCGAAAATTATCTTAAGGAAAACGAGCGGGCGAAAATCATCGTTTTAGCTGACCACGCGGGCGATGCGGAAATATCCCGTTCGCTTAAAAACGGCGCTTTCGGCTACGTTTGCCAAGATGTTTCCGCAATTGATTTGGTTAAGGCGATTCGCACGGTTCACGCGGGCAAAAAATATCTGCAAACAGAGGTCGCCAACGTTCTTAACGAAAACTTCGGGCAGGAAGAACTCACCAAAACTGAACGAAAAGTCTTGCAGACGATTGTCGCGGGAAAAGCAAACAAGGAAATCGCCTTCGATTTGAATGTCAGCGAAAATACGGTTAAAACTCACGTTAAAAATATCTTTGGAAAACTCGGAGTTTCTGATAGAACTTCCGCAGCAACTTTGGCTATAAAACGCGGCTTGGTGCGAGTTGACGTCTAGTTCTGAATTCCGCTTTATGCAGTTTTCATCAAATTACAAAGCACGCTTTAGCGTGAATTTAAAATAGCTATCACCCGAAATGGTGAGAAAGACATCACCACGATTGATGATTGCAAACGGCGGATTTCCTTATATTCTATAAATGTTTTTTAAGAACAAGGAGTAAAAATAAATGATAAACATCAGACGAAGCGGCGAGCGTGGCGGCGGAAATTACGGCTGGCTCGACACGAAATATACATTTTCATTTAACAATTATCACGACCCGCGATTTATGGGTTTTCGCAATCTGCGCGTGATAAACGAAGATTGGGTTGAAGCGAATCAGGGTTTCGGAACACACGGACACTCTGATATGGAAATTATCACTTTTGTAATGAGCGGCGAACTCGCGCATAAGGACAGCAGCGGCGGAAGCGAGGTTCTGCGCCCGCACGAAGTTCAACGAATGACTGCCGGAACGGGAATTCGGCACAGCGAATTTAATCCGTCGAAAACTGAGAAAGTTCATCTTTATCAGATATAGATTTTGCCGGAAGCCAACGGTTTAGAGCCGAGTTATGAGCAAACTTTTTTCGCGCCCGAAGCCAAAAAAGGGAAACTCAAACTCGTCGCCTCGCGCGGCGGAGCCGACGGTTCGGTAAAAATTAATCAAGACGTAGCCGTCTATAGCTCAATTTTGGCAAACGGCGAAGCGGTTTCGCACCAGCTCAAAGAAAATCGTCACGCCTGGCTGCAAGTCTTCAAAGGTTCACTCGATTTAAACGGACAAAACCTTAAAGCAGAGCGACGGAGCGGCGATTAGCGATGAAGAAATTTTAGAGATAAAATCGCTCGAAGACGAAACGGAATTTTTGTTGTTCGATTTAAACTAATCAAACAGAAGGTTGAAGTCAGAGAAAAATGTGCCTAAACTTAGCTAAACTTTTTAGGCGCATTTTTCTTTTTTTCTTTTTTCTCTTTATGAAGCAGATTTTGCCAAACTCGACGGTCGGCGTTTTCGGAAGCGGACAACTCGGACGGATGTTCGCCATCGAAGCGAGAAAAATGGGCTACCGCGTGCATACTTTTTCGCCCGCCTCCGATACGCCGACCGGACAAGTTGCCGACTTTGAAACCGTCGCTGAATACGAAGATTTGAATCAGGTGAAACGCTTTGCTCAAAATGTTGATGTCGTAACATTTGAGTTTGAAAATGTGCCGTCGAAAACCGTTGAAGCGGCTTCACAATTTGTTTCCGTTCATCCGCGGGGCGAAGTTCTACACATCGCGCAAAACCGTCTGCGTGAAAAGAATTTTCTATCACAAAAGAATTTTCCCATCACGCCTTACCGGCACATAAAAACTTTAGAAGATTTACAAACTACCGTTCAGGAGTTCGGCTTTCCGTCAATTTTGAAAACAGCCGGTTTCGGCTACGACGGCAAAGGTCAAGCGAAAATCAAATCTCTGCATGATTGCGAAACAGCTTTCGAGCAAATCAAAGGTAACGAAGCGGTTTTGGAAGCGTTCGTAGATTTTGAAAAAGAAGTTTCCGTCGTGGGCGCGAGAGACGAACAAGGAAATTTCGCGCACTACGGTGTGATTGAAAATGCTCACGCCAATCATATTTTAGACTGCTCGTTTGCGCCCGCCTATTTATCCGAGAAAATACAAAAAGAAGCGGTTGAAATAGCTCACGGCGTTTTGGACGCACTTGAAGTGGTCGGCGTGATGACGGTTGAATTTTTTCTGACGAAAGACGAAAAACTTCTTGTCAACGAACTCGCGCCGCGCCCGCATAATTCCGGACACCTGACGATTGACGCTTGCGCGACGAATCAATTTGAACAGCAGCTACGCGCCGTTTGCGGTTTGCCATTTGGCTCGACCGAATTTTACAAATCTGCGGCAATGGCAAATCTTTTAGGAGATTTATGGAAAAACGGTGAGCCGAATTGGGCGAAAGCGCTGGAAAATCAGAACGTCAAACTTCATCTTTACGGCAAGCAGGAAGCACGTTGCGGACGAAAAATGGGACATCTGACAACATTGGCTGCCACGGCGGAAAGTGCCGTTGAGATTATCAAAAAGTCACGAAACAAACTCAAACAAAAATAAGGTAATGTCTTAATGTGAGTTGCTGGAAATATTTGTTTTTGACGATTATAAAAGTTGGTTTGTAATTGTCACATAAGTCAGCAAAGTGATTGGATTATGAGATTTTGATTATGAGACGACTTATGATACAAAACACCGCAGAGTATTACGAATTATTGGATTTTAATTATTATTTTTATCCGTGAAAAAGTGTTTCAAAAAGGGGCGTTTTTGACACTATCAAAAAAGGATGAGCCTGAATTAATTCAGGCTCATCCTTCCTTTAGTAACCAAAGTAATTGAAATTATTTTACCGAACAAAAATATTTGGTACCGGGATGTCTGTTGATAAACCAAACTTCTCGGCTCGAAAACCTTTGCTTGACTGTTGGAGATACCATACTCCGTTCGATGGTCTGAATACTGCTACATCTGTTTTCCCGTCTCCATCATAATCGCCCGGCGTCGGCTTATCTGCGGATATACCGAATTGAATCGAGTTGATAGATTTATCGAGGCTCGAAATCCGATACCAATAGCCGTTTGACGGACGGAAAACTGCTAAATCTGCTTTGCCATCACCGTCGTAATCACCCGGCACGACTTTATCGGTTGCAAGTCCGAAATACTCGATTCTGATAGCATTGTTTGAACTTTGTAAAATATACCAAATGCCAACCTGACTACTGCCAAAGTAAGAGTCGTCTCGATAAACGGCTAAATCGGCTTTCCCGTCGCCATCGTAATCAGCCGGAACTGTTTTGTCAACATTGAGTCCCCATTGTCTAATGACTACAGAATTGGTTGAACTTTGCTCAATCCTGAAATAACCGGGTGATGGGGCGGCGTCACTTGAATCATAAAACGCAAAATCAGTCTTTCCGTCGCCATCATAATCGGCAGGCATCGGTGTAGCTAAGCTAAGTTCATTTCGTCCAAATTGTCTGGTAAGAACAGTATTATCCGAGCTTCTGAGAATATACCAAGTGTTGGCAGTTTGAAAAACACAAAAACAAGCATCAAGACGCTTAACAGCCAAATCGGTTTTTCCATCGCCATCGTAATCGCCCGGCACAGGTTTGTCGCCGGATTGTCCCCATTTAACGAACGAAAAGCCGCCGGAGCTTTTCGAGATATACCAGTAACCGTCCGATGGGCGAAAAACTGAAATGTCAGTTTTGCCGTCGCCGTCAAAATCCGCAACCGGATTTTGATTTGTTGCCGATACCCCACTAGTGGCGAGAAAACCGAGCAGGATACTAGAAAACATCAATAACAACCGGCTGCTATTAAATCTGTGAATTTGATTGTTCATAATTTAAATTTCTCCTACCTTTACATACACCTAATCTTGGAGAAAAGCAATTTAATTTTGACTTACACACGAAATGTCGATTTCACTTCTAGTAAAACCTAGTGACGAGGCAATGAAGTTTTCAATCCGTGACAAACAGTTTCAAAAAGGGTCGTTTTTAAGACAAAAACAAGTGTACAGCAACCCAAATTAGAACACTACCAAAAACAAAAATCTCGATTGTAAATTTCACTCGTAAGTTATAGTTTGGTTGGTAATGTTTCAAATTATAAAACGACTAATTTTTAAGATAAAATTCTTTCGGAATAGCTGATAGTTGATAGCTGATAACTGATAGATTTTTTCGATGCCGGCGTTATCAGCTATTAGTTCTACTTTGTCAGATTAAAAAACAAATAAAATATTTGCCGCTGATTTTCGCCGATGACGCGGATAAATCAAATAAAAATCGGCGAAATCGGCGTTAATCCGCCACTTAATTTCATCTTTTTCAAAGTTTCAAGTTAATCTGACAAAGTAGAATTAGTTATGAGACGACTTATGACACAAACCAGTGTGAAATAAGCAGGTAAGCAAAAGTAGTTGTCGGATAATAAAAGTTTAGAGTGACGCCTTGAGGCGTGATTCCGGCGGCGTTTATCACGGCTGAAGCCGTCACTCTAAACGCCGGAAAACTTTTTATTACGTGCTTATTAATGGATTTTGGGGTTTAATTGAATGATTCTAAAAGGCAAAACCTGTCTCAAAGACGGGCGTTTTTGAGACTCTTATTTATTAGCTTGAAGTATATAACGCCAGTTTTCGTGTCCCTCGTAATATCCCAATTTACTTCCTAAACAATAAACAATATCCTCACCACCATTTATAAGGGAAAGAATTTCTTCAAGACTTCCTGTTTTTCCGTTTATGGGGTTTTAACCAAAGTCTTTAATCGCATCTAAATTCGGCGTTGCTATTTCCTTTAGCCTTTTATTATTTCTTAATATTTTTTCATACAAAGAAACAATGATAATAACCCCCAAAAGTCCCCAACTTAAGACTATCAGATATGGAAAGATAATTGGACGATAAACAAAACGCACTGTATTATGCCCAGCAGATATTTCTATTGCTCGGAAGATAAAATTCCCACCGTATAGACCGGTTGGCTGGTTGTTAACGTCAACTTTCCACATTCGTGACCAACGGTCGGTTACCAGCAACCAGCCGTCTGAAGGAGATTCAGTCTCAAAAATGAATTCTTCGGGCGTATATTTAATTAAATTAATATTTAGTTGTTTGAGAGGCGGCAAATTCTCTAAATCAATTTGCTTATTTTGTGAAAGCTGATCGGAAATAATGTTGGAATTAAACTTTCTGTGTGTCATATCTTGCGGCGAATGAACGACTAAAGGCGCAACGCCAAGTTCGGATGTTCGTTGAGCAAATCTTAAAAAGTTTTCCATTGTAGGAGGTACTTGGGCAACCTGGGTAGAAAACCAAATTCTATTAGAATTGATTGCCATATTCTTAAGTACAGGATTTTTTACCATTTCGACTTGGAAATTATTAACTTGTGGATTGTAAGAATTGAAAACCGGGATTTTTTTAAACATTTGATCGTTATTCAAATTTGTACAAGGTGATTGCGATTCAGAAAAACAAGCACTTTCTTCTCTCAATAAACCTGTTTTTGTTAAATCTAAGTTGGATGAATGGTTTTGATCCAAGTTCTGCCACCTTTGAACTAAGGCAGGGTCATCGGTAGCGATAAATGAACTAGACAGCCGATAAACACAAAAAGCATCAAAGACAGCTAAAAATATTATAAAAAGTGGAATAATGTTCCAAGTTTTGTTAAGTTTCCTCAAATAAGGAATAAGACAAATTCCGCCCCAGATAACAAAAAGATGGACGTAAGCTAAACGTGTCTTCCCGCTGACTGTAGTCAAAGAATTAATAAAAGTTATAAAAATAAGGATTGCGCTTACAGCCAATATTTGGGCACTTGTTTTAAGACGCTCCCATGTGATATTTGAGCCGTGTGGAAGCATAATGGTTAAATCACGTATCCCAAGTAAGGCAAGGATTGTAATTGAAAAAAGATAATACGCACGGAAAATTGATGAATGTCTAAAATATCGGGTTGGATATACCAAATCATATAGCCATGCTCGGGAAGGAAAGACGTTACTAATTGAGCAGGCTAGTGCCAGCAAAGCCAAAAATAATAGAAACCACCGCCACTTATCTTTGGATCCATTGATTAAAGAAAATAGAGCTAGTACAGAGATAATTCCGCCGACATAGATACTTGTCATCGAAACATCAGTCCCAACCCAGAGATTGCTGTTATGTAGCTTCTGCACCGGAATATAGGGACTGGCAAATGAAGAGATAGCTCCGAGATGTAAAGGGTTTTCTACAATAATCGCTTCTTTGCTTAAAGTTTCAGTTCGAGTTGTGGTACCGACATTTTCATATAAAAAAGAAAAATAGGTCGGGCTGAGAACCAAGACTCCTACAATTAAACTTAGCGATAAAGAAATGAAAACAAAGCGAAAGTAGGAGCGATTTGACATAGTACCGTTATTAATATGAGATTCACCTTCAATATCAATTTTATTTTTGTAAATTAATCTGCCGATTGCCCAAACTCCGCAGTAAAGAACAGTCAAAACAGTGAAGCCGGGATATCCTGACAAGGCGGATAATCCCCACAAAGCACCTGCTTGTAAAGCTGGCATTAAACGTTTGTAGATTAAAGCGACATCTAATCGCCAGATAATTATAGGTAGAAAAGAAAACCCAACTAACCAAGAAATGTGTTCGGCATTAGTTATATAAATTCCGCAAAAAAGAAAACCTAAAGAGATTACAGCACTTCCGTATGCCGGGGCTTTGACGTGTTTACCCAAAAATATTATACCCAAGCCTCCCAGCCACCATATGAATAACCAGTAGAAGCGAAATCCAAGTGTAGTACCACCGAATAGAAAACCGATAATGACATTTAGCGGAGATAATGAACCAATTTGAGGATCTCCTGAAATCGGCGTTCCTCCATCTGTCAGAGGATCCCAAAGTGCTAATTTTCCGGATCTTGCATAATCTGCGACAAGCGTTTGATAGGCAACGAATTGTCCGTCGGAATCCCAAATACTAACAACAGTTCCGCGAACCAAATTGATATTTATAAGTAGAAAAATGAAAGTAAAAAAAAGAATCGCGAGAAGAAATTCATTTTGTTTTGCTACCTTATAAATAGAATAGGGAGAAAGAGGATGGATAAGGTTTAAAAGTGACATATAAGGGATCCTGTTAAATAATTTGTGTAAATGAGCTGTTGTTGAAACTGCCGCTCGGCAGTCGCAACTTTCGTAGTAAACTTATAAAATTACCGCGTAACCAAACTTTATTTTCTCAGTCTTAATAATTTTGCCCCTTTTGAATTTCGTCATTGTGCCTTGATAAACGGTATCGGCGTTGTGTCGTCAAACTCCGGGTCAATTTCTTCTCCCGCCGTTCCGCGAAACTCGTAACTCATACCGCTGACCGAACGAGTCTTAAAATAAACTTTCTTGCTGATAACTTCAACTTTCTCGAAAGTAAGCCTTATACCAACTTGCGTAACTGATTAAAGTTTAAGTATAACTCCACCAATGATAACCCGTTAGTGATTTTACGGCTTCCGGTTTTGTCCTAATTTTTTGACATCAGGCGACTACTTTTTCTTCTAACTCTTGAATATCCTCTGGTCGCTGATTGGCAATGCCTTCTTTGACTCCCGACACCACCGTTTGGTTTTAGAATTTTTTCGCTAGCCAAACTCCCGCTAAAATTCCGGCGAATCCAACCAAAACGCTCAGACTAAAATAAAGAAAAGCGATTGCAAAATATCTCTCACGAACGAGGTCGAAAATTTCCAGCTCGAAAGTTGAAAACGTCGTGAACGCTCCCAAAAATCCAACCAAAACCGCTAAGCGCAAATTGCCGTTCGTCGTAAATTTATCGGTCAGCAAAACGAGCAGGAAACCGATGAGAAAAGAACCGGTGATGTTAATAAAAAACGTCGGGAAGGGAAATTTTTCAAATAAATTGGCGAGCGGCGAAATGGTTATCAAATAACGCGCCGTCGCTCCCGCCGCGCCGCCGATTGCCACCGACAAGATTTTTGCAAAGGTTTCCACACGTTATTTTATACATTTAATTTGACGCAAAATAAACGAACCGTGAAAATTCGCTTGACCTTTGCGCTCGGTTTACGCCTATTCTTGATTATGTTCAAAACACGCAGTTACCAACTTGAACGAATTGACACGGGCGATTATACCGAGCAGGAATACGAACAGTTTTTGCGCGAGATTCGACTCGTTAATCGGTTTGCGGGTGATAATCAGGCGTTGCGAAAAACTCTTCTTCGTGAAATTGAACAGGCGAATTTGCAAAGTTTTTCCGTTTTAGATGTCGGCGCAGGTTCAGGCGAATTGCTTCGGACGATTGCCAAATTTGCGCGGCGACAAAACCGCCAATCAAAACTTTTCGGTTTAGAACTGAACGTGCGTTCCGCTGAGGCGATTGTTGAAGAATCAAAAAACTTTGCGGAAATTTCTGCTGTTCGCGGCGATGCTTTGCAACTTCCATTCGCCGACGACTCTTTCGATTACACGATTTGCTCTTTGTTCACACATCATTTTACGGACGAAAACGTCGTGTGGATTTTAGAGGAAATGAGCCGCGTTTCGCGCCGCAAAACTTTTGTCATTGACCTTCATCGGCATCGCTGGGCTTATTTCTTTTATAAGTTTTTTTGCGCCGGTTTTCGGATTAGTCGGCTGGTTCGTGAAGACGGCTCGCTTTCCATTTTAAGAAGTTTTAAGCCGAACGAGCTGGAAAATTTCGGACGCGAAGCGCGCCTCAAACAAATTTCGGTGAAAAGACATTTTCCGTTTCGGCTGGTTTTAGAAGGCGAAAAAATAGTTAGCCACGAACAAACACGAAAGAACACGAAAATAAATCCAATTTAAATTTTTTGCTCTTTTGGTTTCTCCTTTCGTGTCTTGCGCGTGTTTGTTCGTGGCTAAAGTATTTCCTCTTCGTACAGTTTTTCCAGATGCGCCGCGACTGATTTTTCCGCGAGTTCATAAAGCGCGGGCGAGATGTCCGTATAAACTTGTTCGACAATTTCACGCGGAGTTTTCGCGCCGTTTTCAAACGCTTCTAAAACTTGTCCCTCGCGTTCGAGCCGATGCGCGATGTAACCTTCAATCTTGCCTTTCGCGTCGGAAACAGCCGCACCGTGCGAGCCGCACAAGAAACGCAGATTCGGCAGATTTTTCATCGTTTCAAGCGAATTTAAATAATCTTTCATATTGCCTTCGGGCGGAGCAATGACGACCGAACCCGAACCGACGACGTTATCGCCCGACAATAGAAAACCGAATTCCGCATCGTAAAATGCTAGTAGTCCGCGTGCGTGTCCGGGCGTGTGCATGGTCTGTAATTGAAAGTCTGCGCCATTTTCATCCTGCAATTCGAACGCTTCGCCGCCCGCGATAAACTTTTGAAATTCGACTTTGCCCGCCAAACTTTCCGCCGTCAAACGGTGCGCGGCAATCGGAATTTCCAAACCGAATTTGGCTTGTAGATGTTTTTGTAAAATCAATTCGCCGCCCGTATGGTCGCGGTGCAGATGCGTCGTGATAATCGCTTGGCAGGCAAAACCCTTTTCGATGAACGAATCAACGAGCGCGTGCAAAGCATTTTGTTCCGATTCGTCCGTTGAAGCCGCATCAACGACGACGAACTTTTTGCGCCCGATGATAAAACAATTCGTGTGTGTGGCGGGCGGCAGCGTTTCTGTTTTCAAAGGGAAACAAACGACGCGCGGATTAAGTTCCATATAATGAATATGTCCATCTGCGGCTTGCGAATTTTCAAGCAATTTTTCACCGCAGAGACGCAGAGACGCAAAGTTTTTCAATAGAAATTCAGAAGAGATTTGTTGAGTTTTTTGTGAATCATTATTTGATGAACTTTTTGTGTCTTTCTCTGCGTCTCTGCGTCTCTGCGGTGAAAACTCTCCCAAAGTTTTCAGCGACAGCAAAACCGGTGGCGCGATTAAAACTTTTGAATTTTTCCATTCGTTCAAAGCGTTGATTGGTCGGATGAATTCGACGTTTTGCAATTCTGAAATCGCCGCATAAGGTTTTTGTCTCGGCGGACAGACGGCGAGAAAAAATCTGGTTTTAAAGCGCACGGACGAAAACTTCGGTGTCGTCCAAAAGCCCGTGTAGAAAAAATCCGCCGCATCAATCCATAAATTCCAATGTTCGAGAATTTCGGCGAAAGTCATTCGATTTGAAATTAAATCGTCGTGCAGCGAAACGCGTTGACCTTTCGTTAATCGCTCACCGCCTCTGACCAAGAGAACTCCGACTTCTTCAAACGCTTCGCGCACGGCGCAGACGATAAAGCGGGCGAGTTCCTCAGCGTCCGTGCAATTTTTTATTTTGACGAGCTGGTCGGATGCTTCGAGTTTGCCGCCAGGGAAAGCGTGATAGCCGCCGAGAAAAGCCAATTGCGGATTTCTCTGCGCCCATAAAACTTTATCGCCTGCGTGATTTAGCAAAATGACGGCGGCTGCGTCTCTCGGAATGGCTGATTTTTGATTCACGAATTTATTTTAATGCAAATTGGTGAAAAAAGAATTTAATTTTGTGATAATCTTTCAATCAAACAAATACATTTTGGGAGAAACTCGCGTGGCGAAAACTATCAAAGAATTATTCGATTTGTCGGGAAAAGTGGCAATCGTAACGGGCGGCTCGCGCGGCATCGGCAAAGAGATGGCGGAAGGTTTGGCGGAAGCCGGAGCGTCATTGATGCTCTGCGCCAGACGCGAAGAATGGCTCAGCGAAACACTAGAAGAATTTCGCGGCAAAGGTTTTCGCGTTGAAGGAAAAGTCGCCGACGTTTCCAAAGCTGAAGACGTGCAAGCGGTGGTTAACGAAACGATAAACGTTTTCGGCAAAGTTGATGTTCTCGTCAACAACGCCGGCATTTCTTGGGGCGCGATGCCGGAAGAAATGTCGCTTGCTCAGTGGCAAAAAGTTTTAGACGTAAATTTAACCGGCTGTTTTTTATTCGCGCAAATCGTCGGGCGCGAGATGCTGAAAAATAATAGCGGGTCAATTATTAATATCGCTTCAATTGCCGGTTTGAAATCTTCGGCAAACGGACCATTTTACGCCGGTTACGCGGCGAGCAAAGCCGGACTTATCGGTCTAACCAGAGAACTGGCAGCGAGTTGGGGACGCAAGGGAATCCGCGTCAATGCAATTGCGCCCGGCTTTTTTCATTCGCGTCTTGCCGACAAGGTGATTGATATTTATGAGCGTTCGATTCAAGAGAACAATGTGATTCCGCGCATCGGCGAAGAAGGCGAATTAAAAGGCGCGGCGGTTTTTCTCGCCTCTGACGCTTCGAGTTACATCACCGGACAAACAATCGTCGTTGACGGCGGAATGACTGTTTGATTTTGGATTTTAGATTTTGGATTTTGGATTTTTCGTGTAAATTTTTGTTTACGTGAAACGAAACGGATAAAATTAAGTTTATGGCAGACTCCGCAACAACGCTTAATCTAGCTTCGATTATCGAACATCACGCGCGGCTCACGCCTGACAAAGAAGCGATTATTTGGAACGAAATGCGCTTCAGTTACGGACAACTGAACGAACTGTCGAATCGTGTGGCAAATGCTTTGGTTGAGATGAACATCGGACACGGTGATAAAGTCGCGCTCTCGTGTCCGAATCTACCTTTTTTCCCGATTGTCTATTACGCCATTATGAAAGTTGGTGCGGCGGTTGTGCCTCTGAATGTTTTATTCAAGCCGCGCGAGATTGCTTACCATTTAACCGATTCGGACGCGAAAGCCGTTTTTGCGTTTGAAGGCACAAACGAACTCTTCCTCGCGCAAACCGTCAAAGAAGGTTTTGACCGGGTTGAAACCTGCGAAAATTTCGTCGTGATGACGAATGACCCGCTCGCGTCTTCGCCGATTGACGGCGCGAAAACTTTAACTGAAATCACGGCGGATAAATCAGAATCGTTTGAAACTTTTCCGACCGCGCCGAGCGATACTTGCGCAATTCTTTACACATCGGGAACGACCGGGCAGCCGAAGGGCGCGGAACTGACTCACTTAAATTTGATGACGAATGTGACGACGAGTTATGCGCTTCATCTGCCGGTTTTAGATTTTACCGACGGCATTCAGAAAACCTGTTTGATAACTTTGCCGCTTTTTCATACGACCGGACAAA
This sequence comes from Acidobacteria bacterium 28-1, assembly GCA_002050365.1. GTDB lineage: Bacteria > Acidobacteriota > Blastocatellia > Pyrinomonadales > Pyrinomonadaceae. The sequence goes on from MWYZ01000085.1 coordinate 121,647, forward strand.
CCGTTCAGATGAACGTCAATCTTTATGCGGGAAATCGCGTTGTTTTGCTTGCGCGTTTTGAGCCGCAAGCGACGCTCGAAGCGATGGAAAAAGAGCGCGTAAATTTTTGGGTCGGCGTGCCGACGATGTATTGGGCGCTGCTTCGCTATGCGGAAGAAAACAATTTCGATACTTCGCGCGTCGCCAAACATATTAAAGTTGTAACTTCCGGCGGTGCGCCGATGCCGGTCGAAGTGATGAAGGATTTCGAGAAAAAATTCGGTGTCAGCGTCCAGGAAGGTTACGGACTTTCGGAAACTTCACCGCTCGCTACATTTAATCAATTTGAAAAACCTTCAAAACCCGGAACAGTCGGACAGCCGATTTTTGGTGTCGAAGTAAAATGCTTTGACGAAAATGACGAGGAAGTAAAACCGGGCGAGCGCGGCGAGGTCGTCATTCGCGGCTCGAACGTGATGAAAGGTTATTATAAACGCCCCGAAGCGACCGCCGAAGCGTTTCGCAATGGTTGGTTTCATTCCGGCGACATCGGAATTTTCGACGACGAAGGTTACCTGTCAATCGTTGACCGCAAAAAAGATATGATTCTGCGCGGCGGCTACAACATTTACCCGCGCGAACTCGAAGAAGTGATGATGACGCACGAAGCCGTGTCGCTCGTCGCGGTCGTCGGCGTTCCCGACGACCGTTTGGGCGAAGAGGTAAAAGCGTTTGTCGTGTTGAAACAAGGCGCGGAATTGACTAAAGAAGATTTCACAGATTGGTGCAAGCAGCAATTTGCATCGAACAAGTATCCGCGTTACATCGAATTCCGAGATGAATTGCCGATTGGCGGAACGGGAAAGATTTTAAAGCGTGCATTACGCGAAATGGTTAACGGTCAATAAAATAGAACCTATTACTTTCGGAGAAATCTAATTTTTTTTTATACTCTCTTGCCTGAACAATTAAATTTCCAAAAAAATTGTCATAAAAAACGCAGCGACGGGGTTTTACTCTTGAAACCTTTAAGCGCAGGTTGCGTTGCAAATAAAACCTTCGGTCAGTGAATTGTCCGACTTACTTTCTCAAATTAATAAGGGAGTCGTTAGAATGAAGAATTTATTTTTTGTGTTCGTGCTGTTTTTGGCTTGTTCAACATTTGTTTTTGCCCAAACCGCAAACTCACCGGCGAAAACCGGCGAAACCGTTCAACCGTCGTCGAGTCCGTCGCCCGCCGTGCCGCAACCGCAAACCGAGCCGAACACCGCTATTATCGAAACCAGCGTCGAGCCGACCAATGTTGCACCGCGCTATATGGCGAAAAATGCGCCTGCTCGCATTCCGCGTTTTGAATCTGCGCCGGTGATAGATGGGCAGTTGAACGATGAAGTATGGCGTAACGCCGCTGTCTTCGGCGAGTTTTTGCAAACGCAGCCGGGCGACAATGTTCAACCTTCGCATCCGACCGAAGCGATGATCGGTTATGACGCGAAAAATCTTTATATTGCCTTTCGCGTCAAGCAAGACCGCGACAAAATTCGGGCGACCGTCACGCGGCGCGATAACATTTTTAACGACGATTACATCGGCGTTTTTCTCGATACTTTTAACGACCAGCGACAGGCTTACGTTTTATTTTTTAATCCGCTCGGCATTCAAGCCGACGGCACTTTAACCGAAGGACGCGGCGAGGACTACAGCGTTGATTTGGTGATGGAATCGAAAGGCGTTTTGACCGAAGACGGTTACATCATCGAAGCGGCGATTCCATTTAAATCCTTGCGCTACGAAGCGGGCAAAAATAAAAATTGGGGCATTCACATTTTCCGGCGCGTCAAATACAACAACAACGAACTCGATTCGTGGATGCGAATTGAACGCAATCGCTCCGGCTCGCTTAACCAAGCCGGAGCAATTACCGGACTTGAAGACATTTCTACGACGCGCCAGCTTGAAATCAATCCGAGCTTTACAGTATCCGAATCAGGCAGACGCAGCCGGTTTACTTTTAATCAAGACCCGTCTGGGCGTTTTATCAATGATGGCATCAAAGCCGAATTCGGAATGACCGCCAAATTTAGTTTGACTCCGACGATTACGCTCGATTTTGCTTATAATCCAGATTTCGCGCAGGTCGAAGCCGACGCGCCCGTCACTTCCGCTAATCAGCGTTTCCCGATTTTCTTTGCCGAAAAACGCCCGTTCTTTTTGGAGCGAATTGATATTTTCAACACGCGAATGAATGTTGTCAACACACGCGCCATTGTTGACCCGGACATCGCTTTGAAATTGACTGGCAGGCGCGGCAAAAATACGTTCGGCGTGCTTTACGCTTCCGACAACGCGCCCGGTAATTATTCGCTTGATGAGCGCGAGAGTTTATTCAATTGCCGGCAGAGACGGCTGACCAATCCAAGCCTCGTCTGCGGCATCGAGCGTTTCGTTGACCAAAACGCCGACATCGGCATCATTCGCCTGAAACGCGACATCGGCACACAGCATAATCTCGGATTTTTCGCCACGACATATAATTTCACCGAACGCCACAACAACACTGCCGGGTTTGACGGGCGATTTCGCTTGAGTCCGAAAACGGTCGCCGAATTTCAAATTCTCGGAACGCATTCACGACGGTTCTTTTACGACCCGGATTTAGACCGCAGTTTATATCGCACTGGCAACGGTTTCGGTTATTCGTATTCGTTTGAGCGTTCCGACCGCAATCTTTTTATAAATTTGAACGGCGTGGGCAGAACGCGAGATTACCGCGCCGATGTCGGCTTTACGCCGCGCGTTGACACCAATCAGCATCGTTCGTTTATTCAATATCAAACCGACCGCGATACCAAAAAGAAAATTATCTTCAAACGGCTGAATAATGACAGCGTCATTAGTTTTGATTGGCGTGGACGCTCGCAAAATTGGCAATCAAATACTCAGGGAATGCTCGGACTGCAACGCCAAACTTTTGTCGGCGCAGGAGTTGAATTCGGATATGAGCGCGTGTTCGAATCGGAATTCGGCGCAAACCGTACGGCATTTCGGCGCGGCGCATTTTTCGGCGAGGACAGCGAACGTTCGGCGCAGCGGAAAGAACTTTATGGTTTTATCGAAACTTCGCCGAATAAAAAGATTTTCGCTTTTGTCGTCGTCAGCCATAGTTGGGGACAACTCGATTACGATTTGGGTGCGGGACCGGATTTTCCGCGTGTCAGCCGGGCGGCTCTTCTGAATCCGAATAATCCGTTTGATCCGGGCGCGGGCAACCAGTTTTATATCGAATCAACTCTTCGCTACCAGCCGACTTCCGTTTGGCAGGTTCAATTAAACTACAATAAGGTGCGCCTCGTCAGAAACGATACGGGCAAAACGGCGTTTGACGATAACATTTTTTCCCTGCGCTCGACGTATCAATTCACGCGCGACATTTTCGCCCGCTTGCGCCTCGATTATTCGACCTTAAGCTCGCGCCTGCGCCCGCAACTCGTTTTCGGCTGGACACCGAGTCCCGGCACGGCTCTCTACGCCGGTTACAACGACGATTTGAATTACAACGGCTTCAACCCGTTCAACGGACAATTCGAGCCGGGTTTTCGCGGCAACGGGCGGACATTTTTTATCAAAGCCTCGTATCTTTTTAGGAAAAGTTTTTAGACAAAAAGCTTTCCACGGGCGAGCTATTGCCGTGAAAGGTAGAGTGAATTTTTCTTCTTCCTTCAAATCTGGCACAATTTTGTTATATTCCAGCCTTAAAATAATCTAACATCTATATCTTTTCGACATTAGTGTTTATCTAAGCGGTATCATTTTCCTTTGTTTTAATAAATTGAGGAAAAACGAAAATCTCCTTTCCGGCGACGACATCCCAAACCTTTAGCGGCGATTGCAGAACATCATAGCCAGTAACGATTTTCGTTCCGTTGGGAGGGAAAGCTACCATATTCACCTAACTATTATGTCCGACATATTCACGAATCATTTTGATCAGAAAGAAAACGATAATTTCATAAATCAGCAAATTAGTTCAATATTTAAGTTATTAGCAGGTTTTCAAAAATTTTCAAGGTATAATGCGTGAGGTGAGTTGTTGACTAATTAAGGAGCAACGCTCGGCGTAACGCTGCACGCTTTCCACGGACAATATAGGTAATATGCGACTGGGTCGAAAATTTTCTAATTTAATTAAGGAAGCTATATCAATAACAGTCAAAAAGGCTAAAACAATTACTTTAGCCTTTTTAACTGTCTATTTAATTGCTGGGACGATTGTCCCGTGGCTATTTAGCTCGGTATGCAAAGGTAAATACGTTGCTGTCTTTTTGATTAGGTTACTCATTCTTTAGACAGCTCTCAATAAGCAGATATTATTGATATCGGTGGTCACAACCAGGGCAATTTTCCGCTACTTCTCTAGTCCAAAAGACATGCGTGGCTGTCTTAGAACCATCAAAGTGTTCTCTTTCATAAGTTGAACCGCGACCGTTTGCGGATTGGCTTGTAAGCCTGCCCCAGCTATTCGGATCGTCCGTTACTTCTGAAGCTGACGAGCTAAAGGCGGCGAATCCGATGGTTGTAGTGCTATCGAGGTGCGTATAAATATCCACTAACTCAGCGTAGTCGTGTGAGTTCGGGTGCGTGCTAGCCGTGCTTGTGGCGTTTGCGCCAGTGTTTGAGAAGTAGTCCATACAGCTATTCTGCGAACTGCCGTCAGTGGATTGATGGTCGAGTCCGAATGTGTGACCGATTTCCTGACACATCACATGCAATCTCTCGTTTGGATTGTTGTACGTGGACGTGCTGAAATATGTATCGTTCATCTTGGATGAACCCTGCGTAATATGCACGCCGCCAGTGATGTTGATCGACGCAAGACCGAGCCAGCCGTTGGAGCCGTATGAGGCATTGCACGAGTGAATCTTTCCGGTAATCATCACGCATCGTTTGCGGGCATTGGACGACTCGTCGCCTGGCACTGCGGATAAGTTCAGTACGCTCGAACTATTCCAGTCCGCGTTTGAAGTATTGAAGTAGCTCTGCCAATCCGCTGTGTTACTGTCGACCACCGTCAGCGTAAACGGGTTCGCCGTGCGAGCCCAGTGATAACCACTCCACGAATGGGTGGCGTACGAATTAATTGGGAAGATGATAACCGCGAAAAAGGCTACCAATACGGTTACAAGTTTAACTGCTTGCATTTTTGAATTCATTTACTAACTCCTTTTTTGAATTTAATTTTTTTTAGGTTTTACAGAAATTCTAAATCTTAAGAAACAGATTTATTATGCCAATTATAAATAAAAACACGTGATAAAAACTGCAATCACATCAAACGCATCGTATTAAAAAGTTATGAATAGGAAAGTTGGAAAAAAATAAACAAGGCTTATAATATTTATAAGCATATCTAATCCATTAAAATATGTCAAGTAGTTTTTACTAGACTTTAGGTAATCAAGAAAAATAATTTGCCTAACTGCTTCGCTTTTTCCGCATTCGGAAATTTCACGAGTGTGAATATCATCAGCAACCTTTGTATGTGTGCCGTGATTGTGGTTTTATGCTAAGTTCTTTTCGTGTTAAGTAGTTGGACAAAATTAAAGTATAAGTAGTTGGACAAAATTAAAGTATAGTATCGTTTAGAGGTAGTATTCGACTGTCATTTGTTGAAATTTAATGAGTTAGCGGTCAAAGGTTATTTATTAACCGTAGTTTTGATATACAATAATTTTGTCCAACTACTTATCTTTATTTCTCATAATTATTATTTCAATAGGAAAACGGCCTAGGTATCAATCTCAAACCGTCTCTTTTCAGTTCTTTGACAACTGAATAAATACCAGCAAAAGCAGTCTTTTAACTCTTTTAATTCACTTGTCAACGCCTGTATTTGAAAATGTATCTGTTACCTGTTCAGATAGAGTGTTACCTAGTGATAAAATACATTTAGATATTCAATCAATAACATTCTGTAACGTTAGGTAAATATCATTAAAATAGACTGTTTATGAAAGTTCAAGTTTTGTTTTTCGGCGCGACGGCGGAAGCAACAGGCAAGCGGGAAATCGAGGTTAATATGGAAAACGGCGCGAAAACAGGCGACGTTTTTCAACGAGTGATTGCAAATTTTCCGCAGCTTCAAAAACACACATTGTTGTTTGCCCTCAATCAAGAATACTCAAAAGGCAACGAGACGATAAAAAACGGCGACGAATTGGCGATTTTTACAGCAGTTTCGGGCGGCTGAAATTTGAAATGTCGGAAAAAAAAATCGAAAATCGAAAATCGAAAATCGAAGATCGGCGTGATTTTTTTGAGATTACTACCGACGCTCTCGATGCCGGCGCGATTGCGCGGCGCGTTGTTCCTAAAACGTGCGGCGCAATTGTGACACTAGACGGTTTTGTCCGTCAATTTACGAAAAAACGCGAAACGCTTTATCTGGAATACGAAGCTTACGAACCGATGGCACTCAAGGAAATGGAAAAGCTCATCGCGCAGGCGTACGAACAATTTGAAATCGCCAACGTCGGTGTTGTTCATCGTTTGGGAAAAATGGAAATCGGCGAAACGAGCGTCGTTATTTCCGTCGCCGCACCGCATCGTCGCTCTGCATTTGAGGCTTGCGAATGGCTAATCAAAGAACTTAAACGCACCGTCCCAATCTGGAAAAAGGAAGTTTACCGGGACGGCGAAACCTGGATTGAAGGCGAGAGCCAATTCGCTGTAAATTAACGGAAATTTCTCACCGCCCAGCTTGCCGAAGTTTCTGTCCTGTCATATTATTCAATTTAATTCCACAACAATTTAGAATTAATTTATCGAGTCAGGACTTATCTATTTTTAAGAACTAATTTTTATTTAAAAAAGAGGATTTCATTATGCAGAAATTACCACTGTTTTTGACAGCGATTCTACTGTTTGCGGCAAGTGCGTTTGCACAATCGCAAGCAACCACAGGAAACATTGAGGGTCGCGTGGTTGACCCGAACGGAGCGGCAGTGGCAAACGTAACTGTCACGGCAACCAGTCAAGACACCGGTTTTGAAAAGACGGCGCAGACGACTGACGAAGGAAACTTCGTTTTACCGCTTTTGCAGCCCGGAACTTACAAGGTGAAGACTGCCGCCGCGAGCGGTTTTGCCGCCGCTACATATGAAAACGTCAAAGTAACGGTCGGCGCGAAAAATACGCTGGAAATTGCTTTGACGGCAGGCGGTTCAACCAATGTGGTTGACGTGAGCGCGGAAGGTCAGGGCGTGGAAACGACGCGCACTTCAATTTCTTCGACGGTTGACGAAAAGCGCGTTATCAATCTGCCGACCAACGGACGCAACTTTCTGGATTTCGTCACCTTAACGCCCGGCATTGTCCGCGACCCGACTCGTGCCGGAGATTTGGCGGTTGGCGGTCAGAAGGGAACGCTTAACAGTTTGCAGATTGACGGCACGAGCAGCGATAACACGTTTTTCGGTCAATCATCGGGACGCACCGGTTCGGGACGCGCGCCATCGCAGTTTTCGGTTGATACGGTCAAAGAATTTCAGGTCAATCAAAACGGTTTCTCGGCTGAATTCGGACGCGCCGCCGGTGCGGTTATCAACGTCGTGACCAAATCGGGAACGAACCGATTTACCGGAAGCGCGTTTGAATATTTCCGTGACGAATCACTCAACGCACGCAGTCCGTTGCTTGTTTCGGCAAATCGTGCGCGTCCCGCCGGACAAATCAATCAATTCGGCGGAACATTCGGCGGACCGATTAGAAAAGATAAAATCTTTTTCTTTGGCGCGTATGAAGGTCAACGCTCGAATTTGCCGAATCCGGTGGTGCTGAATTCGCTTCCGTTTGCTCCGGCGAGTGTTCAGGCTTTGCTTCGACCAAAAACTGCTTCCTACAACATTAATCGCCAACAAGACACGTTTTTAATCAAAACGGATTTTAATATTAACGAAAAAAATCAAGTTTGGGTGAGGTTCAACCAGCAGAATTTTACCGGAACTAATCTGGAATTTTCCGGCACAACGAGCGCACTTGAACACACCGGCAACAGCAACGTCAAGACTTCCGCACTGAGTACGAGTTGGACTTCAGCGATTTCGGCAAATTATCTTAACGAATTTCGTTTCCAATATTCGCGCGACCGCGAACCGGGTTTGGCAAATTCAAATGACCCTGAAGTCGCTGTAACGGCAAACGCGGGCGGCATTAATGACGGAACTTTCAATTTCGGGCGCAACAACTTCAGCCCGCGCGAAACCACCATTAACCGCTATCAGTTTATAGACAATCAAACTTATCTAACTGGTAATCACACCATCAAATACGGCGCAGATTTATTATTTGACCGAATTTTCAATTTCTTTCCCGGACTTTTCGGCGGTTCTTACACTTTTACGAGTTACGCCAATTTAGGCAACAGAATTCCTTCGCGTTACCGACAGAGTTTTGCCGGAGCGGGAACGTCGGGCGGAACGACCAATCCGAACAGTTCGGAATACGGATTTTTCGTGCAGGACGATTGGCGAGTGATTCCAAAATTAACCCTGAATCTCGGGTTGCGTTACGATTACCAGTCGATTGCCAAACCGCCAATTCAAAATCCGAATCCGGCACTGCTCGCGGCAGCTTTTGACACTGGATTTCAGCCCAAAGACAAAAACAATATCGCGCCGCGCTTTGGTTTTGCATACGCTTTTAACGAAAAAACTGTTCTTCGTGGCGGTTACGGACTTTTCTACGCCCGCACGCCGGCAATCCTGACCGGCACGGCACATTCGCAAAACGGCATTCAAGTCGTGGCGATTGACATTAACTGCGTCACATCGCCGGCTTTATGTCCGACTTATCCGAATGTTTTTCCGAGCGTTCCGACCGGAGCAACGCTCGCGCCGGTTAATCTTTTTTTGTTTGACCGCAACTACAAACAGCCGTTCACCCAGCAAGCCCGCTTGCAGTTTGAGCGCGAAATTTTTGCTAACACGACTTTTTCGGTGCAATACACGTTATTCAAAGGCGATGATTTAACCAGAACGCGCAATGCCAATTTGTCCGCGCCGGTCGCCACGACCGTGCCGATTTACAATGGCAACACACCGACCGGCGAAACATTTGTTTTCCAGAGATTTTCCAATCCGCGCCCGATTCCGACGTTTCAGCGCATCAGTCTTTTTGAAAGCACGGCAAAATCCTTTTATCAGGGCTTGTCCTTTGAACTCAATCGGCGTTTTGCCAATCATTTTCTTTTTAATACAAGCTACACGCTCTCAAAGGCGAAAGACGATAAACCCGACCAAACTTCGGTTGTTCCGGGCGGCGGCGACGATGCGAAGATTGCGGAAAATCAATTCGATTTGTCGGGTGAATACGGGCGTTCGGATTTAGACGTGCGACATCGTTTTATTTTCAGTCCGGTTTATGAAACGGGAACTTTTAGATACAGCGATAATAAAATTGTTCGCACGCTTTTGAGCGATTACATTGTGACCGGTATTTTCACGGCGCAATCGGGAATCGCTTACTCGGCTCTGGTTTCCGGCGACCCGAACGGCGACGGTATTACCTCGACCGACCGCGTGCCGGGAACGAAGAGAAATGAATTTTCGACTCCGTCAACCTATCAGGTTGATATGCGCGTCGGACGCATTATTCGTTTCGGCGAACGCACTCGTCTGTCACTTTTCGCGGAAGGATTTAACATTTTTAACCGCTCGAACGTGCAGAACGTTTTCAGAAATCGTTACGGATTCAGTAATGCGGGGACTGTATCGGGTATTTCTCTCCCGATTCGTTTGTCACCGGCGGCTACTAACTTCGGCACGCCGAGCGGTTTTGTTTCCGGCTCGCCTTCGTTTACTTTCAATTCGAGCTACAACCGAGAGTTTCAACTCGGCGTTCGCTTCGATTTTTAGAAAAAATCGAAAGTAAAAAGTAAAAGGTAAAAATAAAAAGCCGTCTGCGATAAACTTGAATGTCCATCATAGACGGCTTTTTATTTTTACTTTTTAAGTTTTCGGCACGGATGCAAGAAATTTTGAGTTTCTTGTATCCGGCGGCAACCCACCCTGATTGAAGATGACCAGAAAATAAAAAACTAAATGCTATAATGGATAGGTAAATAGTTAAATATCTAAACATATGAGCGATACAACCTACGAGCCAATTAGCCCGGAAGACAACACGTCAGCGACTAAAGCCGATGTCGCTAAGATTCTTCTGGCAATCGAAATGCTTTCCGAGCAAATAGATTACAAATGCGCCGACAGATTGTAAAAATAGTTGTCTAAGAGAAATGAAATTGACCGGAAATGCCTACAGCTTCGTTCCCTTCGCTCGTTCCTCGCTTCGGTCTCTGCGTTTTCGGCGGCGGGTGAGTTTGGTCGTTAGCCCGCCGTTGACGAGTCATGGTGCGACTGTCAGGTGCGAGACGTTGTGGAGATTGCCCAACGCCAACGCATCGCGCACGATATGCGGTCTGATGTCATAGTCCTGAAGTTGAGCAAGCGGCAGCCAATGTTGCGAAAGATGAGCTTCTCTGCTTTCAACGTTTTGGCGGTCAAGTGTCACTTCAAGGTAGTGTTCTAAACCTTGAAATGTGTTGCCGTTGACCGTGAAACGGTTTTCGACTACGAACAGATACCGCCAATCTAAAACTCTGGCTGTCGTTTCCTCCTCGAACTCACGGCGAATACGCGTCTCGAACGTGTCGCCCACCTCATACTCGCCTCCGATGAAGGCATAGCACGAGGGCGGCTCATCCGTCGGGCGCTGGACAAGCACGTTGCCATTAGAGACGACAACAGCCGCTACGCGAATGCGGACAATGTTTCGGATGGCGACAGCTTGGAAGAACTCGGTTTGTTGGCTCATACGCTTATTTATAACACACGCAGCAACGCCCTGCGCGGCGGGCTAATTATTTATTAACACCAATGCCATTGATAATACATAGACTTTAGCGTGTTAATAACGGGTCTTAATATACCTGTCTCAAAAAGGGTCATTTGTGAGACATTTTATTGTTTATTTAATTATTTTATAAATAGGTGTTTGTGAGACATATTTCTAATTCAATGATTTCTACCGTATGTTTTTTGTTGGCATGAAATCGATAAATGTTTAATGGCTCGCTTACGCATTGGGTGAAGATTCCGCCTTTCAAGGTGCAGCCCTTGGCAAAGTAGTTAAACCAGTTGGAATTGATGTTGAGCGAAAAACTTCTCTCCTTTAGACATTTCGGGCATTTGCAATGGCACTCGCCTTCTTTGTTCGGGTCGGTCAGGCTGACATCTAAATCCCTGACAACTTTTACGACCGATAGAGCCGCCCGAAGTATAGCGAAATCCACATATTTACTTTTTACTTTACATCGGCATTTATTCGATAAAGTCGTTAGGCGCCTCGCGCGCCATTAATTTATTGCGAATAATAATTCGGGCGCATCCGTTCCAGCGGAGAATCGCATCATCGTTTCCTGCCGGACGAATTGCCTCGGCTCGCTCAAACCAATCCATCGCCTGGCGGAAAAATTCATACGCGGTAGATTCCGAGCCGTGGATGCTTTTGCTGAGAACCGCTTTGCCGCGTCGCTCATAAATGATTCCGGTGTAATAAATTCGCTCGTAATCGTCGCTGATGCGTGACAAATAATCTTGAATCTGCGTGTCGCCGATTGTGTAACCTTTGGCAAAGCGGTCGCTCATCGCCAGAACGAGCGTCACGAGTGCCTCTTGATTGTTCGGCTCGACTTGCAAAATGTCGAGACAGATGCTCTCAGCCGCGCCCGATTCGTTAAGCAGGCGGTAATGTTTGGCGCGTTCCAAAGCCGCCGGAACAGCTTCTTTGTGTAAAGATTTTAGTTCAAACATAATTCAGTGGTCGGTGGTCAGTAGTCGGTGGTCAGTGGAGAATTATTTTCTGTCTACTGACCACCGACCACCGATTATTTTTTACGAAACAGATTTAAAAATCTCGTAATCGGGTCGTAAAACTCGCCAACTACGCGCTCTTTAAGCGGGATAATGGCGTTATCGGTAATCGTAATTCCTTCGGGGCAAACCTTGGTGCAGCATTTTGTAATGTTGCATAAACCGATATTTGATTCGTCCTTTAAATCCCGAAGACGGTTTTCGGTATCGAGCGGGTGCATTTCCAACGCCGCCGCATAAACCAAAAATCTGGGACCGATAAACTCTTCGTGTTTATGATGGTCACGAAGGACGTGGCAAACGTCCTGACATAAAAAACATTCGATACATTTGCGAAATTCCTGCACGCGGTCAATATCTTCCTGCATCATTCGCCACGTCCCGTCGGGTGCGTCGGGCGGACGCGGCTTAAATTTTTTAATTTTTTCTTTAACGCGATAATTCCAGGAAACATCCGTCACCAAATCTTTTTTCAGCGGAAACGCCTTCATCGGCTCGACAGTTATCGGCTGGTCAGTCGGCAGAGTGTTCATCCGCGTCATACACATCAGCTTCGGATTGCCGTTGATTTCCGCCGAACACGAACCGCATTTACCAGCTTTGCAATTCCACCGGCAAGCGAGGTCACCCGCCTGCTCGCCCTGAATTTGCAGAACGGCATCAAGCACGACCATTCCTGGAGAGATTTCCGTCGTATAACTCACAAACTCGCCGCCCTCGCTGCTCCCACGCCAAATTTTGAATGCCGCTTTTGCCATTTTACTTTTTACTTTTTACTTTTTACTTTTTACTTTCTAACCCATTTCCTCGATAATCTGTTTCAACTCGGCGGGCATTTCGGGAATCGGCACGCGCTCGATTTGCATATTTCCACCCGCCTCTTTTTTAATTGTAAAATTCACTTTACCGAACTCCGCGTTTTTCGCCGAATAATCTTCGCGGTATTGTCCGCCACGACTTTCTTTTCGCTCAATCGCCGCCCGCGTAATCGCTTCGGAAACCGTCAGCAAATTATGTAAATCGAGCGCGGTGTGCCAACTCGGATTAAAATCTATATTGCCCGTCAGGCTTATTTTTTTTCTTCGCTCTTGGAGTTCTTTGATGCCGACTAACGCTCGCTGCATTTCGTCTTCGTTTCGCACGATGCCGACTAAATCTTGCATCATCGCCTGCAAATCGTGTTGAATGTGAAAAGGATTTTCGCTGCCGGTTCGCTCGAAGGCTTCCAAAGCCCGGCGCTTTATCTCTTCAATTTGGCTTTGATTGATTTCGCCTTGCGTTTGTTCTTTGGCAAACTCAACCGCGTATTCTCCGGCGCGTTTGCCGAATACCAATAAATCTGAAAGCGAATTTCCGCCCAGACGATTTGCGCCATTGATTCCTGCCGCACATTCGCCCGCCGCAAAAAGTCCCGGCACGGTTGAGGCTTGCGTTTCGGCATCAACGCGAATGCCGCCCATTATGTAATGCGTCGTCGGACCGACTTCCATCGGTTGCTCAGTGATGTCTAAATCCGCCAGTTGTTTGAATTGGTGATACATACTCGGCAGTTTCTTTTTGATGTGTTCGGGCGCGTTGGAAATTTTTTCTTTTATCCAAGCGATGTCCAGATAAACGCCGCCGTTCGGCGTTCCGCGTCCGGCTTTGACTTCGCGGACGATGCAGCGGGCAACGTGGTCGCGGGTCAGAAGTTCCGGCGGGCGACGTGCGTTTTTGTCGCCTTGGGTGTATCGCCAACCTTCTTCGGGCGAGTCGGCGGTTTGGTCTTTGTAGTTGTCGGGAATATCGTCGAACATAAACCGCCGACCTTCGCTGTTTTTCAAAATTCCGCCTTCGCCGCGCACGCCTTCGGTGACGAGAATGCCGCGCACGCTCGGCGGATAAACCATTCCGGTCGGGTGAAATTGAATGAATTCCATATCAATCAATTCCGCGCCCGCGTCATAAGCAAGCGCGTGTCCGTCGCCCGTTCCTTCCCAACTGTTGCTCGTGATTTTATACGCCCGACCGATTCCGCCCGTCGCTAAAATTACGGCTTTGGCTTTGAAGATACGAAATCTTCCGTGTTCGCGCTCGTAAGCAAACGCTCCCGTTACGCGCTCGCCGTCTTTGAGCAGCCCGATGACGGTGACTTCCATATAAACTTCGATGCCCTGATGAATGCCGTGGTCTTGGAGCGTGCGAATCATCTCCAAACCCGTTCGGTCGCCGACGTGAGCCAGACGCGGATATTTGTGTCCGCCGAAATTGCGCTGCAAAATGCGCCCATCTTTGGTTCTATCGAAAACCGCGCCCCACGCCTCTAATTCCCGAACGCGGTCGGGTGCTTCTTTGGCGTGAAGTTCAGCCATTCGCCAGTTGTTGACGTATTGCCCGCCGCGCATCGTGTCGGAAAAATGAACGCGCCAATTGTCGCGGTCATCAACATTCGCCATCGCCGCCGCCACTCCGCCTTCCGCCATTACGGTGTGTGCTTTTCCCAAAAGAGATTTGCAAACCAGCCCGACCGAAACGCCCGCCGCTGATGCTTCAATCGCCGCCCGAAGTCCAGCGCCGCCCGCGCCGATAACCAAAACATCGTGTTCGTAGGTTTGATATTCCGCCATAAAATCAAGAGAAGTTAACAATGTAGGGGCAGGTCTTGTGCCTGCCCAATGAGCGCAGCGAAAATTGATTTCGATTATTCAAGTTGAATATAAACAACGGTTATTAGCGACATCCGGCGTTTTGGGCAGGCATAAGACCTGCCCCTACAAATTCTGTAGAAATTCTAAAAAAATCTCCAATCCGTCCAAACGCCCATCGAACACAGCCGCACGTAAATATCGGAAAATCCGACGACGAAAAGGCTCGCCCACGCCCAAATCATATGCCGCCGATTGAGATAACTGACGCAGCCGTAAGCTTTGTGCCGAATCGGTAGTTTTGAAAGCTCGTCGCAATTGCCGCCGATTAAATGGCGTAAAGAATGACAACTAAACGTGTAGCCGCCGAGAAAGAAAACATTCGCCGTTAGAACTAACGTGCCGACTCCAATGCCGAAGCCATCGTCAAACCAAAACGCCTTCCAAGCGTCGTGCGCGAGAAAAATTAAAAAAATCAGCGCCAGATACAAAAAATAACGATGAACGTTTTGCAAGATAAGCGGAAACGAACGCTCGCCCCAATAGGTTTCGCGCGGCTCGCCAACGGCGCACGAAGGCGGGTCAGCCCAGAACGCCTTATAATACGCGCCGCGATAATAGTAACAGGTGAAACGAAAACCGGCGGGCGCCCAGAGAATTAAAAACGCGGGCGAAAAAGGCACCCAATCGGGAATCCAAGCGGGCTTGACGCCGAACATCGCGTGCGGCGAAGCGCCGAAAATTTCCGGCGAATAAAACGGCGAAAGGTAATGCGCTCCGCCGCCGCCGTAAAAATAATGCGCGCCCTGAAACGCCGCCCAGGTCGAATAAAGGACAAATGCGGACAACCCCAAAAAAACGAATAGCGGATACGTCCACCACGCGCCGCGCCGCATTGTTTCTCCGAATGAACGCTTGATAGGAAGACTAACGGAAGCCATCTTAGCTGTTGACACCTCCAATGCGAATTATAAAATAATAGGTTTTTCGAGAAAGTATTTTAACTTTTTGAAGATATAAGTTGGTAAAGTTTTACGCGAAATTTTCGGGCAAGTCAAGTTATTGGGATATTATCAGAAGAGGAGAATTTTCAATTATCAAATCTCAATTATCAATTATTCCGCCCCAGGAAGGCGAGAAAAATCGCGCTGAAATAATGAATGACGGAGAATTGAGAATATCTGCCCGGAGATGAAAATTCCACGCTTGATTTTGCGTCGTCGCCGCTACATCCTCCTCAACGGCGAGATACGTCAGAAACGCGCCGACTTCCGCCGCACCTATCTCTTTGGGATGTCGAACATCGTGAAAGAAAATATACTTTTTAATCCAATAAATGTAAGTTTTTCCGTTTCGATACTGTAATGGCGAGTCCGCATAACACTGCGGATTTGATTAAGAAGTGCAGACATACGTTTAATTATACCCGTTAAACTAATTCAACTGATGTCGGTTGAACTAATTTAACGGATGTCCTTTGAATTTATTTAACGGACAATTAAACTATGACAAAACCTCGAAAAGTTCGCGGCTTTTTTGCCATTTATCTAAATCGCGTTGCCGTTGAAGTCGCGCAGCCCCTGCTCATTACGTTGCCGTTCGCGTCAAGAATTTCGCCCGTATCGGTTGAGGTATATGTATCGCCGCTTTGTCCAAGTCTGATAGCTGATCTAACCACATTCTTTCCCGCAGGAGTGCGGTCAGGTAAAAAGTTGAGAAACTGAAAGGCGGCGGAGTATAGTGGATGGAATTCAGATATGCGACTCCATACACCGTGACCAAGCAGGCGCACTAATCCAGGACCTCCAAGGTCGCTTTCCTGCATCGTGCCGCCCTGATTATAAGTCATCATCGCAGAAAAGGTAGGAATGAAGGGGATTGGGTTGCCGGTTTGACAATCCCGAACTGTAACCTGCACGTCCCACGACCCGACCAGACCTTGTTGGTTACCGTTTTGCACTTGCGCGGACACTCGCACTTGCGCGAAAACCGCCAACACCAAAATTGCCAACGACACGCCGCCGATAGCTTTCAAAATTTGTTTTTTCATTTTTTTTCCTCTTTCATTTTTAGTTTATTTCAGCCGAAATGTTTTAATTGCGGCTGATGAGTGTCATAATTACAAAATACAGTTCTGAAAATCTTTAGAAACGTCCTGAAAATTTTGTGAATCTTCTGAAAACGGTGATGAATGAGCCTCAGATACAAATTTACGAGTTCGACGAATTTCGCGTTGACGCTGCTAAACGCCTGCTGACAAAAGGTGACGGCGAGCAAATTCCGCTCACGCCGAAAGTTTTCGATACGCTTCTCTATCTAATTCGGCACGGCGGGAAGGTGATTGAAAAAGACGAGTTGATGCGCGAAATATGGACTGATTCGGTGGTCGAGGAAAATAATCTCAATCAAAACATTTCAATCCTGCGGAGAGTTTTTGGCGAAAAGCCCGGCGAACAGCGTTTCATCGTGACGATTGCGGGACACGGTTATCGTTTCGTTCCCGAAGTCAGACCGATTTTGAATTTGGGATTTGGGATTGCGGATGTTAAGCCGGAAGAAATGATTTCCGAAAACGAAACAGAGAAAACCGATAATCAAATTACAAACGGCGAAGGACGAAAGACAGAGAACAAAAGCTCAATCCAAAATCCAAAATCCAAAATCCAAAATCGAGAATGGCTTGCCGCTTTTGCGGTTTTGAGTATTTTTGCGCTTGGCGCATCTGGATTTTATCTGTGGCGCGGAAACGAAAAATCTGTTGATGCGCCGATAAAAACCGTTGCCGTTTTACCGTTCAAGCCGCTGGTTGTGGAAAACCGCAACGAAGCCTTAGAATTCGGAATAGCGGACACGCTGATTACAAAATTGAGCGGCGGCGAAGAAATTGTCGTGCGCTCACTGAGCGCGGTTCGCCGGTATAATTCTTTAGAGCAGGATTCTTTGACGGCGGGGCGCGAACTCGGCGTTGAATCAATCTTAGACGGAACAATTCAAAACTGGGGCGATAGAATCAGAATCTCGGTGAAACTGCTTCGGACGAGCGACGGCAAGCAATTATGGGCAGGACAGTTTGACGAAAAATTTACCGATATTTTTGTTGTGCAGGATTCAATCTCGGAAAAAGTGGCGGCGGCTTTAAAAATCCGGCTCGGAAACCGTGCGAAAAAACATTCGACGGAAAATATCGAAGCCTATCAACTTTATATGAAAGGGCGTTACCTCATCGCCAAAGGAACGCCGCCGGACCTCCGCGCAAGTATTCCGTATTTCCAACAAGCGATTGAAATTGAACCGAATTACGCGCCCGCCTACACCGGTCTCGCGCAGGCAAATGGGGTGCTTGGCATCTCCGGCGATGTGCCGGCTTCGGAAGCTATTCCGAAATCGAAAGCGGCGGCACAAAGGGCAATCGAAATTGACGATACTCTCGCCGAAGCCCACGTCGCTACCTGTATGGGTTTATTTTGGTATGACTGGGAATGGAGGGCAGCCGACAATCATTGCCGACGCGCTTTAGAACTTGATCCGAACAGCGCGGACTCTCATCAGGCTTACGCACAGGTATTATCGAATACGGGACGACACGCCGAAGCCCTTGCCGAAGTAAAACGCGCCCGCGAACTCAATCCGCTCGATTTGGCAATAAACGCGCTCGAAGGGCAATATCTCCTCCACGCCGGACTGCCGGACGAAGCCTTGGCTCAATTGCAGAAAACTTCCGAGCTCGAACCGAATTTTTGGCTGCCGCATCTGTTTGCCGCCAGCGCGTATATCGAAAAAGGAATGTTCCGGGAAGCCATCGCCGAATCACGCAAAGAATATGAACTTTCCGGCAGAAATGATATCCCCTTCGGCACATATGCGCTGGCAAAATTGGGAAGGCGCGACGAGGCGCGAGCCGCGCTGCAAGAGCTTATAAAATTATCCGCAACGAAATACGTTCCGCCTTATAATATCGCCTTGCTTTACAACGCATTGGAGATGCGCGACAACGCGCTCGAATGGTTGGAAAAAGGCTATGAACGGCGCGACCCAAAAATGACTTTTCTAAAAGTCGAACCGAAATGGAACAATCTCCGCAACGAACCGCGTTTTGTTGACTTGATGCGGCGGATGAAATTTGAATAAATCCCCAATCCGCAAAGCAACACGAAAATTGCACTAAGGTTTGTTTTCTTCGTGTTGCTTTGCGGATAAAAAATCGCTACTTTTAGCTTCTATTCAAAAGCGTGTCCCGTTTGCCGTCGCGCAGACGGTAAAAAGCCGGTTGCCGCCGGTATCAAAAATTTCAGCCGTCGCATGGTCGGTCAAACTATTACCGTCCAGGGAAATTACGATATTTTGGTTTACCTTCTGCGAGCCGTTTAAAGTGCCGTCCGGGTTAAAGGTGAAGAACGTAAACTTGCCTTTGTAGGTCTGCCCGCCGGTGCGAGTCCAAATGCCGTATCCCGGACTTCGGAGTGCGGGATTTGTTCCGCCCGTTTCCGACATTGTGCCGCCATGATGATAATTTAATAAACCCGGAAAGGTCGCTAAGACAGTATTGCTTTGGCAATCCGTGACAGTAATTTGATTTTTCCAAACGCCTTCAATCGAGTTGCCTTCAACTCTGAGCGATTTATCGGCTTTGTCCTGACCGAAAACCGTCAGCGGCGCGATTGTTAAAGTAAGTATCATTGCCAACGCGATGACGAATGTTTGTTTTCTTGCTTTCATTTTTTTTGTTCTCCGGTTATTTATTTTTTCAGCCGAAATGTTTTATGTTTGGCTGATGAGTGTCATAATTACAAAAATAATTCTGGAAATCTTTAGAATAGTTGAAAGTTTCTGAGAATTTCTGAGAACGGTTATGGACGAACCTCAAACTCGCATTTACGAATTCGGCGAATTTCGGCTTGACGCGGTAAAACGTCTCTTGTTGAAAGGCGGAGAAATATCGCTGCTGATGCCGAAGGCGTTTGACACGCTCCTTTATCTCGTGCAGAACGGCGGCAGAGTGATTGACAAAGACGAATTGATGCGCGAAGTCTGGACGGATACGATTGTCGAGGAAAACAATCTCAGCCAAAACATCTCGATTTTGCGGCGCGTGCTTGGAGAAAAGAAAAGCGAACATCGCTTTATCGTCACCGTGCCGGGCAAAGGTTTTAAGTTCGTTGCCGAAGTCCGCGCCGTCAGCGAATCCGCATCGGACGCTCCGCTTAAAACAATCGCCGTTTTGCCCTTTAAACCGCTTATCGCGGAAAACCGGAACGAAGCGTTGGAACTCGGAATGGCGGACACTTTGATTGCCAAACTCGGCGGCGAAGAAATCGTCGTGCGCCCGTTCAGCGCGGTTCGTCATTACGCTTCGGTCGGGCAGGAAGACTGTTTGCTTGCCGCACGGCAGCTCGGCGTTCAAGCCGTTTTGGAAGGCACGATTCAAACTGCGGGCGACAGAATCAGAGTTTCAGCGCGGCTCGTCTGCGGCGACGCGGGCAAGCAGTTATGGGCGGGACAGTTCAATGAAAAATTCGACGACATTTTTGCCGTGCAGGATTTAATCTCCGAACGAGTTGCGGCAGCTTTGCACATTCGGCTGACGGGCGAAAATAAAACGCGCTCGATGGAAAATGTCGAGGCTTATCAGTTTTACGTCAAAGGTCGCGTTCACACGGAAATGCTGCTTCTGCCCGAACTCCGAAAAGCCATCGGCTATTTCGAGCGGGCGATTGCGCTCGATGCCAATTACGCGCTTGCCTACGTCGGACTTGCCCAGTCTTATCTGCGATTATCTCTAGTCAACAACATCCCTGCCGACGAAGCGATGCCGCAGGCAAAAGCGGCGGCACTCAGGGCGACTGAAATCGCTCCGCTCAACGCCGATACTTTTTCCACGCTGGCGTGGATTGTTTTTTGGTATGACCGCGATTGGCGGGCGGCGGAAAAATATTGTCTGCGCGGCATCAAACTCAATCCGAACAACCCTTTTGTGCGGGTGGTTCATGCACATCTGCTTTCAAACACCGGACGACACACCGAAGCACTCGCCGAAATCAGACGCGCCCGCGAACTCGACCCGACTTCGATTTTCAATCAGGCGATTGAAGGACAGATTCTTTTGTTTGCGGGAAAAACGGACGAAGCTCTCGACACTTTAAAAATACTAACCGAAGCGATTCCGAACTTTTGGCTGGGTTATCTTTTTATTTCCAGAGTCTACAACGAAAAGCAGATGTATGACGAAGCCATTGCCGCACTCGCCAAAGCCGGAGAACTCTTTCCGGCAAACAAGGAATCAACCGCCCTGCGCGGCTACTCGTTGGCAAAGGCTGGAAAATTGACTGAGGCGCAAGCCGTCTTGGACGAATTACGCCAATCGTCCAATTATGTCGCGCCGTATAATTTGGCGATGATTCACAACGGGCTTGGCGAAACCGAAACCGCACTTGATTATCTGGAAAAAGCCTATTCGGAAAAAAACGTGCTGATGGTTTTTCTGAAAGTCGAACCGAAATGGAACAATCTCCGAAACGAACCGCGTTTTATTGACTTAATGAAACGGATGAATCTCCAATAGTAAAATGAAAAGCCCATATAAGTAGGGGGACAAATTTATTTTAGCCTAAACAAGTCAGAACCGACTGCGGTAGCGGGCGGTTGAACTCGCGGCTTAAACCGCCCGCTACCGCAGTCGGTTCTGACATTGACGCTTTCTTTAGATGTGTTTAATTTTGTCCTACTACTTATGTTCACATTATTTCGCTATAACTTGCGCCTTTCGGCGCGGAGAATCTCAATAGACGAGAGCCAAATAAAGCCGCTTTTTTGCAGAGGGCAATATAACAAATCATTGGACGTGAGGGCGAAACAGCGGCTTTCAATCGGCGTTGTCCGTTAAACTTTAACTTGCGCGTAGTCGGTTTCGCCCCACGTCAACTCAATCGTTCGGCAGCTATCTGTTACCGAAATTAAAACTTGCGTCATAAAATTTTCCGCCGTTTAGAGTAACTGCTTCAGCCGTGAAAGGGCAACGGAATCTTAGTCTTAAAGGCGTAACTTTAAACTTTTGGCTTTTCAATCGCCTCACGCGCCGCTGCGACTAATTCGTCAAAATAATTTTCCAGATTCTCATCCACGCCGCGCAATCCATCAATAACTTTCTCGCCCCATTCGACGTATTCGCGCCGTCTTTTATCTGACCAGCCGTCGGGCGGATTTTCGCTCACGTCGCGGATATTGCTGATTTTATCGCCGAGTTTAATGTATTTTGCGCCGTTCGATAAATGTGGCGCGTGTTCGATTTGTTTTTGCTTTCGCTCGGCTTTCGGCAGAGATTTATCGTCAGTAACTTCCAAAACCATCTCGCAGACTCCGGCACCGAAAAGTTCAGTAATTTCCTTCTTTGTCGTTTCCGTGTCCTCAATTGTATCGTGCAGAACGGCGGCTATCAGAACATCGTAATCTTTGACTTTTCCGACATCCGCCAAAAGATTTAAAACTTCTAACGGATGATTAATATACGGTTGTTCGTCCGCGCCTTTGCGCTTTTGAGTGGAATGTTTTTTGGCGGCGAAATTGATTGCTTGAATTAGCGTTGTTAAATTATTCATATTTCAGTTTATTACACAAAGAAAAAAGGTCAAGAGCAAATTTATCACTCTTGACCTAAACTTTTTCACTTCACTTTTTTAACTTATCGCGTAACTTCAATAGTCAAAACCTGTTGCCCGGAAACAATAAATTCAGCCGGCGCGAGTTCCTGTTCGGTCAAAACGGTCAACAGTGTCGGTTTGAAACCGCCTGCCGTTCTATCATTGTTCAAAGTTGCCAGCATTGACGGCGGTAGATTTGGCAACTCGCTTGCGCCGATAACCGCGCCGTTCGTTACCCGGTAAGTTTGCACATAAAGGCGGTCGTTCTTTCTTATTTCGTTGATAGTTTTAACGAGTTCTTTTAAATCTTTCGGTACGAATTGACGCGACGCAGATGCGTATTGAAGCGAGCCGCCGTCGGCGACGGTGACGAGAAGTTTTCCGCTCGGCGTGTCCGACGGAATTTGCACGGGAATTTTCTGCGAAAAAACTTTGCCCGTATCGGTTCGCACAAACGCTTGGACTTCAAATGTTTCACCGGCTTTAACTTCCGTTCGGTCAAGCGCGATTCGTTCGAGAATCGCGGTTTTGCTTCCGTCAGACGAACTTAAATTCAAATTTATTTCGGTAATTTCTACATTATCGAAGCGGCTGTCGAGAAGCGCGTTGACGGGGACGGCAACCGACGAGGCGGCAATTTGCGAGGCTTGCATTCCGGTAAAACGGCGTTCGAGCTTTACCGTCTGCTGATTCTTCAATTTGATTTCGCCTTTCAGTTCAATCATCGAATCGCCCAACCCGCGCTCGTTCGCCACAATTGAATTGTAAACCGTCATATTAAGCAGAAGCGGTGTCAAAAACTCGTCTTTCACCACTTCAAAACTTAAAGTTTCCTGCCCGTTGCGGCTCGTTTCGAGATTGATTTTGACGGGGATCATTTTCGGCGACTGACCAAGTTTGCCGAAAACGCCGGTCGCGCGATCTTGCGTCATCGTGCCGACCATTGCGCTCGGCACGGCGAGTTTGAAAGAGTTGGCGACGCTTGGAATAACCGTTACAACGCTCGATTCGGACATCGGCAGATCTGACGTTCCGAGACTCAAAAACGGATGACCGAAGGCGTAAATTTTATCCGCGTCGCGCATCGTTACCGTGCCGCTCGCCGCTAAGCTGTAATCGCCGCGCGTGAGCTGCATCGAAACCGACGCGCCGCCTTGCAAAGTCGCTTCATCGGCAACTTTTAATGGGGAGATTCGCGCCGCGCCGCCGACGGCTGAGACAGGAAATAAGCCGACGGAAACGAGTTGCGGCGCAAACCTATTAAGAGTTTCCTGCGAAAAACCGCTAAAGGAAATGGGCGTGGCAATCGGTTGAAAAGATTGTCCGGCGACCTGATTCAAAGGCGAGTTCGCGCTCGTATTTGCCAAAATTGAATTGGAAACCGCCACCGTGCCGATTGGAAAATTCGGTTTCCAATCGGTCGAAGCCAATTCTGCAAACGAAAACGCGCGCGGCTCTTTCGCCTTTATTTTCAAATTTTGTTTTTGCTCGAAAATATCCAGCATTTGAGCAATCGGCGTGATGCCGCAAATCGGCTCTTTCGAGAAAGGAAAGCTGTAGGAAATCGCGCCGACGAGTTTGCCGTTAATATAAACGGGCGAGCCTGACATTCCCGCAAAGACGCTCGTTCGATCGGCACTTCCGCCCGAAATGCGCCCGACAATCATATCCTGTTTCGGTCCGACCGCGCCGGGAACGATGCCCAAAATCTCAACCTGAAATTCTTCAGGTGCCGAGCCGCGAAAAACCGTCCGCGCCGTCCCGCGCATTCCTTCCTTCAATTCGGAAAGCGGAAAAAATTGTACGGCGGGCATTTTGACATTGACAGTTTTTGAATCGCTTTTGGCTTGAGTTTGCCCAAAGATAGTCAAACAAAATGCAGAAATAATCAGCAGGGAAGCGAAAAATTTGGCTTTCATAATTATAATAAAACTCTTCCTTTTCTAAGGATTTTTATAGTAACATTTTCGATAGCTTACCGAAAGTCTTTTTTCAAGGGCTGGCATTTAAGACTCGCAAAACCGATTCCAAGTTGTATTTTCTTTACTCCTAAATTCTATTTATAAATTATGGCACAAAGAAAATATCTTTTTAAGAGTTTTTACCGGCTTATATTTCCGGTAGTTTTATTGTTGAGGGTAATTTAGAATTTAAGATTCAGAATTCAAAACCCGAGACCAAAATCTTAAATCGGCGTTGCACAAAAATTAAGTAAAAACAGTGGCAATAAAAGCATATCGCTTTTCACGTCCGGGTTGGCGTTCTCGTTGATGGTCAAACCGCAAAGCGTATGCTGCGTAAAAAGAACTGTAAATGCCATCGCCGTTTTCTGGCAAAAGATGTTCAACTTCCCACGTAAGTTACTTAATGGTTTAATACACTGTATATGCAAATTGTTTCATTCATATTCATGTCAAGAAGTATTCGTTTTGCGTTAAGTTCTATTGCCTTTGCTATCTTCTTGCTTTTCTTAGTTGGATATACAAATGGCAGTATTCATAAAAACAAATTATCCCCGTTTATTAAACCGTTAACCCAACTCGTTAAACTCATTGCTGCTAATCAAGAAATTAAACCAACTCCCATTTATATAAAGCTGGAAATTGAAGATTTTGCAGGTGTTGGTGCACAAGATTCAGCTGCTTGGCAACAAAATATGTCTTGGCATCCGCAGTGGAGTCGTGGAGGTGCTTCAGGTTGGTGGGGAGTAAAAGGATTAGCAACCGCTGCAACAGGTGGAATTACTAAAGAGATTTATATACCACAGAATGGTGAATACTCGCTCTGGATGCGTTATCAGGATTATACAGGTAAAGCAGAGCCTTTTAATGTTATTGTCAATTATACTGGGGGGCATTCCAAAGCTGAGTTTGGACGCATGGATGTCAACACGCAACCTCATCCAGAAATTCGGTGGAATTACGCTTGGGATAAAAAAAATCTCAACCTGAAAAAAGGTGTCGCTAAAATAAGTATTTTGCTTGAACAAACGGCAGAAGTACCTCGTGATATAGATGCGTTAGTTCTCACAAACGATGCGAATTGGAATCCTAAAGAACGCGGTTTTCCGCCACAGGCTTATTCAAATTACTTACTAAAATGGTCACAAAAACGAGAGCCTCTAAAACCGCTGATTGAAATAAACAAAGAGCTTCGCTCTATTCCGCAAGCATGGCTTCTACCTAAAACGGCAGGACGTGATTTTTGGTATTTTGGAGCAACAACGATAGTTCCCGGTTATCCATTTCCAATTAGTATTCTACCTGAAGTTGGAAATCCAAATAGCGCAAAAGCCTTTGTGGCACGTTACGGAGCCAATCCGCAATCTGCTCCGATCTTCAGTAACCCAATTACCGGTATCCAAATACATATCTCTCAAGTAAGTGAATTACTAAAACCTGACAACCCGTTGCGTCAATACATTTTGACCAATAAGCGTCCGTTTGTTATTGTCGGCAACTATGGCTCAGCGGGTAAAATACCAAACTCCTATCAGCAACTTGAAAAAACCTTTGGTAATCTTTGGGTCGGAATTATCTCAGGTGAAAATAGTTACCTGACTATCCCCTTCTCTCCAGAAAATATTCCCGTCGGTAGCGATTTCAAAAATGCCAATTATCAATGGTTACTAACCAACGGTAAAAGTAAATGGCAACAAATGATTAATTCAGATTGGGCTTCAACCGTTCCAAATCCTTTTGAGAAAATGATTCTTGCCCTCAGTGTTGGAACGTCCCCACACATTCATCAATTAGCGGAGTCCGGAGCAAAAACACTTGGCACAGAATCAGCAGCGGCTATGCCATATTTCCAAGGGCAAGCAGCTTTTGCACGCGGTGCCGGACGGCAATATAATAAGCCTTGGAATTGGTATTTTGGCGCATCTTTTGGCAGTGCTATCCGTACATTCACCAGTGAAGATCCGTATATTATTGATTTGGATGGGTTGAAGATAAACAGTCGCAATGCCACGATTGGACCTTCACTGGCTCATATCCGTCGCGCACTGCTCTTCGCTTATCTTCAAGGTGCAAGTTTTTTTCATCCTGAGCAAGGCTATAACCTGTTTGATACTAACGGACAGCTTAATCAGATGGGATGGTCGTATGACGAAATGCTTCGACTAGCAACAAAACATCCTAATCGTGGAGTCATAAATACTCCAGTGGCAATACTTCTAGATAAAGCTCATGGGTGGGACAAATATACCTACAATGGAATGCGACTCTGGGATAAAAAACCGTTAGAACGCCCGGATCAAATGATTAATCAATTTTTCAATGTTGCTTACTTTCCTTTCCCGAAAAATGAAGGCGACGCGGCAAATGATCTTAACGTTCCATTTCCTAACGGATATTTTGGGGACATTTTTGATGTGTTGGTAACATCACCCACTCAAATGGATTCATTGCAAGCCTATCCGGCTGTATTCTGTCTGGGTGATACACGACTAGATGCAAAATGGGCAGAACGACTCAGAAAATATGTCAATGACGGGGGAACATTAGTAATTAACGCAGAACAAGTTGTAGCGGGATTTGATGAATCTTTCCTGGGAGTGAGGCTACAAAACAAGCAAAAAGAGTCTAACGGGGTTGTGTGCGAACGTGATAATGAAAAAATTGTCGGTACACCTTTTCCATATCAAGAGGCAACCGCCACCTCTGCCCGCGTTATCGCCCGTGCTTCAAATGGCGATCCTATTGCTTTTGTCAACAAAGTCGGCCAAGGTCAGGTAATTTTGACAACCCCCTCATATTTAATGGGATACGATGAAGTATCTATGCCCTATATGGCGCATCTTTTGTTGGAACTCACCAGCGGTCTGCAACCTGTTGAAGTGCGCGGTGATTGTCAATATTTCGTCAACCTTCGTCCAGACGGCTACGTGATAACTTTAAGCAATAATGAGGGGTTGGTAAAAATGTCTTATTCCCCTGCTGCGATGGATATGAGCAAGACTGCTGAAATTACATTGCGAATAAAGGATAAACCTGTCGTTACTGAGGATTGGATTGGCGAAGACGCGCGTCCCTGGAGTTTTCCAAATGAATGGTTGCCAGAATATACACAACCAAAACAGTTATCGTGGCAACAAGAAGGAAACTATTATAAAACGACCGTCAAACTCTTGCCGGGTGAAATACGTGCTTACTTTATCAAAACAACAAACCTGAAAGTTCAATAGAGCCTGTCTGGAAATTAAATGTTAAATTGTTTCAAAAACGACCTTTTTGAAACAATTTACAATCGCCTTAAATAATAATTAAAGCCCAATAAAACATAGATTACCTAATGTGTGTCATAAATCGTCCCATAACTAAAATCTCAAAACTAAACCCATTAGCTGACTTTTAAGGCAAAGAAAAAATGTCCGAAAACAGTAGATTGTGGTCGCCGAAAAATGGAGAAACAAAAGCCTGTGAAAATCAAGGGTCGAGTGGATCAAAATCTACGAGGTTTTCGGACACATTCCAAAGTATTCTATTTTTATGAGCATTTTTGATTTTTGTGAGAGAATTAATTTTGTGCGACGCTTCTCAAAACCTAAATTTTGAATCTTAAATTCTGAGTCTTGAATCTTAAATTCAAAAATCAATCTTCTTATTACTGTGTCCGTTTGTTTTGGCGGTTTTGTGAATTTCCGCGCTTTCTTCCATTTTGCTAACCGTTTTGATAAGAATTTCGCGTAAGCGTTCGAGCCGTTCAACGGTCGAGCGGGTTTCCAATAATTGATATTTCAAATCAGGTTCGAGATTAAACGCAGCCGTCACTAAAAACGAGAGTGCTTGCGGGTCAGTTTGCTGAACGTCGGGGAATGTGCCGCGCTCGCCGCTGAGTTTGTGCGCGGCTTTTGCGATGCGCCGAAAGAGTGTAAAAACTTCGTCCGCTAAAGGATTCAAAAGATTTTCGTTTTCCTTTTCGTCTTCAAAGAACTCGACATCGCCGACAAGGTACGGCTCGCCCGCGTCAACATAATCAATTAAACGGTAACGAATCAAACCGACGGTTAAAACGTTCGAGCGTCCGTCGGGCATCGCTTGAACTTCGCGCACTTCTGCCGCGCAGCCGATGCTTCCCGCAAGTGGCTTTTCGATAAAAGTTTCCTGCGGATTAAAAAATGACACGCCGAACATATTTTTGTCGAGCGCGACATCTTTGAGCATTTGCCGATAGCGCGGCTCAAAAATATGAAGCGGCAAAAGCTCGTTCGGCAGCAGAACAAGCGGCAGCGGAAACAACGGCAGATGACGAATGCCTGACACTTTTTCGAGAACTTCGGACATATTTCTTAGATGCGTTAAAGCCTAAACGCGCCAGAACGTAAATTCCTTTGCTTTTTTATCCCAAAAGACGTGAAACGAATCGCACATTCCGTCGGCGACAGTTATACCTTTACTATTTTTCGGCAAATTTTTAAGCCTTTTAGCATAATCGGCTTCCAGATATTCGCTGGCAAATTCCACATAATCCTTATCAATATCATCAACGGTAATCACAGCAGATTTGACCGAGCAAAGTGAACTTTGGTCTCCCGCATCTTCACCAAATTCGAGCGTCCAGTGTTTTGATTTGCGCGTTACCGAGCCTTTCACGATGCCGACCACAAACTTTGCTCCCTTCATACCTCTGACGGCGTAATCGCTGATGCCGTCGTAATCAAAATCGCCTTTTATCTGGCTTTTGGCATTCCATTTAACCGCCGGATTTTGCTGCGTCAAAAGGCTCAAAGGCGTCACACCCTTCTGTGCGAGCGCGGACGTTCCGCACAATATCAAAATCACAAGCGACAGGAAAATTTTTCTCATAATGATTTATGAATTCGGAAGCCCGCGCGTGAGCAACGGAAAAGGTGATTTAACATTTCAAATTCAAAAACGTTTCGCTTTCGCTCACGCGCGAGCTTCATTTTTTTGCTCTAACTTTAAAGCGATAAAGTCAACAATTTTGTCAGGCGTTTCGTCGCTCAAGGCGAGACGCTTTGCGCCGACGACCGCATCCGCCATTTCTTCGACGCGGGTTTTATAACGATTGTCGCGGATGATTAAATCTTCGACGACACGGCGTTCGAGCATCTCGCGCGAAACGTCTTCGCCGACATCTGCCGCGACCGCATATTCAATCGGCGCGGAATGATTTTTAATGCGAACGTGCAGAGCGTCGGTTAATTCACGCGCTTCTTCGCGGATTTTTTGCAGTTCGAGATTTGAATTCGGAAAGCCAAGATGACCGCGCAGAGTTATTTCGTAAATCGGTCTCGGCGCATTCGCATCAAAAGTTTTTGCTTCGCGTTCGACTAATTCCAAAACAGCTTCGGTAATCTCTTTCGATTCGGCATAACCCGAAACGTCAAACGACAAACGCTGAAACGGACGTTGCCGGTAATCTCTCAAATGCGTGGCGTTAACTTCATTATTTTCGCCGACGTCGATTAAAAACGCGCCGCGTGTTTCGCGGAATTCGTCAATACTCGTAATTTCCAGCGAGCCGGGATTGAACGCCCAATTGTCAATCTCGTAACTTTTATGCGTGTGTCCGAGCGCGACGTAGTCGGTAACGGATTTTAATTCTTTCAAGTTCGCCAGCGATAACGCGGGAATCGGATGCGTCTGATGACCTTCGACATCGGTGTGTAATAAAAGAATATGAAATGCGTCTGTTCGACGATTTTCTTTGATGGCTTCGGTCAGCATCGGAATCGCCCAATTCGCCGACGCGCCATACCAATGCGAGCCGAAAATTCTAGCATTGCCGATGTCAACAAATCCGCCTTTGCCGTTGTCTTCATTCCAGGATTTATAATTAACTTTCCCATTCTCGTTCGTCGGTTCGAGCAGATATAAAAGATTCCAGTTCGCCAAGCTGCGAAGCCAGCTAAAATCCGTATCATTCGCTTTTTGATCGTGATTTCCTTCAATCGTGACGCACGGAATACCGTTATCTTTCAAAAGACTCAAACCCGCAAAAGCGTAATTCATCGTCTCCGGCGGCACATTGCGTTTATGGAAAAAATCGCCGCCCATTATAACGAAATCAACTCGTTCGCCGATGGCATACTTTTGTAAAACGTCAATCCACGCATCAAAAAAATCGCGCGGTGATTCGTTAAGTTGATAGCGCGTGCAGCCCAAATGCACGTCGGAGATGTGTAGGAATTTCATAGAAACATTTTACCATTTACCATTTACCATTCAAAATTAATCCTCGCGTCACTTTTATTAGACATAGCCGTTCATAGAATGCCGGATGAAATTGCCATTTTGCAGACCAGTATTAATGGTTGGCAGAATACATTCACGACAGAATATTATTCCCGCTATTTTAAGATTATTCTTACTTCAACAATGGACGGATTGTGAGCAGCAATCCGTCTAATAGTTGACAAATCTATAGTGAGAAGTCTCAATCAAAGACTGATGTATTGTATAGAAACGATTAATCTGATTCATAAATTTTCAGAAGATGAAACTGCCTTAAATTGTGTCAATCTTCAGGTTATTGAAAGCACTATCTACGGTTTTTAGGTCCGAACGGCGCGGGAAAAACTGCGACGCTGCGGTTGATTTTGGGATTGCTCAAAAAACAACACGGCGAGATTTTGGTTTTCGGAAAGCCATTTGAAAAAAACCGCGTAGAGACTTTAAGAAATATCGGTCCGATGATCGAAAGTCCTTCTATTTACGGGCATCTGACAGCGGTTGAAAACTTAAGGATTTTGCAGAAAGTTTATAAATGTCCGAAACGGCGAATTCAGGAAGTGTTGGAATTAGTCGGTTTAGCGCAGACGGGTAATAAAAAGGCGAATCAATTTTCGCTCGGAATGAAACAGCGCCTTAGCATTGCGATTGCTCTGCTTCACAATCCGTCTTTGCTGATTTTGGACGAACCGACGAACGGTTAAGACCCGAACGGCATTCTTGAAATCAGAGAATTACTGCAAAACCTGAATCAGAATCACGGAGTTACGATTCTGATTTCCAGCCATTTATTGTCCGAAATCGAAAAATTCGTTATGCATATCGGCATCATCAATCAAGGAAATCTGCTCTTTCAAGGAACTTTAGCCGAATTGGTAAGCAAACGACAGCAAAATTCATTCATAATTTTTGAAACGAATGATGACTCTGCGACTTTGCAAATCATCAACGATTTCGGCGTAATTTCGCGGATTGAATCGGGCAAAATTGCGATTCCGATTCTCGAAAAAGAAACAATTGCCGCAATCAATCAGAAATTGGTGGAAAATAACGTCGAAGTTTATCAAATCAGCAAGATTGAAAATGACTTAGAAAAAATCTTTTTTGACGTTATCAGCGAGTAAAAAAATGAATTTTATCAACACTTTTCAAAGCGAATGGCTCAAAAAGAAACGCAGTCTGGCATCCTGGCTGGTAATTGTCGGAGCATTTTTTACGCCTTCGATTATTTTAATGTCGAGAATAAAAAACGCCGACCAATTGTCTGCTCTTTACGTTTCGGATGATTTTTGGCAGAAACTCTGGAATCAAACTTGGGAATCAATGGCGGTTTTTTTGCTGCCAATCGGGATTATTTTGGCGGCGGGTTTGATTACTCAAATCGAATATAAAAACAACACCTGGAAACAACTGCATACAACGCCGCAAAGATTTACGACGATTTTCTTTGCAAAATTTCTGGTGATTTTGATAATGCTCGTCGAAGTTTTTGTGCTGTTTAATGTCGGAATTTATCTATCGGCGGTCGTTCCTTCAATGCTTTTCAGCAATATTCCATATCCGACTGCACCGATTCCTTATATGGATTTTTTGAACGCAAACGTTAACTTCTTTCTTGATTGTCTGCCGATTTTGGCTCTGCAATATTTGCTAAGTCTGCAATTTAAGAATTTTTTAGTCCCGATTGGAGTGGGTTTCGTAATTTGGTTTTTAGGTGTCGGTATGCTTGCTTGGGAATACAGCTATATTTTACCGTATAACCACGGCACAATTGATTTTTTAATGAGTTCCGATCAATTCGCCAACCGAAAAATTCCACCGATCAACATTCAACTTCTTGCCGCTATCTATTTTGTTGTAATTACCGTTGCAAGCTATGTTAGACATTATTGGAAATAATATATTTCTTCAAAGTTCGTTAAATCAATTGTTTGAAGTGGCTGGCGGAAGGTTACTCGCAAATTGTGTAACCCACACGCGATTTCCATCACCACATCTGAAATCTTC
>MWYZ01000069.1 GCA_002050365.1 Acidobacteria bacterium 28-1
AGGAAAATGCGTAGATTAGTAAAGAAATGTTGCAGACTTTGCAGACTTGGGCGTTTGAAAATTTAATTGAAAAACAAAAACCATAATTATTTTGAGTATCGATTATGCGAGTCCTTGAATTTTTCAAAATAATGAACAACGAAATCTGCAATTATAAAATCCTTTTCATAACAAAAGCCCCAAGTTTCAGGTCTTGAAACTTGGGGCTTAAAAATCTTGGCGAGAAAAAACCGCGAAAGCCGTTCCAAACGGCTAAATTGAACCTGTATCTCAACAGGTGGGTGGCTTTCTGTTCAAAAGAGAACGTCAAAACCGAATTCTATGGCAAATCTTTAACTTTGAAAGACTGCACCGAAAACGGCATTAGCCTCCCGGTTCAATATATGTTGGCTCAATTATTGTGCGCCTGGTTACTAACTCAGCAGTAAAATTCCATCGCCTGAATTAAATTGTAACACAGTCTATAAAAAGTAAAAAGTAAAAAGTAAAAAGGCAAAAGTAAAGAATGTTGTTCTTAAAAATCCAATATAAACAAGGATGACTTTTTACTTTTGCCTTTTTACTTTTTTACTGTTCCGTTTCGACTTCCTGCGGAGCGGATTCTCTGTGTTTGAGAACGCGGTCGAGCATTTCGGCGCACTCTGCGCTTCGAGAAGCAAGCTGCGCGTCGGATTGTTCCTGTTGATTTTTTTGTTGGTGAAATTCATCGGCAATGTGCAAAGCCGCGAGAATTGCCACTTTCAGCGAATCAACCGTCAGCGTTCCCGACGATATTTCGCGCATTTTGCCGTCAACATATTCCGCCAGACGCAAAATATAATCGTTGTCGCCGTCAGAACGAATATTGTAAGTTTGGTTGTAAATTTCGACGCGGATTGATTGCGCCACCGCGTCTGCTTTTTCCTTGCCGTTGAGCATAACTTTCACCTGTGAACAGCTTCCGCCACATCTGGTTCGATGATGGTCATTGCGTCGAGCATTGCTTCGACTTTGAGTTGAATAGCGTCGCGTTCTGAAAGTAAATCTTCGACTTTTTCTTCGAGACGAGTTTTTTCCGATAAAAGATTGCTCACTTCGTGGCGCAACGATTTCATTTCGTGTTCAATCTTTTCCTTTTCTTCGCGCAACTTTCGGACATTTTCAATTGTCAGATAGATTTTGTCTTCAAGATGCGAAAATTTTTCCATTCCTGCTAAACCGTTCATTGGTTTCTCCAAAATTTGATTGTAAAACTTTCCGTCTGATTATGTTTATTTTTAAGGAAAACTTCAAGTGTAATGGAACGCCGTCATCTTGAGGGTAACGCTTTCTGCCGTCAAGATGATGGCGTTCCAACCTTAAAATCGCTGTTTCGCGCCCAAATTTGTCTCAATATTTTGCAGAATTTCTGCGTGGATTGCATCAACTTCTTCGTCAAGAAGTGTGCGCTCATTGCTCCGATATTCAAGTCGAATCGTAATCGAACGCTCGTCGCTTGCCACACCTTTGCCTTCATAAACATCAACAAATTCAACGCTTCGCAGCAGTTCAAAATTTTGTTCGACAATCGCGTTTTTGATTTCCGCAAAACTCACACTGCGTTTTACAAGCAGGGAAACATCGCGCACGATTGACGGATAAACGGGCAGCGGTCGATATACAACCGTTTGTTCTTTTGATTCGAGAAGCGTCTGCAAATCAACTTCGGCGACAAAAACCGGCTGCCGAAATTTATAGACGGAGGCGATTTCATCACTCAGCTGTCCGATTGTTCCGACGGCTTTTCCGTTCAAACTAATTTCCGCTGATTGTCCGCGTCGCAGATGTGAAACATTTTTTGGTTCGAAAACTAATGATGATAAATTCAGCGAACTGACTGCCGCTTCCATCGCGCCTTTCGCATCGTAAAAATCAAATTCACGAAGCGGCATTGTTTTGTTTTGCAAAGTTTCATTACCAGTCAAAACCAGCGCAAAAAGTTCTCGTTCGTTGGGCAAATCATTTTCCTTTTCAGATGCGGAAAAAACCTTTCCGATTTCAAACAATTTCAAATCTCGCTTTCGATGATTGAGATTACTGCGAACCGCATCAAGTAAGCCCGAAAGCAAGCTTGGACGCATTCGAGTTGCTCCTTCAATTATCGAATCTTCGAGCGTAACAAATTTTTCGTCCAAATTTTCGGCAACTAATTTCGGAATCAAACCGAATTTCCCGTCATTCCGCGTGTCAATAAAACTATAAGAAATCGCTTCGTCAAAACCGAGCGCGGCAAGCGTGTTTCGGAGAGATTTTTTGCGCGGTTCGGTCGGCTGATATTCTCCCGCCGAAGTTGCCGTCGGAAGCTCTTCCGCGATTTTGTCATAGCCGACAATCCGCGCGACTTCTTCAACCAAATCCTCTTCAATAGCAACATCGTGCCGCCAAGATGGAGACAGGAAAATTTGTGATTGGCGATTGGCGATTGGCGATTTGTCTTTTACTTCAAAGCCGAGAGCCTTCAAAATTTTTAGAATCTCAATTTCCGCGACATCTAAACCCGTCAATCTTTTTACCGCCGCTTGAATGTCATTCGATTCGATTTCATTCGGCTGAAATTTTGTCGGATAAACATCAACAAAATTTTCGGCAGCTCCGCCCGCGAGGTCGCAAATCAATTCGGTTGCGCGATTCGATGCGCGAATCAGATTTTCGATGTCAACACCGCGCTCAAAACGATGACTCGCTTCGGTTGAGAGTTTTAGATTTCTGGAAGTCTGGCGAATATTTGCGCGGTCGAAATAAGCAACTTCAAGCAAAACATCGGTCGTTTCATTGGTAATTCCCGACTCGAAACCACCCATCACGCCGCCGACCGCTACAGGTTTCTCCGCGTCGCAAATCGCCAGCATCGTTTCATCGAGCTTGCGTTCCGATTCGTCCAAAGTTCTAATCGTTTCACCATTTCGCGCGCGTCTGACAACGATTCGATTTTCTTTTAGTTTATTCAAATCAAACGAATGCATCGGCTGACCGAGTTCGTGCATTACAAAATTCGTGATGTCCGCGACATTATTTATCGAACGCTCGCCGACGGCTTCAAGCCGTTGTTTTAACCAATCGGGCGATTCTCCAATCTTTACATTTTTGATAATTCTAGCGGTAAAACGATTACACAAATCGGAATCTTGAATCGAAACCAAGCGTTGATTTTCAATCTTCGATTTTAGGTCTTCATAATTCGTAATTTGTAATTCGTAATTCGTAATTGCCGCGACTTCGCGGCTCACGCCGAGATGCGAAAGACAATCCGAACGGTTTGAAGTCAAATCAATATCGAAAACGTAATCGTCGCCCGCTTCGTGAATGCCTTCGACCGCCAAACCGACATTCGTCAGCTTCGTCGCCAATTCCTGCGGCGACAAATCTATTTCAACCAAATCTTTCAGCCAGTTGTAACTGATGTTCATAAATTAATCTTCAATTTTTATGCACTTTCCGAAAATTGAATTTGTGCTAATCCAACCGTTAATTCGACCGCGATTGTTTCCGATTTGAAAGCGTTTTCCTTGAGTCGCTTTTATCAAATGAATGTATTCGTTTCCGTTCACCTTACACAAAACTATGTCGCCTTTTTGCAAACTTTCAAAATCGGAAATTGGTTCAACTGTGCAAAGCTGACCCGATTCGATTTTGCCTTGCATCGAATTTCCACGCGGACGAAATGAAACTGTTTCGCCATCCTTTAGTTTTGCAATGTAAGGGGTTGCCCAACCCATAATTTCTAAAGCAAAATCCGAAAACCTTCCTGCTCGAAATGTTCGTCATTGGTCAAAATTTCATTGATATTTCGCTCGCGCATTACATTCATCGAAACGCAATCGGTCAAACTGTAACCTTTATCAAGTCTTGATTTGTAAAAGTAGAAGCCTTCGATGAATTGTTCGGAAGAACACGGAATAATTGCAATTTTCTTGGTAACGATAAAATGATTTGTTGATTTTATAACGTAGTCTTTTATGTCAAGACGAAACTCGCAAAAGTAATTCAAGACTTCGATTAAAACCAATTCGGTCGTTACTTTTTGAACTTTGCCGAGTTCGTTTTCAATTTGTAAAGCCTTTTCATGCAATTGGTCGCGCTTATTAAAAACGGCGACAAAATCGCTTGTGTCAACAAAGATTTCCTTCATCTCGTCTTTTTCTTATGTCCGTAAAGATAATGGTCAACATTGATTGAGCCGTCGGTCGGCAATTCGTCCCACGCCTCTTTCGGAACTTCTTCGGCAAACTCTTTAACCATATCCCAGATTGTTTGATGTTTGGTTTCTTCCGCAGTTTCTTCCTCTTCCAAAGTTTCAGCATAGTCCAACAATTTCTGCTGTTTTTCAGGCGGGAAAGCGTGAACTTTTTCGATGATTATTTGTTCAAGATTTGTCATAAATAAATCTCCTTTCGTTAAACATTTTACCTGAACTGCTCCAAAAATCTCACATCATTTTCAAACATAAGGCGAATATCGTCGAGCGAATACATCAGTGAACACATTCGCTCCAAGCCGAAGCCGAAGGCAAAGCCCGAATAAACTTGCGGGTCAACATTGCAGGCTCGCAAAACATTCGGGTGAACCATTCCCGAACCGCCAAGTTCAATCCAACCGGAACCTTTGCACGGGCGACAACGCTCACTCTCAAAAGTTCCCGTGCCGCCACATTTGAAACACGAAAAATCAAACTCCGCGCTCGGCTCGGTGAAAGGGAAGTAAGACGGGCGAAGACGAATACGCGTTTCCTTGCCGAACAGACGGCGAAGCCATTCGCCGACCGTGCCTTTCAAATGCGCCATTGTAATTCCTTTGTCTACGCATAAACCTTCAATTTGATGAAACATCGGCGTGTGCGTCAAATCGGGCGTGTCGCGGCGGAAAACTCTGCCAGGCGCGATGATGCGAATCGGAACGCCGCGTCGCTCCATCGCCCTGATTTGCACGGTCGAAGTCTGCGAGCGAAGTGCGAAACCGTTCGTTGTGTAAAAAGTATCCTGCGATTCGCGGGCGGGATGACCTTCGGGAATGTTGAGCGCGTCGAAGTTGTAATAATCAGTTTCGATTTCGCGGTCGTCTTCAATCGAATAACCGAGGGATACGAAAATGTCTTCAATCTTTTGGCGCAGAATCGTGAGCAGATGCAGATGACCTTCGCGCGGACGAGTTCCGGGCAAAGTTACATCAATAGTTTCACGTCCTACTTTTGAGTTACGTATATGTTTTTCAAATTGACCTTTGGCAAGTTTATACGTAAGTTCCATTGCGCCTCTAATAGTCGAAAAGTGTTTTCCTAAAACACTTTTGTATTCTGAAGGGACACTTCCAAGAACTTTATTCAATCTTTTAATTTCGCTTTTATCTCCCAAATACCTAACTCTTAAATCGTCCAAATCTTTTAACGCTAATTCTGCCGCTTCAATTGATAATCCTTCAATTTGTTCGACAAATTCTTCGGAGATAAAATTTTCTGGCAATAAATGTTCAAAGCGTCTGAACTCTTGTCCAAACGCTTTGTACAAACTATCAGCTTGATTAATGTATTCCTGTATTTCTTTATCCATTGTTAAATCATACTTAAGCCAGTTGCAGTTGATTATTGCTGATTGCTTCTTTCGCTCTTGCAGAAGGCACAACCGGAACGATTTCGAATTCTACCAAGTCGCGCCATTGAATAATCCATTGCTGAAATAAAAGCGGGTCGTCACACTCCATTAGTTGGAAACACCGTTTGAAGTTCGCTTCGACCCAGCTATCAACATATCTCAAGCCTTCGGGCATCATTCTTCCTTGTTCTTGAAATCGCTTGTAGATTGCTCCGGCATCTTGATTTTTGAAATGCTCGATAACCAAAAACAACATTGCTCGTCTCCGATAATAATCCTCTAAGCCGTTGGCTGTTGATTATTGCTAACGGCATCTTTTGCTTGTCCTGCTAAAGTTGCAAATGCTTCAGGTTGTTTAACCGCTAAATCGGCTAAAACTTTGCGGTCTAATTCGATTCCGGCAACCTTTAAACCGTTGATAAATTGCGAATACTTCATTCCGTTCAAACGACACGCCGCGTTGATACGAACAATCCAAAGCCGCCTAAAATCGCGCTTTTTCAACTTTCTCCCCGTATAGGCAAAATTCAACGACCGCTCGACCGCTTCTTTCGCCGAACGATATGTTTTCGATTTTCTTCCGTAATAACCTTTGGCTAAGGCTAATATCTTTTTGCGTTTCTCTAAACGCTTATTCCCACGTTTTGCTCTTGGCATAATTTCACTCCTTTCAGTCGTTCAAAGGATAAAGGCTGAAGGATAAAGGCTAAATATTTTGAAAATTTTTATCCTTTATCCTTTTCCCTTTAGCCTTTCGTTAATTTCTTCCGTATGGCAGCATTTTCTCAACCCGCTTTTGGTCGCCTTCGGAAACCAACGCATCAATATCGAGATTGCGTTTTCTCTTACTCGTCTTTTTCGTCAAGATATGACGGGCGTGCGAATGCCCGCGTTTGAATTTGCCGCTGGCGGTAGAGCGAAAACGCTTTGCCGCGCCTTTGTGTGTTTTTAATTTTGGCATTCTTAAACTCCTTCATTTTTGCCACGTAGGAAACCGAGGAATTAGAGGAATAAAATCTCAATAAACTTCGGTGTCCTCTGTGGCAAATTTTTATTAAATTAAACTTTCGCCTTTTTCGGCACAAAAATAACAAACATTTGATAGCCTTCCATCTTCGGCGTAACTTCGACATCGGCAATATCAATCAAATCGTCGCGCAGTTTGGCTAGAAGATTTGCGCCGAGTTCGCGGTGCGTCATCTCGCGTCCGCGAAAGGCAATGGTTGCCCGTACTTTATCGCCGCCGGCAATCCATCCGCGAGCGCGTTCCATCCGATACCCATAATCGTGGTCGTCTGTTCCCGGACGGAATTTGATTTCTTTAACCTCAACCGTAACCTGTTTTTTCTTGGCTTCGTGCGCCTTTTTCTTTTCTTCGTAAAGAAATTTTCCGTAGTCAATAATTCGGCAAACCGGTGGTTTGGCATTCGGCGCAACTTCTACCAAATCCTTGCCTTCTTCACGCGCTCTCTGCACTGCGTCCCGCGTGTCCATCACTCCAAGCTGTTCGCCGTCTTCGTCAATCACGCGCACCGACGGAACTCGAATACGTTCATTTGTTTTGTGAAGCGGACCTCTCTGAAAACGATTGCCGCGATTTTTATTAAATCTCGTTGCGATATTGTTTCTCCTTTCTCTATAGTCCTGAGTCTAGGGTCGTAAGTCTGGAGTCAAAACAAAATCTGACTTAAGACTTACGACTCTAGACTCAGGACTATACACTAGCCAAAGCGCGGGTCTCTCTTAACTTCCGCGCCATTACCTTAAATTCCTCCAAACTCATCTGCCCGATGTCGCCCACCTTGCGTTCGCGCACGGCGATTTTATTTTCTTCCAATTCCTTGTCGCCCAACACAATCATAAACGGAATTTTGTGGATTTGGGCATCTCGAATCTTTGCGCCGATTTTATCAGATTTTAAGTTTGATTCAACCCGAAATCCGGCTTGCTTCAATTCCTTAAAAACACTTTCCGCATAATCGTTAATGCGGTCGGTAATCGGCAAAACTGTGATTTGGACGGGAGCGAGCCAGAAGGGAAACGCGCCCGCGAATTGTTCGACCAGAACACCGAAAAATCTTTCAATCGAACCGAATAACGCGCGGTGAACCATCACGGGACGATGCTTTTGTCCGTCCTCACCCGTGTATTCGAGTTCAAATCTTTCGGGCAAATTGAAATCAAGCTGAATCGTGCCGAGCTGCCAAATGCGTCCGATTGCGTCTTCGATTTTGATGTCAATTTTCGGACCGTAAAATGCCGCTTCGCCTTCGATTCGCTCGTAGGAGATATTTCTTTCTTTGAGCGCATTCGCCAATGAATTTTCCGCGTTTTCCCAATCCGCGTCTGCACCGAGATAAATTTTATTTTCCGCCTCGCCGCGCACCGATAATTCAAACTTCACTTTGTCGAAACCGTAAGTTTCAAATACCTTGATGGCAAAGTCCAAACAATCGGCGACTTCCTCGCGCACTTGGTCGGGACGGACAAATAGATGCGCGTCATCAACCGTAAATCCGCGACAGCGCATTAAACCGTGAATCGTTCCCGAAAGTTCTGCGCGATAAACCGTTCCCATTTCCGAATAGCGTTGCGGCAAATCACGATAAGATTTTGGCGAAGCCTTATAGATGCCGATATGAAACGGACAGTTCATCGGTTTCAGGCGATATTCTTCGTCTTCGATGCTCGTCGGTGCAAACATACTGTCGGCGTAATTTTCTTCGTGTCCGCTAATGCGCCAAAGTTCGCGCTTGGCGATGTGCGGCGTAAAAACAAAACTATAACCGCGTTTTTTGAGTTCTTCTTTAAGAAGATTTTCCATTTCCATCCGAATCGCGCCGCCTTTCGGATGCCATAAAATCAAGCCTTGCCCGTATTCGTCTTGAATCGAAAACAAATCCAATTCTTTACCGATTCTTCGATGGTCGCGCCGTTCAGCTTCTTCACGCTGCTTGAGCCATCCGTCAAGTTCTTCCTGCGTCGCAAACGCCGTTCCGTATATGCGCTGCATTTGTTGATTGTTAGCGTCGCCTTTCCAATACGCGCCTGACAAGGCAAGCAATTTGAACGCTTTTAATTTATTAGTATTCGGAACGTGCGGACCTAAACAGAAATCAACGAACGGCGTGTCTTCAATGTAATAAGCGGTCGCCGTATCGCCAGCCTTTTCATTGACAAGTTCACACTTTAAAGGCTCATTGCGGTCGGTGAAAAGTTTAATAAGTTCGTTTTTGTCGATTACCTCGCGCCGATATGGAAGATTGCGTTTGGCAATATCACGCATCTTTTTTTCGATAACCGGCAAGTCAGCCTCGGTCAGTTGGCGCGGCGCAATCACGTCGTAATAATAACCGTAACGCGGGTCGTCCATCAGCGCCGGACCGACTCCGAGCTTCGTTTCAGGGAATAAATCAATTACCGCCGCGGCGAGCAAGTGCGCCGCCGAATGTCGAATCACTTCTAAACCGTCGCGGGTTTCAGTCAAAATCGGTTCGACTGATAAAACTTCGTCGGTCGGCTGAAGTTCGTAAGACAAATCAACTTCCGCACCGTTTACTTTTGCCGCCAGCGACTTCTTCAACAAATCACGGTCAACAGATTTTAACGCTTCCGCGACGCTGAGG
Source organism: Acidobacteria bacterium 28-1 (assembly GCA_002050365.1). Taxonomy (GTDB): domain Bacteria; phylum Acidobacteriota; class Blastocatellia; order Pyrinomonadales; family Pyrinomonadaceae. The sequence continues at coordinate 9,230 of MWYZ01000069.1, forward strand.
GGCGCGGGAAAACTTTTCTGGTTTTCTCCAATTTTTATATTTATTTCACTCATATTTTTGTTAATAGAAAATGTTTGTTAATTGTTTTCTCCAATGCCGGTAGCCGAACCTGCAAAAAGCAAATTCGCCGCTTATCCAAGAAATTCAATTAACCATTGACGATTAACAATCTACTACTCTAAAAAGATTTGATTTGATAAGAGCGACTTTGCCTTAGCGTTTAATAAAAACGCCGAGTATACGCGCCATTAGAAGCGCGTTGTAGTAGTTCGTATAAAAAATGCAAAGTTCTTTGTTAGCATCGTATCAAAAGTGTGAAGGCGAAGGGATAAAAGATAAAAACCAAATTTTAGCCTTATGCCTTTCTCCTTTAGCCTTTAATTGGTAGTCAGTAGCAGACTTGAACTGCTGACCCCTACCGTGTCAAGGTAGTGCTCTACCACTGAGCTAACTGACTATCCGTCCGCTTCAAATGTTTGAAAAGCGAACTTCTAAAATACCGAATCGGTTTGTTTTGTGTCAAGCCAAAGGCATTAAAACACTAAATTCTAAAAAATAAACACTACCCGCTCTATTTACGACTTTTCATTTACAAGGAGAGACGGAGTTATTTCAAAATCAACTTTGCCGGCATCTATTTCCTTCATCGCTATTCTAGTTGATTTGCTTTTGCGCGGGTCCATATCCACGCGCGGATTTGCGCCGCGCTGCAATTGTTTGCTGCGTTGCGCGGCTAAAATTATTTTGCGATATTTTGAATCAATTTCGGGATTGACGCGGGGCTCGGTATTAGTTTCTTCAACAAGTTGTTCAGTTTCTTCGACCATAAATTAATCTCACTCTCCATTGACCTGATTTTTCGATTCATCGAAACTATCTAAAATACCTTGAATCACACGGCTTTGTCTAACCCGCTTTAGTCTTTCGGCTAAAATTATTGTCTGCAAATGGGCGGTTGCCTTCTCGACGGCATCATTGACGACGACATATTCAAACTCAGAAAACCGATTCACTTCGCCAAAAGAGTTTTTTAGACGCAAAGCTAATTCTTCCTTTTTTTCAGTCGCGCGAGCCGTTAATCGGGCAGCCAAAACTTCAAATGACGGCGGCAAAATAAACACGCTGACGGCTTCGGGAATTTTTGTCCGAACGCTTGCCGCGCCTTGAACGTCAATTTCCAGAATTATATCGTGTCCCGCTTCGATTTCCTTTTTTACCTGATTTAAAGACGTTCCGTAAAAATTGTCGTGAACTGTCGCATACTCTAAAAATTCGCCTTGTTTAATCAGTGTTTCAAACTCCGCGGGACTGACAAAAAAATAATCTTTTCCCTGTGTTTCGCCGCCGCGCATTGCTCGCGTCGTGTAAGAAACCGAATAACCGACTTTAGGTAGGGTTTTTAAAACTGCTTTAATAAGCGTGCCTTTGCCGCCGCCAGAAGGAGAACTGATGATGATTAGATTGCCCGTCATAAATGGTAAATGGTAAGTGGTAAGTGGTAAATGGTTAATTTGAAATCGCCTTTGCTTTTCATTTACCATTTACCATTTACCACTATTCAACATTCTGAACTTGTTCGCGGATTTTCTCAATCGCGGATTTTATATGTAAAGCCGATTCTTTCACAATCAGATTATTGGTTTTCGACGAGATGGTATTAGCTTCGCGGTTGAGTTCCTGAGTTAAAAAATCGAGCCGTTTGCCAACTTCTTTTTCGTCGTTCATTATGCCGCGAAATTGTTCGATGTGACTTTTAAGTCTGGTGATTTCTTCCGCAATATCACTTTTATCGGCTAAGTATGCAACTTCTTGAGCGAGTCTGGCTTGGTCAATTTCAATTTGCGAATCGCTTTTTGAAAGCAAACTATCAATTCGCTTCGTTAGGCGTTGAAGGTATTCTTCGGCGACCGTTTCGCTTTCGGCTTCGATTTTCGGCAGATGAGTTTCGATTTCAGAAAGCAAATGATACAAATCATTTTTCAAAGATTCGCCTTCGACTTCGCGCATTTTTTCGAGTTCGTCGAGCGCAAGTTTAACAGCTTCTTCGATGCCGCCCGCAAAATCTTCACTCAAATCATCGGCTTTTGTCTGCAATGAATTCGGCAGACGCGCAATAACATTCAAATCAGGTTCGCCAATTACCCCAAACTCTTCTTGCAATTGTTTCAACGCGGACAAATAACCCGCGATTAACGGACGATTTAGTTCATAAACGACATTGCTCGTTCGTTCCGTGTTGATAAAAACATCAACTCTGCCGCGCGACAGGCGAGTTTGAATTAAACGTTTAAGATTTCCTTCGAGCGATTGCAATTCGTTCGCCAGACGCAGATTTAAATCTAAAAAACGATTGTTGATAGTTTTTATTTCGACGGAAACGGCAAAGTTTTCTTCCGAAACTGCGCCGCGTCCGAAGCCGGTCATTGATTTCATAAATTTGTTTTCTCTAAAATTTCTTCTTCCGCAAATTGCAATTCATATAATCTTTTATAAGTTCCACCTCTTGCAAGCAACTCATTGTGCGTTCCGGTTTCGATTATGCGACCGCGTTCCATCACGACGATTTTATCAGCGCGTCGAACGGTTGAAAGGCGGTGCGCGATGACGATTGAAGTTTTGTTTTGCATTAAATTCGCCAGAGCCTTTTGAACGAGTCTTTCAGATTCGGCATCGAGTGCGGAAGTCGCTTCATCCAAAATTAAAACCGGCGCATTGACAAGAACGGCGCGAGCAATCGCAATTCTTTGACGTTGTCCGCCCGAAAGAAAAATGCCGCGCTCGCCGACTAATGTATCGTAAGCATCCGACAATTCTTCGATAAATCCGTCGGCAAAAGCGATTCGCGCTGCTTCACGAATTTCTTCGTCGGTTGCGTTCGGATTACCGTAGGAAATGTTGTAGTGAATCGAGTCGTTAAACAGCACGGTTTCTTGCGTAACGAGCGCGATTTGTTTTTTCAGACTTAAAATCTTCGCGTCGCGCAAATCGGTTTCATCCCAAAAAATTGCGCCCATCGTCGGATCGTAAAGTCTTTGAATTAGTTTTATCAAACTCGATTTGCCGCCGCCGCTTTCGCCGACCAACGCAATCATCTGACCTTTTGGAATTTCCAAATCTAAATCGCGCACGACCGTTTTGCTTTCGTCTTGATAATTGAACGAAACATTTTCGAGCGTGATTTTATTTTGCAAAGAAACTAATTCAACCGCATTCGGCTTTTCGAGCAACGTATCGATTTCATCCAAAACATCCCAAACATCTTTGGCCGCGGCTAAGGCTTGGACGATTTGATTGTGCTGGCGCGAGAGTTTTCGCATCGGGTCATAGCTGCGAAAAAGAAAAGCTAGGAACGTGAAAAACTGCGCGGCTTCCATTCTGCCGGTGTTTATCTCGCGCAAACCGAAATAAAACAAAACGATAATTGCCACCGTTCCGATAATCTCAATGGTCGGCGGGGAAGTCGCGGCGATTTGTCCTGAACGCAGATGAGTACGGGCAATTCTCTTTGCTACTTCGGTAAATCTAAATTGTTCGCGTCGTTCCGCCGTGTATGCTTTAACGATTGTTTGATTGGAAAGGGTTTCTTGCGCCGTGTCTGAGAGAAGTTTGTTGCTTTCGATAAATTCTTCGGAAAGTTTTCGCAAGGATTTTGAAAATTTGGCGGTCAAAAGTCCGATTATCGGCGCGATAATCAATGCGCCGAGCATTAACCGCCAATTGTAGTAAAAAGCCGCTACCAGAAGAACGACGAGCATAAAACTTTCGCGCAAAATGTCGCGCATATTCGAGGCGACCGAAATTTCGATTGCCGAGCAACTCGTCACCAGACGCGAAACCAGATAATTTGTGCGGTGGCGTTCAAAAAAATTCGCCGATTGATTCAAAAGATGCGCGTAAAGTTCCTGCCGCAAATCCAAAACGGCGGCTTGCCCGATTTTTGCCATCAGATAAGAGGAAAAATATTCGGCAACGCCTTTCAAAAAGGTAAATGAAATCAGTAGAACGGAAATCATTATCCAAGCGCGAAACCAATCGTCTTTGGGAATCAGATTTTGCAAATAAAACAGCGTTTTGGAGTTTTTGGCAGCGGATGGCAGAAATTGGTCGAAAAGCGGAGCGAGCATTGCGAGGGTTGCGGTCTCGAACAGCGCGACGAAAATCATCGCTACAATCGCTAACGCAAAAGTCAAACGATGCGGGCGCAGATATTTGAGCAGTCTTTTGAATTCTTTCATCGCGAACTAAAGCATTGAATATACTTTAACAATCGAGAAAACCAAAACGGTTATAAGTTTCGGATTCCAAATTCAATTTGATAGTATATTCGCAACGTATAAATTGTGAAATCAGCACTTCTACAATCTCTTTTCGACGAACAGGAAAGCCGACCTTTAACCGTTTCCGAACTCAACGAACAAGTTAAAAACGCTTTAGAGCGCGGCTTTGCGACGGTTTGGGTTGAAGCGGAAATTGTCAATTTTGTTGCGGCGCATTCCGGTCATTGGTATTTCACGCTGCACGACGGCGATTCGCAGCTTCGCGCGGCATGTTATGTCAGAAATAATTTACGAATTCGGTTTCAGCCGTTCGACGGTCTGCAAGTTCGTGTGCGCGGAAAACTGTCTGTTTACCAGCCGAAAGGCGAATATCAAATGCTCGTCGAATCGTTAGAGCCGGTCGGCGAAGGCGCATTAAAAGTCGCGTTTGAACAGGTTAAAGCGAAACTCGCACGGGAAGGTTTGTTCGATGAAGATTTAAAGCGCGATTTGCCGTTTTTTCCCAGACGGGTTGGCGTGGTAACTTCGCCGAACGGCGCGGCGTTTCACGACATTTTAAATGTCTTGTCGAGAAGAACGAAAACGGTTGACGTTTGTTTGATTCCGACTCGTGTACAAGGCGAAACAGCGGGTGAAGAAATCGAAGCGGCGATAAAACTTGCTAATAAATTTAACAAAAATACGACGGAAAAAATTGACGTTTTAATTGTCGGGCGCGGCGGCGGCTCAAGCGAAGATTTGTGGGCGTTTAATGAAGAGCGCGTGGCGCGGGCAATTCGGAATTCGGAAATTCCCGTCATCTCCGCCGTCGGTCACGAAATTGATTTTACGATTGCCGATTTCGTTTCCGATTGTCGTGCGCCGACACCAAGTGCAGCGGCGGAAATCGTTGCCGAAAGCGAAGACGGAATTGCTAACTTTTTAGTTCAAAGAAATCAAGATTTATTTCAGTTAATAGACTACAAGTTGCTCGAGTCGCGTTCAGATTTGCAGGAACTCTCGATGTCGCCCGTTTTTACCGAGTTTCCGCAGGAAATAAAAGATTGGCGTTACCAAATTGAAGATTTAACCGAACAATTGCGCGATATTTTTTTGGACATACTCGAAAGTAAAGAGCAACGTCTGGAAAGTTTGACCAATCGAATCTCACCGTTGAAGCTCGCTTCAAGACTGAATGATAAGAAAACGCGGCTCGCGCTTCTGCGGCAAAGACAAATTTCGGCGGTAGAAGATGTAGTTAACGTGAGAGATGAACGATTGAAAATCCGTATGGCTTCGCTCGGTGCCCTTTCGCCGTTAGCAGTTTTAAGTCGCGGATTTTCGATAACCGAAACAGAAACGGGCGAGATTCTGCGCGATTCCGAAGACGTGAAAGAAAATGATAATGTAAAAATTCGGCTGGCGCGCGGCACGATAAAAGCGAAGGTTTTAAGGTAAAAAGGCAAAAGTAAAAAGTAAAAAGTAAAAATTAACAAATCGGTGTATGTCGAGAATTGTCGTGGATATAAACAAGCAGCAAAAAGAAACCGCTCAAACGAGCGTCGTCGCGCCTTCATTTGTAGGAAATCAAACTGCGACGAGAAAGCCGAGCATTTTTTTGAAGGTTTTGAGAATTTTTGGAATTGCGTTGATTTTGTTTTTGATTGTCGGCGGAGTCGGCAGTTATTTTTATTGGCAAAATCTTAAAAAAACTCCGCAGTATTCGCTTGCGCTTCTTGTTGATGCGGCGCGGCGTGATGACCAAAAAGCAGTTGATGAATTGGTTGATACCGACCAGACGGTTGATGATTTTATGCCGCAGATTACTGATAAAGCAGTCGAGCTTTACGGGCGCGGAGTTGCTCCTTCGACGATTCAAAAAATGGCGCAAATCGCGGCGCCTCTAATGCCCGCCATCAAGCAACGCGCACGGGCTGAAGTTCCGAATTTGATTCGTGAAAAAACGCTCCAATTTGAAAATTATCCGTTTTGGACAATCGCCGTCGGCGCAGACAAATTTTTGGAAATTATTCGGGAAGGCGATAAAGCATTTGTGAGAAGCAAAGTGCCAAACCAATCGTTCGAAGTAACTTTGAAACGCAGCGGCGAACGGTGGGAAGTCGTCGCTATTAAGGACGAAGTTTTAGCCCGGCACGTGGCGGAAAAAATTGGACAGGATTTAATTTCGGTCGCGCAAAAGGGAGGCGTGAAAAAAGCCGGCGAGCAACTCGGCGTTTCAAATTTGGAAGAAATATTGAGAAAGGCGGATGATATTTTTAAATAATTTATGGCTGATAAAAAATTGACATTTGAAACTTCTTTGCAGGAACTCGAACGAATCGTCCGCCGATTGGAAGAAGGCGATTCGTCTTTGGAAGACAGTCTTAAATTATTTGAAGACGGCGTGCGTCTATCGCGCGAATGTCAGGAACGCTTGAACCAAGCCGAGCGGCGAATTGAAGTTTTATTAAAAGACGAAACGGGAAATCCGACTTTGCAGACGATTGGAAAAGATGATTTGCGCGAAGACCGTGAACCGAAAATCAAAAAGAGAATCGTGTTTGAAAATGATGAAGAATCGCCTTTTTAATTTGAATTTCAAGACGGAAAAATAAACCTGCCGAATAACCGACTGATTAATTTGATAAAACATTATTGAAGATATATCCGCGAACTACTTTAGTATTTTCGCGGATATACTTCTATAAGAATTAAATCGGGAAAAATAGATTATCTACCGTTCCTGGTTTTTTTGCTTGCTGCGGATTTGCCGGCTGAACCGGAACTCTTCGATTTTGAAGCTGAACTGCTAGCTTTTGATGAACCACCGCCCTCATTCTGGGAACTTACTAAGGCTTTCGCTCCAGCACCAAGGGCACCGGTAACTGCGCCGCCTGCAGCTCCAGAAATCATGCCCTTTGCAACTTCATTTAAAACCTTACCAGCCGAGGCAACGAAACCTTCAGACGAACCTTTTGACGAAGAACTTGATTTGGCAGCAGGTTTTTTGGCTGAAGATGATTTATTAGCGGTTGATGATTTTGTGCCGGAAGATTTCGCTGACGACTTTGAACCGCCGCTTGTTGATTTACTACCTGACCCTGATTTTGAATTAGGACTCGACGATCTACTAGTTGATGATTTCGCCGCTGGTTTTGAACTGCCGCTTGATGGTTTACTACCTGACCCTGATTTTAAACCAGCACCCGACGATCTACTAGTAGATGATTTCGCTGCTGGTTTTGAACCGGTTGCAGAACTTTTCGCCGGAGACGATTTAGTTGCGGCTGCTCTTGAAACAGTTATTTTAGCGACTGTTTTTGAAGCTGGCGAAGCGGAAGTTGATTTTTTACTTCCTGCCGACGAAGAAGATTTACTCGTTGCGGAAGACGATTTACTTGCATTCGCCTTGCCGCTCGAAGTTGATGATTTTGCAGAATCTTTTTTTGATTTTGTTGTTGCCATTGCTCTCTCCTTGGGTTATGTAAAAAATGTGTTAAAACAAACTTACGAAAGAATTTTTACGCTAATAAACAGTGTGTGTCAAGAAATTTTTTAGCTAAACGGATTTTTTTATCGAAATAACAGAATTATTATTCGAAATTTGCTTTAAAATGTAAAAAGATGATGATTACCGAAAGATAAAATCATCACCTAATTTTTATTTTTAGATAGAAATTTTTGAACTAAAACAAATCCAAAAATTCACTTTTAAAGTTGCTTTATCACTCATCAATCATGAAGCAATCTAAATTCTTTTTCAGCATTGTTGAGAAATTAATCTCTCGAACTAAAGATGCTCAAAATATACCAAAAAAGAAGCGCGACGCTGGCAAACAGTGAAAGTGATGCGGCAACGTGTTGGTCTGTGCGATAACGATGCAGAATGTTTGATGTATCATATAAAATCGCTGCGCCTGCAAACGCGACCATTACGAAAGCAAAAACACTTCCTAAACTAAATCCGAAAATTAACCCCGAAGCGATAAAGCCGAGAGCGACAAATCCGCCAACCATTAAAATCGGACCTAAAAAAGAGAAATCTCTGCGCGTCAAAAAAACCACTGAAGTTAAACCCAGAAATAAACCGAGAGTAACGATTCCGGCTTTTACAATTACGTCTGCGCCGGCGTAATAAGTCGATATATAAAGCAAAGGCACGAAAATAATCGTTTCCGCAACGACGTAAAGTGCCAAACCCATATACTGCATCGCTCTGGAAGTTTGCGAATTTGCCCACCAATTAGCAAGGAACGAAACGCCCATAAACAAAGCCAAAACGATAAACCACGAAAAGCTTCCGCCGAGCATTGTTTGAGCGATTGCTGCTGCCCCACCCGAAACAAACAGATAGGCTTCGAGCAGAATAAAAACAAGAACCGCACCTGCCAAATGCAGATAAGTTCTGCGAATAAATGAAGCGCGTTCCTCGGGCAGAGCATTTGCCGCCATGTTGTTGCCGAATGTTGTTGTATAGGTCGTGTCCATAATTTTTCACCTCAAATTAACTTTTTAGATGCATTTTTTTTGAAAATAAATGCATCTTTATTTATTAGATAGTTGAAAATTGTATCATAAAATTTTATCAAAATTGTCAATAAATCAAAGTCGAATCAGGCGGTGAGATTTTAACAAAGCGAAATTAATTTGCAGCAAAAAGACAAAATTTTACTCATTTTGATTTAGGAAAACAATCGCTTGTGGTAAAATGCTTTGTCGAGTGTAGAAAATGTTCTGCAATTATCGGCACAAGGAAAAATTAGTGCTGAAAGTCGTTGTTTCAACCGGAAACTAATGTCTTTCGGTTCGGTAATTATAAGACTGAAAAAGTCAAATTAAGCAAGCGAGGGGATTATGAAAAGAATGATAATGACAATAAGCGGTTTATTTTTGCTGACCGCTATGGTTTTAACCGGCATTTTATTTACCGGTCAAGATGTCCGCGGCGAAGGTTTTGATGGTAGCCAACAAAACAATAGCACGCAGAACGGAAACTCTAACAACTCCAAAAAGAAAAGCAAAAAGCCTAAAAAAAGTAAGAATAAGAACGGGAATATGAACGGGAATATGAACGGGAATATGAACGGGAATATGATGAATTCAAATTCGATGAACGGAAATATGATGAATTCAAATATGGAAATGAATTCTAATATGATGAATTCAAACATGGAGATGAATTCTAATATGATGAACTCGAATATGGAGATGAACTCGAATTCGATGATGAATTCAAATATGAATTCTAATTCAATGATGAACTCTAATTCGATGAATTCAAATATGAACACTAATTCAAATCGAAGAACGAATTCGAATAGAAATTCAAACTCGAATTCTAATACAAATTCCAATACGAATAGCAATACTCCTCCGAGACTTTAAGAATCGGGGCAAATTGTTTTCGTTTAAAAATTGTAAGCGAGGATTTCTTTTACATTAGTTTCGATAAATTCGTTACTATCGAGAAGAAATTCTCGCTTAAATTTTGATGAACCAATTTTTTAGGATTAGTATTGTATCTTAAAAATCAATTTCAATTTAATAGGACTTTCGCTTGAGAACCAACTTACAACAACTTACGAGCAAGAATAATCTGCCTAACTCTTTTATTTGCAATAAGCCTGCTTTCACAAGCGAAAGTCCTATTTAATTAACTTTCATCAGATAGTTTCGCGGCAATCACATCAACCATTTCAATCTTCGGCGGCGATGAAAAAAGTTCAACGGCTTTTGCCATCAACGCGGCGGCGACTTTGCCGTTCAAATGCGCATCGCGTCCCAATTCATCTTCAAAAGCGTCGAAAATTCCAAAAGTCGAATCGTCAAATTTCAATGCAAACCAAACGATTGTTTCCGGTTCTTCATTAACCAAACCCAAACCGCCGTTCAAGAATTCCTCAACCTCCGCTTCCTTTCCAGCTATCGCCTCTAATCTAACAAATAACCCTTTCTTAACCATAAAAATTTGCTCCTCAAAATGTTTGTTTTGTGAGCTTCAACAGTATCAATCCCAGACGACAAACACAAAAATGGTAAATCCAAATACAAATTAAAAAGGCGATTCAATTTGAATCGCCTTTGATTTCTGTTTATTTCTTCTTGACTTTGAGATTTGTCTTTATTTTCTGATAACGCGCAAGATTTCAGACGGCGCGCTTTCAGTTCCTTTTGAATCAACGGCGCGAACGTAATAAAAATAAATCTCGCCCGACTGCACGCCTTCGTCCTTATATTCTGTCGTCGGCAGCGGTTCCTTGTTGCGGCGTTCCCACTGTTTGAGCGGCACGTCTTTATCGGCGGAGCGATACATATTGTAGCCGACAAAATCAACGAGCGGATTTTGCGCGTGACGATTGCCCGCGTGGTCGGTGAAAGTGGTTTTCGGCATAACCGGCGCGGTTTCATTACCGTCAGCGTCAACCTGCGTGAGCCTGTAGTAATAACGCTCGCCGAGTTCGGCGGCTTGGTCATTAAAATTACCGTCCTGAATTGGCTCATCCGTCAATCTCTCCCAAAATATAAAAGGCAGATTCTCATTGACCGAGCGGTAGACGTGAAAACCGACGTATTTTTTATCAATTTTCTGCAAAAGTTTTCGCTTCAGCTTATTTTTATGTTTGTTCATACTTTTACCTGATTACCAAATACAAAAGAAAACTTCAATCCATAAAACAAAAAAGGCGACTCGTTTTGAATCGCCTTAGAAATAAAAAATCACCAATACCAATTAGCCGTGCTTGGATGAATATAAGGAAAGCAATGTGCTTCGCCTTTTAAAATCGCTTGTCGAGATTTTCGACGTTCCCGACGATTCAAATAATTTCGATACCAATGCGGCGGAACGCCGTAACCGTAACAACAACCGCGTTCGCTCCGTTTCCAGCATTTAATGCCTCCGCCGGAAACTGTAATCCATTTCTTTTTTGCCATTTTCCCTCCTGTAAGTTTTCTTACAGAAAGGGAAGTTTGTATTTGAGTTTCATATTAAACTAATGGTCTTCAAATCGTTTTTATAACTATCTTCGCCGTGGATTTTCTTCGAGTTGACGCAGATGCTCAACGATTCTGTCGTGCGTTTTTCCCGAAATGCTTTCGAGTTCTTTGACGGCGGATTTACGAGAACAATTTTATACGGCATTACTTTTTCGCCGAACGCTTTGCCAGATAATCGTCGAGCGAAACGGTCGGCTCTGTCTTTCGCTTTTCGATAATGACGGCGTAGCGCAAATCTTCGGCAAGTTTTTTATCTTCGAGAAGTCTATTGATAAACGCTTCGCGCTCGCTCTTTTTCAAGGCTTGAAATGCGGTGTAGAAAACTTTGGCAGTGGCTTGCGATTGTGTCATAACGAGAGAATTATAGCATCAAAGGCGAATGAATTTAGAATAAATTTATTTTTAAAGACGTTAAAAATATTTAATTTTTTTCAAGATATTTCAACTCTGCTATAACGCTTCTATTGAAAAGGAAATAATCAGCATTATCTGGTCTTTTACTTTCACCGACGAAAATGTCATTAAAAATTTTACTAATGAGTTCTCCGCCAAAATCTTCAACAAATTCATTGAAGAATTTTTCGACATCTATATCTGAAGGCGGTTCGTAAGTTTGCATTTCTAAAATACCTTCTTCCTTATAACCAAAAAAGGGACGAGAACAAACCTCGCCCCTACAAAAATAATTTGCTATACGGTTTACGCTTGTTGCGGCACGGCACGAACAGCTTCTTTTTCTTTCGTTTCCTGGAAAGTTTTGTCAGCCGGTTCAGGGCGCGGTGCCGCCAAACCTAATTCGGGCGAACGCCAGAGGTTTGAAACCAGAAGCTCGCGGATGAAAGTCATTTCTTTCGGCAGACGGTCGTAGAGTTTGAAAAACAAATCGTCGTGCGAAGCGATTTCCTTAATCCACGAATCGCGGTCGAGATTCATTACTTTTTCAAAATCTTCTTTGGTGAAGTCTTCCATTCCGCGCCAGTCCATATCGTCGTAACGCGGCATCCAGCCCAAAGGCGTTTCCACACCGATTGATTTGCCGCGCGAGCGTTCGACAATCCATTTCAGGACGCGCATATTTTCGCCGAAGCCCGCCCAGAGGAATTTATCGTCTTCGCCTTTGCGAAACCAATTAACCGAAAAAATACGCGGAGGTTCGGGAATGTTGCGCCCGAAGTCGAGCCAATGACTAAAATAATCGCCCATATGGTAGCCAGCGAACGGAAGCATTGCGAACGGGTCGCGGCGGACTTCGCCGACGTTGCCGAAAGCGGCGGCGGTCATTTCCGAACCCATTGTCGCCGCCATATAAACGCCGAACGCCCAATTGAATGACTGTTGGATTAAAGGAACAACGCTGTTTCGTCTGCCGCCGAAGATGAATGCCGAAACGGGAACGCCTTTCGGGTTATCAAATTCTGAATCTATGACCGGACATTGAATACTCGGCGCGGTGAAACGCGAATTCGGATGCGCGGCTTTTTTATCCGAGTCCGGTGTCCAATCGTTGCCTTGCCAGTCAATCGTGTGCGCCGGCGGTTCGCCGTCCATTCCTTCCCACCAGACATCGCCGTCATCGGTCAAAGCGACGTTCGTGAAAATCGTGTTTTCACGAATCGTTTCCATCGCGTTCGGATTCGTTTTAAAATTTGTTCCCGGGGCCACGCCGAAAAATCCGGCTTCGGGGTTAATGGCGTGAAGTTGTCCGTTTTCGTCCGGCTTAATCCAGGCGATGTCATCGCCGACTGTTGTAACTTCCCAGCCTTCTTCTTGAAAAGGCTTTGGCGGAATGAGCATCGCAAAATTCGTTTTTCCGCAAGCCGACGGGAATGCGGCGCAGACGTAATCCTTTTGTCCGTCAGGCGATTTTACGCCGACGATTAACATATGTTCGGCGAGCCAGCCTTGCTCGTGTCCCAATGTCGAAGCAATTCGCAGAGCAAGACATTTTTTGCCTAACAAAGCATTTCCGCCATAGCCAGATCCGTAACTCCAAATTGTTCTTTCTTCTGGAAAATGGACGATATATTTATCTTTCGGGTCTGGCGAGCAAGCCCATGCGACATCTTTTTCACCTTCGGCAAGCGGCATTCCGACTGAATGCAAGCAATAAACAAATTCGCCATTACCTAAGGCTTCGAGAGCTTTGTCGCCCATTCGAGTCATCAGTTTCATATTGACGACTACGTAAGGTGAATCAGTAAGCTGCACGCCGAATTGCGAAATCGGCGAGCCAATCGGTCCCATACAAAATGGAATGACATACATCGTTCTGCCCTTCATCGAACCGTCGAAACGCGGTGATAAAGTCGCTTTCATTTCCTGCGGATTCATCCAATTATTGGTCGGTCCGGCATCAGTTTTGCTGCGTGAACAGATATATGTGCGGTCTTCAACGCGGGCAACATCGGACGGATGGGAACGCGCCAGAAATGAGTTCGGGCGTTTTTCAGGATTGAGGCGAATGAATGTTCCTGTTTGAACCATCTCTTCGCTAATACGGTCGTATTCTTCCTGCGAACCATCGCACCAATAAACCTCATCGGGTTTGCACAGTTCAGCCATTCCCGTTACCCAACGTATCAACTCCGAGTTTTTTACATTTGATGGAATGTTTAAGTTATCCATTTTGATTTCTCCAAAAATGTTCGATAAAGATTTAAAAACAGATTAAAAAACTTGAATGAAATATGCGAGCAAGCAAGTCGTTAATCGAAAGTTTTTGGTAGTCTAACACAAAAAGATTTGAGCCACTAAAAGACACGAAAGAACGCAAATAAATTATCAAATTTTCGTATTTTTTTATTTAATCTGACGGCTCAAATCTTTTTGGTTTGATTTTATAGTGTGAAATATAACTGCCGCGATGATAACTGCACCGCCGACAATCGCCCAAATGCTTGGACGTTCGCCGATGATGAGAAAAACCCATATTGGATTGAGAAGCGGTTCGATAAAACCGATGATACTCGCGTCTAACGAGCGCACACCGCCAGCAATGCCGTTGGTAAATAAAACATAAGCGATACCGATTTGAAAAATTCCCAAAAATAGAATTGCCAAGATATCATTAGAATTTATTTGCGCGGGAGGATTACTAAAAATAAGTGGAAGCATCAGCAGAACGATTAAAATATTGCCATAGAAAACCGACAGCGCCGGATTTTTTTGCAGCGAACGCGGATGTCTTAATAAAATGAAGTAAAGCCCGAAAAATAAACCTGAAACAAGCGCAGCGACGTTTCCCCAAAATACATTGGCGGCGAGTTTGTTTTCAGCATTTTGCGGTTCGAGAAAAAACAAACTCATTCCCATTAAGCAAATCACAACTGTTATTAAATCATCCACGCGAAATTTTTCCTTTAAGATAAATGGTGCGAGAATCAAAATATAAATCGGTGCGGTATATTGCAGAAAAATCGCGTTTGCGGCGGTCGTGTTTTTGTTTGCATAAACAAAACAAGTTAATGTTCCTGCATAGAGAAATGAAGTCAAAAGTGTAAACTTGTCGAGTTTTAAACCTTTTTTATATGTAAAAACCGCAACCGTAATCGCCGCAAAAAGCGAGCGTCCGAGATTGACGGCAAAGGCATCGAGCGTCGTCAATTTGATTAAAACTCCGCCCGTACTCCAAAGTAAAACCGCCAACAGAACAAATGCTATTGGCGGAAAGTTTGTGTTCTGATTTTCTGCTTTCAAAATTTGATTAGACTCTCTTTTTCTTTAATCCGAGTTCCTTGGCGACATCATCGAAAGAGCGACCCTTTTGATTGCGCGAATCGGCTTTTGCTTGGCGCAAGGCGAGCAGGTCGTGATAATCTTCTAATTCTTCCTGCATCCGAACGAAATCTTTATAAGGAATAACGGCAAATTCCTTCTTGCCGCGCTTTTCGATTATTTGTGCGTTCATTTTACCTGTAAACCTCTCTTCGATGTAAAATCCGAAAGATAGTAATTTTGTTTCTGGATGCTTCAAAAAGAATCCGCCAATCGCCGATTCGCAAACGATATTCGGGTGAAAAATTCGTCAACTTTTTTATATCACCAACTAAGCCGTCCTCCAAAGCGAAAATCGCGTCGGCAATTTTCTGCGCGTCGGACTTGGGTATATTAGACAAATCCTTTTCGGCACGTTTGCGAATTTCAATTTCGTATTTCACTAATTATTTTCAGTGGCGGCAGCAATTGTTTCTCTTAATTTCGCGGCGGAAGTCGTCGCTGGTTCAAGTTTGATTTCTTCGACATTTCCGTAAATCTTTTTGCCGAACACGCCGTTCCAAGGCGGAATGACAATCGAAACCTTGCCATTTGCTCTAGCTTGACACGCCAGCCGCAACAACGGTTTCGGCGCGTCACCTTGATTGTAGCCGAAAATTTTCATTTGCTTGCGTTCGCGCGTGGCGACGTCCGATAGTTTTTCCGCACCGCCTAAAATGCCGACCCAACAAGTTCCGCAAGCGGCGGAACGGCACTCGACGGGAATCACGCCTTCGCCGCAACGCGCGTCTTGCGCCAACCAATTTTGCGATTGGTCACGCGCCGCGCCGGAAGCGATTTCTTCGTCATCCATTAATTTAAATTTGCCGTTGTCTTTGCTTTCGTCGTAGCGAACCGTCCATTGTTTATTAATCGTTTTCAGAAATCCGAGCAAACCTTGACTGTCATCTTTGGCGCGTTCTTTGACAATTTGTTCAGGCGATTTTTTTAATAATCCAGTCGGCTTTTCGGTTTTGCCGGGAGAACTTTTAAAGTTTTCTAAACCGACTTGCGTTAATGTCATTAGACCAACATGCGTAATTCCGACTAGTAAAGATTCGTTTACCTTTAATTTGTCCGCCACCAATTTGGCGATTATCTTTGCTTCAAATTCACTGCCGCTGTTTTCAAAAGATTCGGCGCGTTCGAGTATTGCGGTTTTTACTTCCATCCAAAAGCGATGTCCGTAAAGAAATTTGTGCGACGAATCAATTTGATTTTTGAGTTCATAATTACCCTGCATCACGAATTTCTGAATGGCAGCGGCTTTGTCTTCCGCCGATTGCAGGTATTTAAATAATGTCAACGGATAAAAGCGAAACCAGATTTGCGTCGCGTCGCGGTCAACTTCATGCATTATCGGAAGCAATTCGTTAATCGCTTTCAGCCAATCGTTTTCGTCAAATTTATTTAAGAAACTTTCAAATCTGTTCATAGTTACTATCAATTATTACATTAAATTTTGTTTGATATGAGAAAAGGGAAATTCTACAAACAAATTCGAGATTGCGCAAAGTCACGCTTGACAAAGTTTTTCTCGTTTATTATAGTCTGAAGTTTCGGACTTTTCGTCTGACGCAAATTGAAAGCGAGAGTTTTCAGATTTGCTTTAAAGCGTAAGCATTTGAATTATTGGATGCTTAACATTTATTGTGGCGTAAAACTAAACATCGCGGGTTTTGAAAAGAAAAACGCTCCAGTGTTTAGGGCAAATCAATCAAACAAAAATTGTTTTGCTAACCTAATATAATAGAAGCCACGCCACAGAAAAGTTAAAAGGGAAATAATAGAACGCGCTTTAGTAAAAAAGACTTTCCCAAAGTTTAATCAGTAGATTTTATTTGCAGGTAACCGCTTGCGCTAACTGCCGAGAATGTTCGGTAAGAGGTAGGTTTGAGGTTACTGCCGTTTTTAGTTTGAGAATGAGCCGATAAAAATTCGGCGATATATAAGTTATGCCGACAATCAACCAACTTGTTCGCAAAGGTCGTCAAGCCGTCAAATATAAAACGGCGAGTCCGGCTCTGCAAGCCAGCCCGCAGAAACGCGGCGTTTGCACTCGCGTTTATACACAAACTCCGAAGAAACCGAATTCTGCTTTAAGAAAAGTCGCGCGTGTGCGTCTGACCAACGGAATTGAAGTGACGACTTATATTCCGGGCATCGGACACAATTTGCAGGAACATTCGATCGTGATGATTCGCGGCGGTCGCGTCAAAGATTTACCGGGTGTTCGTTATCACGTTATTCGCGGAACGCTCGATTCATCAGGTGTCGCTAATCGAAATCAGGCGCGTTCAAAATACGGCGCGAAACGACCGAAGGGAGCGAATCCGAAAGGTGGAAAGTAATTTAGGATTTTAATTTGCAATTTGCGATTGAAAGACAATCCAAAATCATAAAGGTATGCCAAGAAGAAGAGTTGCAGGAAAAAGAGAAGTTTTACCAGACCCGATTTATAACAGCATAATGGTGACGAAATTCATCAACGGCGTGATGTTGAAAGGGAAAAAATCAATTGCCGAAAGCCTTTTCTACGGTGCGATGGAAAAGGTCGTCGAGAAAACTGGCGAAGAGGCTTTGAAAGTTTTCAAAAAAGCGATCGATAATGTCGCTCCGGCGCTGGAGGTCAAATCGCGGCGTATCGGCGGCGCGACTTATCAAGTTCCGCTCGAAGTCAGCCGCGACCGCCGTAACACCTTAGCGATTCGTTGGATTGTAACTAACGCACGCAAACGCGGCGAGAAAACAATGGAAGACCGTCTTGTCGGCGAATTGCTCGACGCGACGAACAATCGCGGCAACGCCGTCAAGAAGAGAGACGAAATTCACCGAATGGCTGATGCAAACAAGGCTTTTGCACATTATAGATTTTAATGAGTTAGGGATAAGGGAAAAGGGACGAGTGGCGAGGGAAGTTTTTACTCATCATTCATCACTCATTACTTGTCACTAAAAAAGTATGGCGAACATAGGTTTAGACAAATACAGAAACATCGGCATTATGGCGCACATTGACGCGGGTAAAACCACGACTACCGAGCGTGTGCTTTTCTATACCGGCGTTTCGCATAAAATCGGTGAAGTTCACGAAGGAACGGCGACGATGGATTGGATGGAGCAGGAACAAGAACGTGGCATTACAATTACCTCAGCCGCGACAACTTGTTACTGGACGCGCACGGGTGTCGAACACCGAATTAACATTATTGATACGCCTGGTCACGTTGATTTTACGATGGAAGTCGAACGCTCTCTGCGCGTTCTTGACGGCGCGGTTGCCGTGTTTGACGGTGTTGCCGGTGTCGAGCCGCAGTCGGAAACCGTTTGGCGGCAAGCCGATAAATATAAAGTTCCGCGTATTTGTTTTATCAATAAATTAGACCGCGCGGGCGCGTCGTTTGAAAGAAGTTTTGATTCGATTATCAACCGTTTGGGCGCAAACGCCGTCGCTCTTCAAATTCCAGTCGGTTTGGAAGATAAACTCAAAGGTGTTATTGACCTTATCACGATGAAAGCGTTGATTTGGAACGACGAAACCAAAGGTGCCCAATACGAAACAACTGAAATTCCCGAAGACTTAAAAACGCAGGCGCAGGAAGCCCGCGAAAAATTAGTCGAAGCCGTTTCCTCTATTGATGACGGTTTGATGGAGAAATACTTGGAAGGCGCGGAAATCTCAGAAGCCGAAATCCGCAAAGCTCTTCGCAAAGGAACGCTTGAAATGAAAATTGTTCCGGTCGTTACCGGTTCGGCGTTCAAAAATAAAGGCGTTCAAACTCTGCTCGATGCGGTAGTTGATTATTTGCCGAGTCCGCTTGATGTTCCTGCTATCGAAGGGATCAATCCGAAAACCAGCGAAACCGAGTCGCGCGAAGCGAATGCAAACGCGCCTTTTTCAGGTCTTGTTTTCAAATTGATGGCGGACAAACATTTAGGGCAACTTTCATTCGTTCGCATTTACAGCGGAACGGTTACTGCCGGCTCTTACGTTTATAATACGATTAAAAATCAGAAAGAGCGTGTTGGTCGCTTAATGTTAATGCACGCCAACAAACGTGAAGATATTGATTCGGCATCGGCGGGCGAAATCGTCGCTATCGGCGGAATGAAAAACGTTACGACGGGCGAAACAATCTCCGACGAACATAAGCAAATTATTCTCGAATCAATGGAATTTCCCGACCCGGTCGTGCGCGTCGCGGTCGAACCGAAAACTCGCCAAGACCAGGACAAAATGGGCATTGCTCTCAATCGCTTGGCGCAGGAAGACCCGAGTTTCCAAGTTTCCAGCGACCACGAAACCGGACAAACGATTATCGCCGGAATGGGCGAACTCCATTTGGAAATTATCGTTGACCGGATGAAACGCGAATTCGGCGTAGAAGCTAATGTCGGCAAACCGCAGGTGGCTTACCGCGAAACCATTACCACGAACGCACCGGGCAAAGAAATTTATAAGAAACAATCGGGCGGTCGCGGTAAATTCGGTCACGTCGAATTAGAAATCGAACCGGCTCCAGGCGAAGGTTTTGTTTTTGAAGATAAAATTACGGGCGGTTCAATTCCGCGTCAGTTTATAAAACCGACAATGGAAGGTGTCAGAGATGCAATGCAGCGCGGTTATGTCGCCGGTTACGAATTAGTAGATATTCGAGTCAGATTGCTTTTCGGTTCGTATCACGAAGTTGACTCAGACGAAATTTCATTTCATTTAGCTGGCTCATTTGCTTTCCAAGACGCAGTAAAAAAAGCGAAACCGGTTTTGCTCGAACCGATTATGAAAATTGAAGTCGTCACACCTGAAGAATATATGGGCGCGGTCAACGGAGACTTAAATCGTCGGCGCGGACATATTGAAAAAATGGAACCACGCACGGGTAATGTTCAAGTCGTTACGGCGTTTGTTCCGCTTTCGGAAATGTTCGGCTATACGACGGATTTACGTTCTTCGACACAAGGACGCGCAACTTCGACGATGCACTTTGAAAGATACGACCAAGCCCCGCGTAATGTAGCTGAGGAAGTTATTGCTAAAGTAAAAGGAGCAGCTACTTAAAGGATGAAGGATGAAGGCGCAAGGATGAAATTAAACTCGTCCTTTATCCTTCTCACAAGATTAAAAATTTAGTGGAGTGAGAAAAACAAGATTATGAGTAAAGAGAAGTTTGATAGAAGCAAACCGCACGTCAACATCGGGACCATCGGACACGTCGACCACGGCAAGACGACCTTGACGGCAGCCATTACCAAAGTGTTAGCCAAACATAATCCGAAGATTCTGGTGCGTGCCTTTGATTCCATTGACAATGCGCCGGAAGAGAAAGCCCGCGGCATTACCATTGCCACGGCGCACGTCGAATATGAAACCGCCAATCGTCATTATGCGCATGTCGATTGTCCGGGACACGCCGATTACGTCAAGAATATGATCACGGGCGCCGCCCAGATGGACGGGGCGATTCTGGTGGTGGCGGCCACTGACGGACCGATGCCGCAAACCCGAGAACACATCTTGCTGGCGCGGCAGGTGGGCGTGCCGTCGATGGTCGTGTTTATGAACAAGGTCGATGCGGTCGACGACGAAGAGTTGCTCGAACTGGTCGAGTTGGAAATCCGCGAGCTGTTGTCATCGTATGAGTTTCCGGGCGACGAGATACCGGTCATACAAGGTTCAGCGACAGGCGGCTTAAACGGCGAAGAGAAATGGGAAACCAAAATTGAGGAGTTGATGCAAGCGGTTGACGATTACATTCCGACACCGGCGCGAGATGTCGAGAAACCGTTCTTGATGCCGGTCGAAGACATCTTCACCATTCAGGGACGCGGCACGGTGGCGACCGGCAGAATCGAGCGCGGGGTGGTGAACGTCAACGAGACGGTCGAGATAATCGGCATCAAGGACACGCGCAACACGGTGGTGACGGGAGTGGAGATGTTCAAGAAGTTGCTTGACAAAGGCATGGCAGGCGACAACGTCGGGTTGCTCTTGAGAGGCGTCGAGCGCAAGGAGATTGAACGCGGACAGGTGATCGCCAAACCGGGTTCGATCACGCCGCACACGAAGTTCAAGGCGGAAGCGTATGTGTTAACCAAGGAAGAAGGCGGACGGCACACGCCGTTTTTCACAGGCTACCGACCGCAGTTCTACTTCAGAACGACGGACGTAACGGGGGTGGCGCACTTGCCGACGGGAGTCGAGATGGTGATGCCTGGGGACAACATTCAGATGGAGATCGAGCTAATCGCACCGATCGCGATGGAGAAGGGATTGCGGTTTGCTATTCGAGAAGGCGGCAGAACCGTCGGTGCAGGCACTGTATCGGAAATCGTCGAATAAGACAATAATATTATGTTGAACGAAAAAATTCGCATTAAATTAAAAGCATATGATCATCGGGTTTTAGACCAATCCACAGTTGAAATTGTCGAAACTGCCAAACGAACGGGCGCGAGCATTGCGGGACCGATTCCGCTTCCGACTGTCAAAAATAAATGGACGGTTTTGCGTTCGCCGCACGTTGATAAAAAGTCGCGCGAACAATTTGAAATCAGAACGCACAAGCGTCTGATGGATATTCTCGACCCGACGGCGGAGACGGTCGATGCTTTAATGAAATTGGATTTGCCTGCGGGCGTTGATGTTGAAATTAAAGCCTTTGGCAAAAACTAATTTTCAGCCTTTCGTCATATTGTCTTTTGTGATTGAGCATTGGCGAAAACTAAGGAATAAGAGCTAAAGACCAATAAGAATATGATAAGCGGAATCATCGGTAGAAAAATGGGAATGACGCAGATTTTCGCGGCGGACGGAACGGTAACACCTGTAACTGTAATCAAAGCCGGACCTTGCGTTGTCGTGCAAACAAAAACGGCGAATGGAAAAGACGGTTATAACGCCGTCCAACTCGGATTGGTTGAAGACAAACCGATTAAGTTGAAAAATGTTTCCAAGCCGATGCGCGGACATTTTGAGAAAACAGGAAGCGGTACGCCGCCGACTCGAATATTAAAAGAAATTCGCCTGACGGACGCGCCTGACGCGAATATCGGCGACCAAATAAAAGCTGATGTTTTCTCTGACGGCGATAAAATTGACGTTATCGGAACGTCAAAAGGACGCGGATTTGCCGGAACGATTAAGCGACATCATTTTAGCCGCGGTCCGATGTCACACGGTTCGATGAATATTCGCGCTCCCGGTTCGATTGGACAGTCGGCGTATCCTTCGCGGGTTATAAAGGGAACACGCTCATCAGGACATATGGGAAATGAACGCGTTACGGTTCAAGGTTTGAGCGTGGCGAAAGTTGATGTCGAAAATAATATTATAATGGTGCGCGGTGCGGTGCCGGGTGCAACCGGAAGTTTGGTAATAGTTAAGAAGAGAAAATAAACATTAGTGGTCAGGAGTCAGTGGTCAGTGGTCAGTTTTTACTGCCAACCGCTACCTGCCTTCTCCAACTGGAACGGAGTAAGATTATGCCTACCGCAAAGGTTCGCAATTTACAAAATAAAGAAGTCGGTGATGTCGAGCTTGCCGATGCCATTTTTGGTGTCGAACTGAACGAATCTTTAATTCACGCGGCAATCAGAAATTATTTGGCAAATCGCCGACAGGGAACTTCGGCGACGAAAACTCGCGGTAATGTTTCGGGTTCAGGCAAAAAGCTGTGGAAGCAGAAAGGAACGGGACGCGCTAGAATCGCATCTATTCGTTCGCCTTTGTGGAAAGGCGGCGGTAATGTTCACGGTCCGCAGCCGCGCGATTGGTCATATAAAATGCCGAAGAAAATGCGGCGCGGTGCGCTTCGCTCGGCTTTGTCGGAACGTCTTCGGGAAGGGAATTTGATTGTTATAGACGATTTCAGTTTTGAGAATTCAAAAACAAAAAGTTTTCTCGGCGTAATGTCTGAACTCGGCTTTAATGACAAAAGGAAAGCGACGAAAACTTTGATTGTTGATTCGCTCGATAACCGAAATTTGATATTGGCTTCGCGCAATGTTCAGAAAACAAAAATTACCAACGGTTACGGTTTGAATGTTTATGACATCATCTATCACGAAAAACTTCTTATTTCTAAGTCGGCGATTGAAGAGATAAACCGATTGCTCAACCCGCAGCGCGAAAAAGGCGAAGTGAGCGAAGAAGCGCAGACTGAAGAAAAGCCGAAGGCAAAACGGACGGTGAAACCGAAAGCCAAAACGGTAAAAACGAAAACATCGAAGCCGAAAGCTAAAAAAGCAGCGAAAAAAACGCCGACCGGAGCAACCAAGAGCAAAAAAACTACTCCTAAAAAAGTAGTGAAAAATAAAAAGGAGGCGGCTAAATAATTATGACAGAACTTAGTGTTTGGGATGTTTTAAAGTCGCCCGTCGTGACGGAAAAATCGGTGCTTTTAAAAGAAGCAAGTAGTGAAAACGAAGCAATCGGGCAAATTCTGACTTTTCGCGTCAACCGCAGAGCCGGAAAAATTCAAATTAGACGAGCGGTCGAAGAAATTTTCGGCGTGAAGGTAGCGAAAGTTAGAACGGTTCAATACGAAGGTAAAATGAAGAAACGCGGACGTTACGAAGGTCGCCGCGCATCCTGGAAAAAGGCTTATATCACTTTGAAAAAAGGCGAGCCGCACGTTGATTACGCGGAAGCAATTTAGAAATTTTGGATTTTAGATTGGAACAATAGCTTAATCTAAAATCTAAAATCCAAAATCCAAAATAAGAAGATGGGAATTAAGAGATTAAAACCGACATCACCGGCGCGAAGGTATCAAACATATCTGACGCGCGATGAATTGACTCCGAATGCAAAGCCGGAAAAATCTTTGCTGGAGCCGAAGACTCGAATTTCCGGACGCAACAGTGACGGGCGGATTACGATTCGACGACGCGGCGGCGGGCACAAACGCCATTATCGGATAATTGATTTTAAGCGTAATAAAATCGGTATTCCGGGGAAAGTTTCGCAAATCGAATACGACCCGAATCGTTCAGCGCATATCGCTCTGATTACTTATGTTGACGGAGAAAAAAGATACATTATTTCTCCTATCGGTTTGAAGGTCGGCGGGACGATAATGAGCGGCGCAGAAGCGGATATTTTACCGGGCAATGCGTTGCCAATCGTTAACATCCCGCTCGGAACACAAATTCATAATATCGAGATGCGACCGGGAAAAGGCGGACAGATGGCGCGTTCAGCCGGAGCGTTTGCCCAACTTGTCGCAAAAGAAGGTGACTACGCTCAGCTAAGAATGCCTTCGGGTGAAGTCAGGCGCGTGCCGGTCGTTTGTATGGCAACTGTCGGACAAGTCGGCAATCAGGAACACGAAAATGTCAGCTTGGGTAAAGCGGGACGAAATCGCTGGAAGGGTTTGCGCCCAAAAGTTCGCGGTGTGGCAATGAACCCGGTTGACCATCCGCACGGCGGCGGCGAAGGTAAAACTTCCGGTGGTCGCCATCCGGTAACGCCTTGGGGACAACCGACGCGCGGTTACAAAACGCGCCGTAATAAGCGCACGAGCAATATGATTGTGCGCGATAGAAGAAGAAAGTAAGCCCGATTTTGGATTTTAGATTTTGGATTTTGGATTGGCGCGGTATTAACAAATTTAGTTAATATAAATGCGAATCTTAAAATCCAAAATCCAAAATCCAAAATCCAAAATGGAAATATGCCACGTTCATTAAAAAAAGGTCCGTTTATAGATTTAAGCGTTCAGAAACTTCTGAAAAAGATACGAGAAGGCGCAAACAAACCGCAAGCGATTAAAACTTGGTCGCGTCGTTCGACGATTACGCCCGAAATGGTCGGTTTGACATTTGGAGTTCATAATGGCAAGCGTCATATTCCGGTTTATATAACGGAGAATATGGTCGGACACAAACTCGGCGAGTTTTCGCCAACCAGAACTTTTAAGGGACATCCCGGAACGAAAGCGGAGAAATCGGCAAAGAGAAAATAATTCGATTTTGGATTTTAGAATTTGGATTTTGGATTGGCGCACTAAAGAAATTTAGTTGAAACGAACGCGAATCTTTAAATCCAAAATCTAAAATCCAAAATCCAAAATGGAAATATGGAAGCGTTAGCAAAAATAAGACACTTAAAAGGTTCGCCCCGCAAAGCGCGGCTCGTGATTGATTTGATTCGCGGGCGTAACGTGTCGCAGGCATTGGCGATTTTGAAATTTACGGATAAACGTGCGGCTGACCCGATTGCCAAAACTTTGCGCTCGGCGATTGCCAACGCTACTTTTCTGGCGGAGAAGCAAAACATCGCCATTGACCCGGACGATTTGTTTGTCAAAACTTGCTTTGTTGATATGGGAGCGCACAAAAATCGCCGCCGAATGCGTCCCGCGCCGCAAGGTCGCGCTTTCCGCGAACAGCGTCATTACTGCCATATCACGATTATGGTATCGAGTGATTTGCCGGAAGCCAAAGACGATGATAAATCAAAGAAAAAAGCGAGATTAGCTGCGGGTAGAAAAACGGACGGCGGTGAAAGAAAATCGAAAACTTCGGTTAAGGGAACTGCCAAAGCAGACGGCGTGGTTGAAGAAAAGAAAACTAAAAACGCATCGACAAAGGAAAATAAAAAGTCTAAGGACAAGGCGAAGGCTGAAAATGTTGATGAGAATTTAACTGTCGAACCGACCATCTTAATCAACGACCCCGTAGCGGTAATGGAAGGCACCGATAGAAAAGCAACCGCGGAAGCGTCTGACGTAAAAAACGTCCAATCGCAAACTGAGGCGGAAAGAAACGAAACTGCGCCTGCCGACGAAGCGCAACTTGATGCAAACGAACAACTGGAAAGACAATAAATAATTTAGGATTCAGTATTTAAGATTCAGGATTAATAATTTCCTTAATTTTGAATCCTAAATACTGAATCTTAAATTTTGAATCTAAAATTAAATTATGGGACAGAAAGTTCATCCATACGGCTTCCGGGTCGGTTATAACAAAGATTGGCACTCACATTGGTATGCCAAGCGCGAATTTGCCGTATTTTTGGCGGAAGATTTAGACTTAAAACGCGATTTAAAAAAGCGTTTTATGGGCGCGGGCGTTTCGCATATTGACGTTGAACGCGCCGCCAATCGCCTGAAAATTATTATTTATACGGCGCGTCCCGGCATTATCATCGGACGTAAAGGTTCTGAGATTGAGAAACTTAAGGAAGATTTATCGAAGAAAACCGGACGCGAAGTGATAGTTTCTATTCAGGAAATTCGCCAGCCGGAACTCAACGCGCAGCTTCAAGCGGAAAAAATCGCTCAGCAATTGGAGAAGCGGATTGCTTTCAGGCGCGCGATGAAAAAGACGATTGAAGAATCGCTTCGGTTCGGCGCGGAAGGCATTAAAGTAATGATTGCCGGACGGCTGAACGGAGCGGAAATCGCCCGCACCGAATGGTCTCTGCAAGGTCGTCTGCCGCTTCACACTTTGCGAGCCGACGTTGATTACGGATTTGCGGAAGCTTTGACGACATTCGGAATTATCGGTGTAAAATGTTGGATTTATCGGGGCGAAATTCTCGACCCGAACGCTTCGATTGCTCGCGGAACAACGACTGATCCGATGAAGGAAGTCAAAGTTGACAGGAATGCTCGACGCGGAGACGGACG
The DNA here is from genome assembly GCA_002050365.1 of Acidobacteria bacterium 28-1. Taxonomy (GTDB): domain Bacteria; phylum Acidobacteriota; class Blastocatellia; order Pyrinomonadales; family Pyrinomonadaceae. The sequence goes on from MWYZ01000069.1 coordinate 35,871, forward strand.
TCCGCCGCGCCGTCGTGAAAGAAACGACAGGTAGATTTTGGATTTTAGATTTTGGGTTTTTGATTGAAAGCGGAAATTTTCAATTAATCAAAAACCACAATTTGGAGTGACTCGCTATGTTAATGCCGAAAAAGGTCAAGCACCGAAGAGTAATGAAAGGTCGAATGAGGGGCACTGCTTCTCGCGGCGACAAATTAAATTTCGGTGATTTTGGACTCAAGACTTTAGAAGCGGCTTGGATTACTGACCGCCAAATCGAAGCGGCTCGTATCGCTATGACGCGCCACATTAAGCGCGGCGGTAAAATCTGGATTCGAATGTTTCCCGACAAACCGATAACCAAAAAACCGGCTGAAACTCGTATGGGAAGCGGTAAAGGTGCGCCCGACCATTGGGTGGCGGTTGTCAAACCGGGTCGAGTTTTGTATGAAATTCAAGGCGTTCCCGAAGATTTAGCGCGTGAAGCAATGGAACTTGCCGCTCAAAAATTGCCTATCAAAACGAAGTTTGTTACGCGTGCCGATTTGGAAGGAGGCATTGTTTAAGCAAATGAAGAAAAAAGAAGTAATGGAACAACTTCGAGAAATGGATACGGATGAACTGCGAGAACAAGGCGACAGTTTGAAAGAATCATTGTTTCGCTTAAAGTTCAAAAAATCTTTAGGTGTCGGAGATTCGATTAACGATTTGCGTCGCGAGCGGAAAACTTTAGCGCGGGTAAATACTTTGATTTCACAGAGAGAACCGAAAGTTAAAGGTAAAAAGTCAAAAGTAAAAAGTAATTAAACGGAACGCCAGCATCTTGCTGGCAAACAATAGCCGGCAAGATGCTGGCGTTCCTTAAAAAAATGCCAAGAAAGAAAAAAGAAGAGTTAGAAGTTGAAGGAAATTCAGCGGAAGTTAGTCAAGAAGAGATGTCGGAAGCAACTGCTGTCGAAGTAAAGGCTGATGATAATACTGAAACTGTAACTGAAGAAAAGCCGAAAAGAGTTAGGAGAGTAAAGGCTGACGATAGCACAGAAGCGGAAACAACCGGCGCAGATGAAGCAGCGGCGGAAGAAACTTCGATTGTCGACAGTGTATTTAGTGCTGTTTCTTCAGTAGTTGGTGGTGTTGCCGAAGCAGTTGCAGACGGAGTTTCGGCAGTAGTTTCGGCAGTTACGCCTGACGCTCCGGCGACCGAAACAGAGAAAACGCAGCACAGCAAGCGAGCGGAAAAAATCGGAATTGTTCAATCGGATAAAATGACGAACACCGTTACGGTGCGCGTTGACCGACTTGTAAAACATCCGATTTATCGCAAATACGTTAAACGCCGCAAGAAATTTATGGCGCACGACGAAAAAGGGGCAGCCATCGGCGATAAAGTGCGGATTGTGGAAACCAGACCGCTTTCAGCGAAAAAGCGTTGGCGCGTAGTTGAGATTATTCAGAAAGCAGAAAGATAGAGATCAGAGGTTAGAGGTTAGAAGTTAGTTTAAATAGTTACTAGTCTCTAATCTCTGACATCTTACCTCTGTCTCGGAGAGACAATATGATTCAGATGCAGACCTCTTTGACGGTCGCCGACAATTCAGGTGCTAAAAGAGTGGTGATGATTATGCCGATCGGCGGTTCGACCGGCAAAATTGCCAGACTCGGCGATAAAATTAAAGTTACCGTTAAAGAAGCCTCGCCTGACGGCACGGCAAAAAAGGGTAAGGTTTATAACGCCGTTATCGTTAGAACGCGCAAAGAAGTGCGCCGCAAAGACGGAACTTATATCCGCTTTGACGAAAACGCCGCCGTGCTTATCAAAGACGATAATACGCCGATTGGAACGCGCGTTTTCGGTCCGGTCGCACGTGAATTGCGCGATAAAAATTTTATGAAAATCGTTTCACTCGCGCCGGAGGTTATCTAAAGTAAAAAGGTAAAAGGCGAAAGGCAAAAGTAAGAAAACAAATTGCTGAAATCTTTTTCCTAAAGATTAAAATAATGAAAGAATTCAATAAAGGAACCGTTCGTTCCAAGATAAAAAAAGGAGACACGGTGGTTTTCATCGCGGGCAAAGAATACAGCCGCTTTGACAACAACGGCAAACGCAATCCGTATAGCGGCGAAGTGATGGCGGTTGACGTGCGAAAAGGCAAAGTTAAAGTCGCCGGTGCGGCAATTGCCAAACGGCATCGAAAAGCCGTTCCGCAAATGAACGTCGAAGGCGGAATAATCGAGATGGAAGCGTGGGTAGATATTTCAAATGTTTCGTTGGTTGACCCAAAAACTAAAAAACCGACCAAAATTAAATACGAAACGCGCGACGGAAAAAAAGTTCGAGTGGCGAAAAGCGGAGAATTAATTCCTGAACCGCCGCGCAGAGTCAATACAAAAAAGAAAGCGTCTGATGACGAAACAAATTCTGATAATAAATAAGTTTTGAGGTTTGGAAACGTCTAAAACGGCGAGACCCAAACGATAAAGATAATGGCAAGATTAAAAGAAAGATACACAAAAGAAATTGCACCGTCAATTGCTAAGGAATTTGGCATCAAAAATCCGATGGCAATTCCGCGAATTGAAAAAATAGTCGTTAATATGGGAGTCGGCGAAGCAATAGCTAATGCTAAAGTTCTCGACACGGCGGTCGAAGAGCTGCGCTCGATTACCGGACAAAAGCCGGTAATTACGAAGGCGAAGAAATCAATCGCGTCTTTCAAACTGCGTCAGGGAATGAATATCGGCACGATGGTAACCTTGCGCGGCGAGCGAATGTATGAATTTCTCGACCGTCTGATTTCGGTGGCTCTGCCGCGTGTCCGCGATTTTCGAGGCATTTCCGGCAAAGCGTTTGACGGACGCGGAAATTATACGCTCGGCATTCGTGAGCAGTTAATTTTTCCCGAAATTGATTTTAATAAAGTTGATAAAACACGCGGAATGAACATCTCGATTATCACCACCGCGAAAACGGACGAACAATCTCGTGCGCTTTTGAAAGCATTAGGAATGCCGTTTAGACAATAATTAAAAATCCAAGAATCAAGATTCAAAACAATTCTGAATCTTGAATCCTAAATTAAAAAATATGGCGAAGACAAGTAATGTCGCAAAAAACGATAAACGTAAAAAATTGGTGACGCAGTATTCAGGGCGTCGGCTGGAGTTGAAAAAAATTATCAATAATCCAGCTTCATCAGTCGAAGCAGTTGACGAAGCGGTAATGAAACTGCAAAAGCTGCCGCGGGATGCCAGTCCAATTCGGGTTCGCAATCGCTGTTCGCAATGCAGCCGCCCGCGCGGAAATCTGCGTAAATTCGGTCTTTGCCGGATCGCGTTTAGAGAATTAGCTTTGGAAGGTCAAATTCCGGGCGTGATAAAATCAAGTTGGTAACTCGATTTCGGATTTGGGATTTGGGATTTGGGATTTCTCAATCCGCAATCCGCAATCCAAAATCCCAAATAATTTTACGGAGTAAAATATGACAGATCCAATTGCAGATATGCTCACGCGAATTCGCAACGCAATTGCCGCGAATCATCCGCGTGTGGATGTTCCTGGTTCAAAGTTGAAAATGGAAGTCGCGCGAATTTTAAAGGAAGAAGGTTACATCAATAACTATATAACTAAAGGCGAAGGCGTGAAATATGTGATACGCATCTTTCTTCGATACGATGCCAAAGGCACATCTTCTATTACACATTTGTCAAGAATTTCTCGTCCGGGCAGAAGAGTTTTCGTCGGTTCGACCGAAATCCCGAAAGTTCTTGGCGGCTACGGCGTGAATATAGTTTCAACCTCCAGAGGTTTGATGAGTGGAAAGAAAGCCCGCCAGGAAAATGTCGGCGGTGAAATTTTAGCGCAAATATATTAAAAGGATAAAGGATAAAGGATAAAGGATAAAATAAAATCCTTTCGCCTTTACCCTTTCGCCTTTACCCTTTAAAAGTTATGTCTCGTGTAGGAAAAAAACCGATTACGTTGCCGACGGGCGTGAACGTAACTATCAATCAAAACGAATTGGAAGTAAAAGGTCCGAAGGGAACTTTGAAGACTCCGATTCCGGAAGGCGTTGAGTTTAAAATGGAAGACGGGACGCTGACCGCAGAACGTGTAAACGATGATTTATCAGCGTTACACGGACTTGCGAGAGCTTTGGCGAATAATGCCATCGTCGGCGTAACCGAAGGTTTTACAAAACAAATGGATGTCGTCGGCGTTGGTTATAAAGCGGAAGTGCAAGGCAAGAAAATCGTTTTCGCGCTCGGCTATTCGCATCCGATTGAGTATGCTTTGCCGGACGGCATCGAAGCCAAAGCCGAAAGAGTTCCCGCAAAAACAAGCATCAACCAATATCAATTGACATTGACTTTGAACGGCATTGACAAACAAAAGCTCGGACAAGTGGCGGCGGAATTAAATCATCTGCGTAAGCCGGACGCTTACAAAGGCAAAGGTGTGCGCTACGCCGACAGGTTTTATAAATTGAAACCGGGCAAAACGGGAAAATAAGCCCGATTTTGGATTTTGGATTTTAGATTTTGGATTAACTATGATGTAGAAATTATATCCAACGAAAATCCAAAGAACATTACCAATCCAAAATCCAAAATCTAAAATCCAAAATCGAATTATGGCAAGCAATAATAGAGCAGAAATACGGCGCGGTGTTCACAGCCGCATCCGCAAAAAAGTTAACGGCACACAGGAAAGACCGCGCCTTGCAGTATTTCGTAGTTTGAATCACATATATGCACAAGTGATTGACGACGTGAACGGCAAAACTCTGGCGGCAGCTTCAACCGTCGAAAAAGATTTGAAAGGCAAAAGCGGCGGAACAATCTCGGCGGCGCAAAGTGTCGGTCGGGCAATCGCCGAACGCGCGCAATCGGCGGGCGTGTCGCAGGTCGTCTTCGACCGCGGCGGATACGTTTATCACGGACGAGTCAAGGCACTTCTTGATGCGACGCGAGAAGCCGGATTGAATAAAAACGAAAATGCTTCTGACGCGAACAAACCTTCGGCTACTGAAAGCACCTCCGATACAATTGCGTCAGCGGTCGGGAGTTTCGTGGGAACCGTGGCTGGCGCAATCAGCAATCTGGTCGGCAGCTCAACGGAAAAGCCTGCGAAAAAATCGAGTGGAAAACGCGCTCAGACAACTAACGACGAGCCGGATTCACAGACTGACAAAGTAAATAAAGCAAATAAAGAAAATAATGAAAACGAATAGAGAACGGATTTCTGCAGACAATTTGATTTTGAAAGACCAGCTGATTTCGATTAACCGCGTGACAAAAGTGGTGAAAGGCGGCAAAAATATGTCGTTTGCCGCCTTAGTTGTAGTCGGCGATGAAGCCGGTCACGTCGGTTTTGGCACGGGTAAAGCGAAGGAAGTGCCGAACGCAATTAAGAAAGCAATTGAGTCGGCAAAGAATAATCTGATTCGTGTTCCGCTGATTGACGGAACGCTACCGCACCAAATGCTTGGTGAATACGGTGCGGGCAAAGTTTTGCTTAAGCCGGCGAAAGAAGGAACGGGAGTTATTGCCGGCGGCGCAGTCCGCGCAATTTTGCAGGTTCTCGGTATTCATAATGTGCGGACGAAAATTTTAGGTTCAACCAACGCGCACAACGTGATTCGCGCAACCTTTAACGGCTTGACGCGAATGAAAGACCCGATGGAAGTAGCGCGTCTGCGCGGAAAACAAGTTGACGAACTTTTATAAATTACGAATTACGAATTTCAAATTACGAATTCAAGTCGAATTAACATTCGTAATTCGTAATTTGAAATTCGTAATTGATTAAAGCAATGGCAAAGAAAGATACAAAACAATACGACGGCGGAACAATCAAGATTCAGTATTACAAAAGCGTAATCGGTTATTCCAAAAAGCAGAAGGCGATTGTGAAAAGTTTGGGCATCACCAAACTCAATCAAACCGTCTCGCGCCCGGATAATCCGTCAATGCGCGGCATCGTCGAGAAAATTCCGCACCTTTTAAAAATTGTCGAATAAGAATTAATAATCGTGAATCAGTAACCGTTAATAGATTTTTTTTCGTTTGTCATTTAAACTTTTGTTTTTGACACGAATCAGTTATTAATGAATTACATTTCACGATTTACTATTTACAGAGGAAAGAAAAATGGCTTTAGCGTTAAATAACCTGCGTCCGACAAAAGGCTCGACGCAAAAGAAAAAAAGAGTTGGACGCGGACCCGGTTCCGGGCTTGGCAAGACAGCCGGACGCGGACACAAAGGACAAAAATCTCGTTCCGGTTACAGCAGCAAAATAGGTTTTGAAGGCGGACAGATGCCGCTTCAACGCCGCTTGCCGAAACGCGGTTTTACCAATATTTTCAAGAAGAAATGGCTTGAAATCAGCCTCGCTAAATTGGAAGAGAATTTTAATGCGGGCGATGAGATTACGCCGGAAGTTCTTCACGAACGCGGTTTGATTAAAAAAGCGAAACACGATTTGGTGATATTAGGAACGGGTGAAATGTCAAAAGCGTTGAAAATTTCCGCGCATCGTTTTACAAAAACCGCTAAAGATAAAATCGAACGAGCCGGTGGAAGCATTACGGAAATAATTAAAGGTCAACAAGCAGAAGTTCAGCCGTAAAAAGGTTTTTAGTTAATAAGGAAAGTTATGGAAAAGTTTTTTGCCGCCGTCCAAAATATGTTCAAAGTTCCTGAACTGCGAAGAAGAATTTTCTTCACGCTCGGAATGTTGGCAGTTTATCGTCTAGGAGCGCACGTAACTGCGCCCGGTATTAATAAAGCACGGCTCGAACAGGTTTGGGGCGAAGTTGCCGGCACGCTTTTGGGCGTTCTCGATTTATTTTCGGGCGGAAACTTTCGCACGATTTCGGTGTTTGCGCTCGGCGTTACGCCGTATATTACGGCTTCGATTATTTTACAATTGATGCCGGTTCTCTCGCCGCAATTTAAGAAAATTCAGGAAGAAGGCGAAGTCGGACGGCAGAAAATCAACCAGTGGACACGCTATTTAACGGTTGCTTTGTGCGCCGTGCAGACATTTTTCGTAGCAACTTGGCTGCAACGAAACGGAATTATGCCGGATACTTGGTGGGCTTCGATGATGATTGTCGTAACGCTGACGACCGGTACGATATTCGTTATGTGGCTCGGCGAACAAATCACGGAACGCGGCATCGGCAACGGAATTTCACTGCTTATTTTTGCGGGTATCGTCATTGGTTTGCCCCGCGGGATTGCGCAAATTTCCGATCGAGTTCGTGCAGGCGATCCATTGCAGACATTTGGCGTTATCTTTTTGATTGTAGTATTGGTTGCGCTAATTGCGTTGATTGTCTATGTCGAATCGGCGCGAAGAAATATTGCCATCAGTTATGCTAGTCGGCGCGTCGGCAGTCAGACGTTTCGCGGACAAGAAACAAGTCTGCCTTTGAAAATCAATATGGGCGGCGTAATTCCCGTCATCTTCGCGTCTTCCGTCTTGGCGATGCCGCAAACTGTTTTTTCAGCTTTGCCGCCGGACCCTGCAAATCCCGATTCGGCGTGGGCTAAAATTTATGCTTTTTTCCAACAATTTCACGGCGGCGATCCGTATTACGAATTGGTTTTTATTTCGCTGATTGTTTTGTTTACGTTCTTTTACATCACAATTATTTTTAATACAGATGAAGTTGCGGACAATTTGCGAAAACACGGCGGATTCGTGCCGGGCGTTCGTCCGGGCGCACAGACGGCAGAGTATTTGAACACGATTTTAACCAGACTGACAACGGTCGGTGCGATTTATTTAGCTTTTATCGCTTTTGTTCCGCAAATTCTGTTGAGTGGTTTTAGAGTTGCACGACTTCCGTTTATCGGAACTTCGCTCGACAATTTTTTAACGGCGACTCCCGGCTTGAGTTGGATTCCAACCGGTTTAGGGTATCAATTCTTTTTCGGCGGCACATCGCTTTTAATTCTGGTCGGCGTGGCAATGGACACGATTGCTCAAATCGAAGCGCAACTGGTGATGCGGAATTACGAAGGGTTTTTGGGCGCAGGTTCGCGTCTGCGCGGAAGACGCGCTTAGAATTAAAAATTACGAATTACGAATTACGAATTACGAATTTAACCGTAATTGTTAATTCGTAATTCGTAATTTATTTTTATGGCAAAGATTATTGTTTTAATCGGCGCACCCGGCGCGGGCAAAGGTACGCAGGCGCGGCTGCTCGAAGAACGGCGCGGGATTCCGCAGATCTCGACCGGCGATATGTTCCGCGAGATGAAAAAAGCCGACACGCCGCTCGCCCGCGAAGTTCAGGCGACGATGGCAGCGGGCGAATTGATTTCCGACGAACTGACTTTTCAAATTGTTAAAGACCGAACGAAGCGCGAGACGGGAACATATATTTTAGACGGTTATCCACGAACCGCCGTCCAAGCCGAACAGCTCGAAGCATTGGCGAGCGAGCAAAATAGAACGATTCAGACAATCGAGGTTGACTTGCCGAAAGAGGAATTGACAAAACGCTTAACTGGTCGCCGAAGCTGTTCGATTTGTGGTGAGATTTACAACATTTATTCAAAGCCGCCGAAAAAAGATAATGTTTGTGATTTTCATCCCGAAATGCAATTGAAGCATCGCGCCGACGATAATGAAGAGAGCGTTTCGACTCGCTTAGCAATTTACGATGAGTTGACTAAACCTCTGCTCGATTATTACGAGAAAACGAAACGGTTAGAAAAAGTCAACGGTGAGGGCGATTTGGAGGCAATTTATCGAGCAATCGTTAAATTGATTTAAGGAGAGTTTTGAGCGTTTCAAGAATCGGCGGCTTTATCAGCAAATTCAGCCAGATTTTTTTGGGAAAGAGAATGATTATCGCCAAATCGAGAAAAGATTTAGAACGAATGCGCGAAGTCGGAGAGATTATCGCGGAAGTGCGCGAAGTAGTGCGAGCGATGATTGAACCGGGAATTACAACGCTCGAACTCAACGCCGTCGCACATAAAATGATGAATGACGCGGGAGCGAAACCGGCGTTTTTAGGTTATCAACCTTCCGGGCTCAGTCCGTTTCCTTTCGTAATTTGCGCTTCATCAAATGAACAGGTCGTTCACGGTTTTTCAAACGATAAACCTCTTCAGGAAGGCGATATTCTTTCAGTTGATATGGCGGCGAGCTACAACGGTTTCGTTGGCGATACGGCGATGACTGTTGCCGTCGGCGAAGTCAGCGATGAAATCAGACAGTTAATTAAAGTAACCGAAGAATGTTTGATGATTGGCATCGAGCAATGTCAACCGAATAACCGAGTTGGCGATATAAGCTGGGCGATTCAGCAGCACGCCGAAAAATTCGGTTACGGCATTGTGCGCGATTATACGGGACACGGTATCGGGCGAAGTATGCACGAATCGCCGCAAATTGCTAATTACGGCAGACCGGGAACAAAAGAGAAAATTCGACCGGGCTATTGTTTTGCAATTGAGCCGATGCTTAATCTCGGAACTTATGAAACGATTACTTTAGACGATAAATGGACGGTTGTTACAAAGGATGGTAAACCAAGCGCGCATTGCGAACACACCGTTGCGGTGACAGTGGACGGACCGGAAATTTTGACTTTGACTAAAGAGCAAAAAGCAAAGCGAAATACGACAAAAAATGAAACCGCTTCGGCTTAACTTGAAAAGTTGAACAGAAAACGGTAACATAAGCAGTTTATCGAATCGAACAAGATTGACTCTGTAAATATGTCAAAAGAAGAAGCGATAGAGGTAACGGCGACCGTGCTTGAAACTTTGCCTAACGCGATGTTTAAGGTTGAGCTCGAAAACAATCAGCATCAGGTTTTAGCGCATATTTCCGGCAAGATGCGGAAAAACTTTATCCGAATTTTGCCGGGAGATAGAGTATTAGTCGAGCTTTCGCCGTATGATTTAGCTCGCGGGCGAATAACGTATCGCTACAAATAAGAGGGAAAAATTATGAAAGTTCGTCCATCAGTAAAAAAAATTTGCGATAAGTGCAAAGTGATTCATCGGAAGGGAATTGTGCGCGTGATTTGCGACAATCCGAAACATAAACAAAGACAAGGGTAATTCGATTTTGGATTTTAGATTTTGGATTTTGGATTAGCATAAAAACTGTGCTTATTTCTTCAATCTAAAATCTAAAATCCAAAATCCAAAATTGGAGAAAATATGGCTCGTGTAGCAGGTGTAGATTTACCGCCGAATAAAAGAGCGCAAATCGGTTTAACTTACATTTACGGTGTCGGAAAATCTCGCGCGACCGCGATTTTGAACGAAGCGGAAGTTAGCGTTGACTCGAAAATCAAGGATTTAAGCGAAGATGAACTGACTCAAATTCGTGCGATTCTCGACGCGCAAGGCGAAATTGAAGGCGATTTACGGAAGCGGGTGCAAATGGATGTCAAACGTTTGATGGATATTGGATGTTATCGAGGTCTTCGTCATCGTCGCGGATTGCCCGTGCGCGGACAAAGAACCAGCACAAACGCCCGGACTCGTAAAGGTCCGCGCAAAGCCGCCGTTGCGAAGAAGAAAGCACCGGGCAAGAAATAGTTGGCAGTAGGCAGAAGGCAGTTAGCGGAAAAATGGCGTAACTGACCACTGACCACTGACCACTGACCACTGAATTATGGCAAAAGCAACAACAACGAAGAAAAAGACTTTTCGGAAAAAAGAGAAGAAAGTTATTCCGATGGGAATTGTGTATATCGCCGCGTCGTTTAATAACACGATGATTTCCATCACTGACACGGAAGGCAATTTAATCTCGCAATCCTCTTCGGGAGCACGCGGCTTTCGCGGCTCGCGGAAAGGAACTCCGTTCGCCGCCCAGCAAGCTGCTTCTGAAGCTGCTCGTAAAGCGTTAGAAGTCGGAATGCGCGAAGTTCAAGTGCGGGTTAAAGGTCCAGGCGGCGGACGCGAATCGGCAATTAGAGCGATTAATAACGCAGGAATTCGCGTAACTTCGATTCGAGACACAACGCCGATTCCGCACAACGGATGTCGTCCGCCGAAACGCCGCAGAGTGTAACGATTTTGGATTTTAGATTTTGGATTTTAGATTTCCAATCCAAAATTTGTTTTTAATTTAATCAAACTATCAAAAGGATGAAGGGTAAAAGTTACCTGTAAACTTTACTGGCAAAAATGAAAGACCGTTTTAGTATTTACGGATATTGGGTTGTAAATAATCCAAAATCCAAAATCATTTTTGCCGGTAGCAAAAAATATTATGGCTAGATATAGAGATGCGGTGTGCCGTCTGTGCCGCCGCGAAGGTGGGAAGTTATTTTTAAAAGGCGACCGCTGTTTTAAGCCGTCATGCGCGATTGAAAAACGCGGGACGCAGCCGCCGGGAATGCACGGCGCAACTGCCAGACGCAAAGTCCTTGCGGGTTACGGTCAACAGCTTCGGGAAAAACAAAAGGTCAAGCGTATTTACTTCGTGCTTGAGAAACAATTCCGCAATTATTTTGAAAAAGCCTCCAGACAAAAAGGCATTACGGGCGAAAATTTATTGTTTATGTTGGAACGTCGGCTCGATAATGTAGTTTACCGGGCGGGTTTTTCAACTTCCCGCCGACAGGCGCGGCAACTCGTTAATCACGGACATATTCAAGTCAACGGGCGTAAAGTTGATATTCCGTCTTTCCAAGTGAAGGTCGGCGATGTCGTTATCGTCAAAGACACGACCGTTAAAAATCCGCATGTCGAAGGCGCGTGGCAAACTGCTGTCGGTCGCGGTCGCCCCAACTGGATTAGCGCGGGCGGCTTGGAAGACTTGAGCATTTCGGTTTCGGCTTTGCCGACGCGCGCGGATATTGACCCAACTATCAACGAACAATTAATCGTCGAACTTTATAGTAAATAATTCTTGAAGTTCAAAGTTTAAAGTTTAAGGTTCAAAGTTAGAATAATAGCTAACTGAACTTTGGACTTTGAACTTTGAACCTTAAACTTTTTAAAAGAATATGACACAAACCAATAATTGGACAGATTTCCAAATACCTAATCGCTTGAATGTCGAACAGGAAACTTTGACCGAGCGATACGGAAAATTTTACGCCCAACCGTTTGAGCGCGGATTCGGCACGACGATTGGCAACTCGCTGCGCCGTGCGCTGCTGTCTTCTATCGAAGGCGCAGCAATTACCGCTGTTAAAATTGAAGGCGTAGAACACGAATTTTCGTCAATCAAAGGTGTTGTCGAAGACGCGACGGACGTTATTTTGAATCTTAAACAAGTGCCTTTCAAACTGCACGGCAACACTCCAAAAACTTTAACCATCAGCAAAAAAGGCGCAGGCGAAGTTACCAGCGCGGATATTGCAGCCGACGGTGATGTCGAAGTTCTCGACCAAAATGTGCATGTCGCAACTATCAGTTCCAACGGCGATTTGCAAATTGAAATGCGCCTAAAAAGCGGGCGCGGATATGTTTCCGCCGAATTCAATAACGATGAAGACCTTTCGGTCGGTTATATTCCGATTGATTCGGTTCACACGCCGATTAAAAAAGTAAATTACAGCGTGGACAAAACCAGGCAAGGCTCGAATACGGAATTAGACAAATTGATAATCGAGGTCTGGACTGACGGGTCGGTTCGTCCGGATGATTCGATTGGTTTAGCGGCAAAGCTCGTTAAAGACCATATGTCAATTTTCATCAATTTTGAGGAGGAAGAAGACGATTTCAAATTTGAAGACATCGCTCGTCCGCCGCTTCTTAGGAACGATTTGCTTGACCGTTCAGTTGACGAACTGGAACTTTCGGTGCGCTCTTACAATTGTTTGAAAAACGCCGACATTCGCACGATTCGTGATTTGATTCACCGAAGCGAACGCGATATGCTCCACACGAAAAACTTCGGCAAGAAATCGTTGACGGAAATTAAGGATATGCTTCACGGAATGGGCTTGGATTTCGGAATGGATTTTGACGAACAAGGCAATCCGATTCCCGGTTCGGGCGGACGTGATTTAGATTAAAAATCAGTTCAAAGTTCAAGGTTCAAAGTTCAAAGTCTGATTAATAATTTGAACTTTGAACATTAAACTTTGAACTTTGAACTTATATTATGCGACACTTAAAAGCACATCGTAAATTAGGCAGAACAACCGAGCATCGTATTTCGATGTTGCGGAATATGGCGACTTCTTTAATCATTTCGGAGAAAGGTTATATTGTAACGACCGTTCCGAAGGCGAAAGAACTTCGTCCGTTTGTTGAAAAAGTAATTACTTTGGCGCGTCGAGCGCAAAATCTGAGCGGCGATGAAGCGAAAGGGCAGGAAGTTCATCTGCGGCGGCAAGCGGCAAGATTTTTTCATGCGGGAAACAGCACTTTTAAATTAGAACAAAGCCGTTTTCGCGGAGCGAAAGGAACACCGAAGGAAAAAGTTGAAAGAACGGCGGGCGTAAAAGCCGTTCAACTTCTTTTTGACGAACTCGGAGCGCGTTATAAAAACCGTAACGGCGGTTACACCCGAATTATCAAACTCGGTCGTCGTAAAGGCGATAACGCAGAAATGGCGGTTATCGAATTGGTTGACAATCCGCGCGAGTTAGCAGCGAAACAATAGGCAGGAGGCAGTAGCAGTAAGCAGTTAGGATTTCCTGCATAACTGCCTCCTGCTACTGCCTACTGATAATAGGGAGTAAGGATGAGTCAACAAGCTACATCGGCGAAAAAAGAAACGATTAAGAAGCAAGGCGGAAGTTCACGTCCGAAAGGGTCTGAGCCTTCATTTAATATGGATGAATTGCGCGAACTCGCCAATCTCGTCAACGAAAACGGATTTACCGATTTTGAGTTTGAAAATGCAAATATCCGCGTTCGTTTAAGTAAAAATCCCACGCCGCAAATACTTCAGTCAATGCCGCAACAATATGCTCCTGCGGCTGCTTTGACCGCTGCTCATGCTGCTCAATCAAAAACTGAAATAATTGTTGCCGAAACCGCTCTTTCCGAAACGACAACTGACGAAAACACACACGTTATTACTTCGCCGATTGTCGGAACTTTTTATCGTTCGCCCGCACCGGATAAAGAGCCGTATGTGAAGGAAGGCAGTAATGTGTCGCCGGATACGATTGTTTGCATTGTGGAAGCGATGAAATTAATGAACGAAATCGAAGCGGAAGTTGCCGGCGAAGTCGTTAAAATTTATGTCGAAAGCGGTCAGCCGGTTGAGTTCGGTCAGCCTCTCTTCGACATCAAGAAGTAAGAAATTAGCCACGAATAACACGAATAGCACGAATAGGAAAAAGAAAAAATTAATTCGTGTTATTCGTGTTATTCGTGGCTAAAAAATTGTAAATAAAAGATGCGAGAATTTCGCAAAATTTTAATCGCCAATCGCGGCGAAATCGCTTGCCGAATAATCTGGACTTGTAAAGAGATGGGCATTCGCACGGTTGCCGTTCACTCGGAAGCCGACAAAGATGCGCTTCACGTCCGCTATGCTGACGAAGCGATTTGCATCGGTGCGCCGCCGTCTGCACAAAGTTATTTGAACATTCCTTCAATTATCAGCGCGGCGGAAATCACGAATGTCGACGCGATTCATCCGGGTTATGGTTTTCTTGCCGAATCGGAAAGATTTGCAAAGGTTTGCGAGGATTGTAATATCAAATTTATCGGACCGAAAGCGCACGTTATCGGAATGATGGGCGATAAAGTCGAAGCCCGGCGGACAATGAAAGCAGCAGGCGTTCCGATTTTGCCCGGCAGTCCGGAACCGGTAGAAAGCCCGGAAGAAGCAAAAAAATTAGCCAAGGAAATTGGGTTTCCGATTATTATTAAAGCGGCAGCGGGCGGCGGCGGACGCGGAATGCGGATTGTCCGCCGGGAAGAAGATTTAGCCGTGAACCTTGAAACCGCGCAATCCGAAGCCGTCGCGGCGTTTAAAAACGGAAGCGTTTATATCGAGAAATATATTGAGCGTCCGCGTCATATCGAGATTCAAATTTTAGCTGATGAAAACGGAAACGTCATTCATTTAGGCGAGCGCGAATGCACGATTCAGCGTCGACATCAGAAATTATTGGAAGAATCGCCATCGCCGGTTATTACCAAAGAACAACGCGAGCAAATGGGCGCGGTTGCCGTTAAAGCCTGCAAAGAAATCGGTTATTCGAACGCGGGAACATTCGAGTTTTTGCTTGATGAAGACGGCAGTTTTTATTTTATGGAAATGAATACGCGCATTCAGGTCGAGCATCCGGTGACGGAGATGGTGACGCTCGCCGACATCGTGCGAAATCAAATCCGCATTGCCGAAGGAGAAGATTTAGGTTATACACAAGACGACGTGCAGATTGTCGGACATTCAATCGAGTGCCGAATTAACGCCGAAGACCCGATAAAATTTACGCCCAGTCCGGGGAAAATTACCGCTTTCAATATTCCGGGCGGACCGGGCGTGCGGGTTGATACGGCGGTTTATCCGGGCTATGTCGTGCCGCCCTTTTATGATTCAATGATTGCGAAACTGATTGTTCATGCAAGAACACGCGATTTCGCAATTGCAAGAATGAAACGTGCTTTGGAGATGATGGTCATCGAAGGTATAAAGACGACGATACCGCTTCATCTGAGAATTATGAACGACGAGAAATTTCAAAAGGGCGATTTCTCGACAAAGTTTATGGAAGATTTTCTTGCCAAAAAATAATGGACGCTGCCCGCTTTGCCCGAATTAAAGCCGCGTTTGAACGATGGCGGCGGCGTAATTGACCAAAGCGACGAAGCCCAACGCCTTTTGAAATATCACGAGGCGGAAGCCGCCACATTGAATGCAAAAACAATCGTATTAAAACCGAATCCGACAAGAGCGGCAATTTTTGAAGAATTGATACACACGGCACAATATCGGACAGGTAGAGCGACAGGCGCGAATATAATTAAAATGGAGATTGAAGCAGCGAAAAAATTGTTGCGCTTTGCAAAAAGATACGAATTAAATAAGGAAGATACAGAAGCGATTCAAAGTCGCTTAAATCGTCTTTTAATGATAACTTAAAAAGTAATGTTTAAGTTTGAGATAGAAAAAGTAGATTTCTTACCCGTCGCTAAAATTTGGTGTTTGACGGGAAAGTTAATCTGTGGTGATATTCACAACAACTCAAACGCTTTTATTGAAACTGATTCGGGAACGAGCAAAGTTAAAATTGAAACGGTTGTGTTTATTGATCCGCCAAGTATAGACGGACAAAAACAGTTGACTTTGACGGTAAAGGTCAGCGACGGAATATTAAAAGATTTTGTCGGTAAGATTATTACTTCAAAGCCTGCAAGGTCGCGCTCATTGGTAGCAGCATAAATAAATCAAGGTAAAGCCTTGTAAATATAAAAACAATTTTCGTGGTTATCGCCTTGAAAGAAGCGAATTTTCTGCGAGCAAAAGGAGAAACCATTTTTAAATTATGGCAACAGCAAAAGAAACAAAAGAAACTATCGTCGGCGAATATAAAACACACAATAACGATACGGGTTCGTCACAAGTGCAAATCGCGCTTTTAACTCAACGAATCAATGAATTAACCGAACATTTCAAAGTTCACAAAAAAGACAATCACTCGCGCAGAGGCTTACTGAAAATGGTTTCGCGGCGGAGAAAATTGCTTGATTATCTCAAGCGTCAGGATATTGGCGAATACCACGGTATTATTCAAAAATTAGGATTGAGAAGGTAAAAATAATGGATAATTGATAGTGGATAATTGATAATGAAGAAAGGATTGTTAAATTTGGTTTAATTACACTATCTACTTTCCACTATCAATTATCCATTATCCATATCAATTATCCACTAAGTTTGACTGCTTCGAGTCATTAAACATAACGGTTCTCTCGAAGAATTAGTCGACGGTAGCTGAACGTGACAGCGCATCAAAATCCGTCGGCAAATGAGAATCAATCGCTAGTAGAAATATAAAGGCGACGAGGCTTTCACGGAATAGCTTGG
The DNA here is from genome assembly GCA_002050365.1 of Acidobacteria bacterium 28-1. Classification (GTDB taxonomy): domain Bacteria; phylum Acidobacteriota; class Blastocatellia; order Pyrinomonadales; family Pyrinomonadaceae. The sequence continues at coordinate 52,845 of MWYZ01000069.1, forward strand.
TCGTCTTTTATTGTATAAGGAAAAGAAAAATATGGCACAAAGAAAATATTTAAATGAAAAAATAAAATTAGGCGATAAAGAGCTAATGGTAGAAACCGGTAAAGTCGCCAAACAAGCCGACGGCGCTGTCGTCGTGCGCTACGGCGACACGATGATTTTAGTTACCGCCGTGAGCGCGCGCACCGCCAAAGAAGGATTGGATTTTTTTCCGCTCACCGTCGAATATCGTGAATCCACTTATTCCGCCGGACGTATTCCGGGAAATTATTTCAGGCGCGAAGGGCGTCCGAACGAAAAGGAAGTTCTCACCTGCCGAATGATTGACCGTCCGGTACGTCCGCTTTTTCCCGAAGGTTATCGTTTTGAAACGCAGATTGTCGGTTCGGTGATTTCCGCCGATTTGGAAAATGACCCGGACGTAATTGCGATGACGGGAGCTTCGTTGGCTCTCTACCTTTCGGATATTCCGTTTGTAAATCCGATTGCGGCAATTCGCGTCGGTTTGACAGATGGCAAATATCTGATAAATCCGACTTATGATGAACGGCGCGAATCGCAGCTAAATTTAATCGTCGCGGGAACGGAAGAAGCAATTGTAATGGTCGAAGCCGAAGCTCAAGAAGTCGCGGAAAATATTATGCTCGAAGCGATGATGTTGGCGCACAAAGAAATCAAACGGCTGTGTCTATGGCAAAAAGAATTGTTCAAAGCATTGGAAATTAAAAAGCGCGTATTTGAAGTCGCTCAACTCGACGAAAAAATCATTAAAGAAATTGAGAAAAAATACAGCGACCGTATGCGCGAAGCCCTCGACACGACGGGCAAAGATAAATTAACCAGCTATACGGCGGTTGATGCGCTGAAAAAAGAAGTCGTCGAAAGCTACGCGGAAGACGAAGAGAAACGTCTGGCGGCGGGCGGCGTTTTTTCGCATCTGAAAGAAAAAATTTTTCGGGAAGATATGCTCGGCAATCGCCGCCGTCCGGACGGTCGTCGGTTTTCGGAAATTCGTCCGATTTCGTGCGAAGTCGGCTGGCTGCCGCGCGTTCACGGTTCGTCCCTTTTCACGCGCGGCGAAACGCAGGCGATTGTTACCACGACTTTGGGAACGAAAATGGACGAGCAATTTGTTGACGATTTGGAAAAAGGCGAAACGCGCAAGCGGTTTTTGCTTCATTATAATTTTCCGCCGTATTCAGTCGGCGAAACCGGACGTATCGGCTCGACCAGCCGCCGCGAAATCGGACACGGAAATCTGGCGCGTCGCGCACTCGAATCAATTCTGCCCGACGAATCGGAATTTCCATACACGCTTCGCATCGTTTCGGAAATCACCGAATCGAACGGGTCATCCTCGATGGCGAGCGTCTGTGGCGGTTGTTTAAGTTTAATGGACGCGGGCGTTCCGATAAAGAAGCCGGTCGCGGGCGTGGCAATGGGCTTGGTAATGGAAGGCAATCGTTATGCGATTTTGTCGGACATCGCGGGCGCAGAAGACCATTACGGCGATATGGATTTCAAAGTTACGGGAACGGAAGACGGCATCACCGCTTTGCAGATGGACATCAAAGTCGGCGGCATTAACGCGATGATTTTGTCCGAAGCGTTGGAGCAAGCCAAAAAAGGTCGCCTTCATATTTTGGGCGCAATGATGCAGGCGATTGAAAAACCGCGCGAAGAAATCTCGCCGTATGCGCCGCGCATTATCACTATTTCAATCAATCCTGACAAAATTCGTGATGTCATCGGACCGGGCGGCAAAATGATTCGCTCGATTACGGAAGAGACAGGAGCGAAAATTGACATCAACGACGACGGCACAATCAATATCGCATCAGCCGACGGCGAAGCGGCACAAGCGGCAATCGCCCGCATCCGCGCGATAACCGCCGAAGCGGAAATCGGCGAAACATATCTCGGAACCGTTTCGCGCATCGTTGACTTCGGCGCATTTGTCGAGATTATTCCCGGTCTCGACGGTCTTCTGCACATTTCGGAAATTTCCGACCGAAGAGTCCGCGACGTGCGCGACGAACTGAAAGAAGGTCAGCAAATTATGGTCAAGTGCATCGGCAAGGAAGGCAATAAAATCAAACTCTCGCGCAAAGCAGTTTTACAGGAAGAAAAGGCGCAGGCGCAAGAAGGTTAAAAAAGTAAAAAGTAAAAAGGCAAAAGGCAAAAGTTTGAATTTGATTTCTTACTGTTGCCTTTTTACTTTGATTTTCAATCAACATAGTATCGCTGTTAAAAACCTCGCGTGAGAATGCGAGTCGGTAAACTATTCTGCGTTTAATTGATTGAACAAAATCCTTACCACAGCACATTCACTGGATACGCCGCAAACTTTGAATCTGAACTAACCAGAATCATCTTTTCGGCGGTTGCTTGAGCAATCAGAAGTCGGTCAAACGGGTCTTTGTGGTGAAACGGTAATTTTCCCAATTCCAAAACGTGCGCGAGATTTATCGGCAAAATCTGCAAGCTGTTAACTTTCTGTTGTTCGGCGATGACATCTGCCAACGGGTCTTTGAACTTAAACTTTCCGATTTGAATTTTTATTTGGATTTCCCAAACGCTTGCCATACTCAAAAATAAAGTATTCGCCGGATTCAAAATTTCCATCGCCACTCTGTTTGAAAGTTTATGCGGTTCGTTGTGGGTCCAAATAAACGCTTGACTGTCTAAAAGCAAGTTTATTCTTCGTCCCAACCCCAAAATTCATCGGGCAATTCGTCGTTAAAATCATCGCTCATAAAATACTCTTTTCCCATTCCCAAACCTAAAACCCGTTGTTTCGGTTCGTGTTTTTCAATCGGCGTAACTTTCGCCACCGGATTGCCGTTTTCTTCGATAACAATTTCGTCGCCGTTGCGCGTTAAATCAATAATGGCTTGCGCCGAATTTTGTATTTCGCTGATGCTAATTGTTCTGGTCATAAAATCACCTTGGTGACTCATTTTAACATTTATTTTTGATTTTCAATCAACACGACATCGCTATTGAAGGTGCCGCGCGAAAGCGCAATCTGCGAGCCGTCAGGCGAAAAGGCGAAGTTGAAAATGAGGTTGGTCGTAAAATTTGTGACTTGAACGGGCGCGCCGCCGTCAATGGGTTGCCGCCAGATGTTGGAGACATTGTCGCGCGTTATTACATAATTCAAGGCGCGTCCGTCCGGTGTCCATTGCAGCGCAGGCAGAGGAAAATCGGCGACCCTGAGAAAGTCAGCTTCAAAAATGCGCGTCATCTCGCCGCCGTCAAACGGCATTATAACAATCCCGCTTTGCTTCCCTTTGCTCAAGTGAAAAGCGATTTGTTTGCCGTCGGGCGAGACATCGGCAGCCATTGCCGCTCCATCGAAAATTTTCGTTGTCTCGCCGCCGTCAATCGAAACTCGATACAACCCCATCTGCTCGCCGCTGCGGGAGAAAATAACTTGCTTGCCGTCGGGCGAGACAGTCATCCACAATTCGAGTCCAACGGTCAATCTTTTCTCCGTATTGTCGCTCAAATCAAGACGAAACAAACCGAATTCGCCGCTGTCACCCGGTTTTTGATAGACAAGAAAGCGTCCGTCGGGCGAAACTGTCGAATAGACACCGTTTTCTAATACTTGTTTGGAGTTGCTGCCGTCGGCGTTTATTGTCAAAGTTTCGATTCTGCCGCCAGGTTTCGATTCATAGAGAATTCTGCCGTCGGGCATCCAAGCTAAACCGGCTACGCCATCGTATTTGTCGAGACCGACAGTTAATTGTTTGGCGCGGCTTGCGTTGCCGTCGCCCGGTGCTGTCCAAATATGGTTGATTGATTCTTCTCTGACCGCCAATAGCGAATGTCCGTCAGCCGTCAAACTAAAATTATCGTAAGCCATAAAGTCATTGGTTATACGCCGTGTCTCGCCACTTGGATATGAGATTTGGTAAATCCGTTCCAAAACGGATTTTTTATTTTCCGCTATGCCGAGCATCATCAAACCCTTCGAGTCGGGTAGCCACGCGAGTTGCGAAATAGCTGTCGGGTGTTGCGAGTTAATCGGCGCTGCTGCTCCATCAGCCGTTTGCACGACTAAAACGTAATAGTCAGCCGGCGCATGTCTCACCGAACAAGCAATAACTTTTCCGTCGGGCGACCACGCTGGATTTTTCGTCAAACTTTCGGGGCGTGCGAGTGAATGAAGCTGTCGCTCGTTTGCGCCGTCTGCGTCAGCGATGAAAATTGACGAATCTTCTTTTGAATATCGAACAAAAGCGAACTGTTTCCCGTCGGGCGAAAAACTGATTCCGTTGCTGTTGATATTTTCTAAAACTTTTTTCGGCGAACCGCCAAGCGCGGGAATTTGAAACAACATATTGCCAACAATATAAAAAATGCGGCTGCCGTCAGGAGAAAAACTTAATCCGCGAAATTTTGCTTCGGCGGGCGGCAAAATTTGAATAGTATTTTCCGCCGCGACTTGGCGCAACCACAAACTTTGCTCATTGTTGTTCTCCTGAACATTCGCCAAATATTTGCCGTCCGGCGAGACGGCGGCGATTTTCGTTTTTCCGGTCGTCGTAACTACGTTATTTTTGTCGGCGCGAAACTCAATCGGCGGACGGTTGGCGAAATTATACAAAGCGTAACCGATTACAGAGGCGAGAATTATCAACGCAATGCAAGTTGCCGCGAGTCGAGCGGTTCTGCGAGATTTAAAGGTGATCGCCGAAACCGTTCGGCGTTCGCGTTCGCCGCGTTTCGAGTCCGCGTTGTTCTGATTCGGCTCGCTCGAAGTCGTTAAATTTGCCGACGAAGGAGCATCGTCTTTCATTCGCACCGTTTCCGGCACGACCATACTCACCAAACGTTGAAAGCGAGAATCAGAACGTAAATTATCGAGACGCGGGTTGGCATATATAAAAACCATCCACGGGTCGCGGTTCTCAACTAATTATTCGATGTAATCAATCGCTTCTTTCGTTTCGTTCAAACCGGCGTGAAGAAGCGCGAAAAAAAACGGCGAGGTATACATTTCGGCGGAAATTTCTTTGAGCTGCGCCAAAACCGCCCGCGCTTTTTCCGATTCTCCTGTGACGGCATAAGCATTGCCGATGAACCAAATCACGCTTTCTCCGCCCGGTTGCGTTGAAACATCCTCGTAGAGGGCGAAGGCTTCCGCGTGTCTGCCGAGTTCCGTCAGCGACCAGCAACGTTTTATTACCTCGGCGTAAATTTTCGGATTGATGGCAGTTGTTGTCAAACTCTGTGCGATAGATTGCTCGTATTTTCGCCACAGAAAGTAACAAGTAGTCAACACACAGCTATGCCAAAATCCCAACGGGTCAATTTCGAGAGCCTGTTTGATGGCTGTTTCCGCTTCGGCGTAAAAACCGCGAAACATCAACGATTGTCCGAGCAAATTGTGCGCGTTGGTGGAATACGGATTGAGTTCGACGGCTTTTCTCGCGCTTCGTTCGGCTTCCGCCAAATCCCGATTAAAACACATACTAAAATTAGCGTGCGCGGCGTAAACTTCGGCGGAAGTCGAATCAAGTTCGACGGCTTTCATGACGGCTTCTTTGACTTGCGCGAAAGCGTCCTGCGGACGGCGAAGATTGAAAATCACCTCCAAAATATAAACATCAGCGAGTCCGGATACGCCTGCGCATAGTTCGGGTCAAGCCGGATGGCTTCCGCGTAAAAAGCGTTCGACTTTTGATAATGTTCCGGTAAACCTTGATGAAAATGAAAGCGAGCTTTGAGAAAAGCCTGATAAGCGGCGAGCAATTTTGTGCCGCGCGTCGTTAAAAGCCGCAGCGTATTTTCGTTGAGATTGCGCCGGAGTTTCTGCGCGATAAAAACTGAGATTTCGTCTTCGAGCCGGAAAATGCCGCTCACCGTGCCGTCGAATTTTTCCGCCCATAACAAACTTCCGTCCGCCACGCGAATTAACTGTAAACTGACTCGCAAATTATCGCCCGATTGATGAATCTTGCCGTCCAAAATTGCTTCGACTTTTAGCTCGCGTCCGGCTCCGATTGGGTTCGCGCCGGACATTGCAAACGGCACCACCGAAGCCGTCGGGCGCACTTGCAAATCGCCAATTTTGCTCAGGCTGACAATCAAAGCGTCCGCCATCCCGATGCCGAGATATTCGTCACCAACGGCAATGGCAATCAATTTAAACGGCAAAACGGCGACGGCGTTCATATGCAAGCCTTCGTGAATTTGATTTATCGCAGGTTCGGCTATGCCTGCGTCGTTTGCGGCGGCTTCGTGTCGCCAAGCGGCAAGCGCGACGACATTGCCCGATTGCCGACTGCCACTTGACGGTTTTGTTCCTTGCCCTTCGCTCTTTGTTCTGTTTGTTTCGGTGTTTTGAGATTTGAAATTTGAGATTTGAGATTCCAAATCGTTCTCAACGCTCGACTCTCGACTCTCGACTTCAGAAAACCCGCCCGCTACCGCAGGCGGTTCTGACTTCGCCGCGTCCCCGTTTCCGCGTTTCAGGGTCGCCGCGTCGCCGTCAACGCGCCGCACTTCCGCGACGAATCGGTAGCCGTGCCCGCGCACCGTTTCGATAAACCTCTGTTTGCCGTTTCGCTCTCCCAAAATCCGTCGCAGTGCCGAGATGTTTTTGTCTAAATTATTTTCCTCGACAATCGCGTCCGCCCACACTTCCGTCATCAACTCGTCTTTGCCGACCAGCTGATTGCCGCGCCTGACCAGAACGCACAGCGTGTCGAAAGCTCGGTCGGCGAGCGCGACTCGTTTGCCGTTGCGCAGCAAAAACCGCTCGGAAACGTCAAGGTGGAATTTATCGAATTCGTATAACTCTTTATTTTCTTTCGACATAGGGAGTCAGAAAAAAGTCAGGAAATTTTCAAGCAAAACGAAAGATTTAAAAAAGCCATTGCGAGTATTGTTGATTCACATCGCCCGCAATGAGTTTGAAAAGCTACTCAAAATTAAAAAAATTACGCACCGATTATTACTTTGTCGGGCGATAGAAACAAATAAATTTTGAAAGGAGAAAACTAAAATGTTCAAACGAATTAAAAAACAATCTCAGGAGAATAAAATGAAGGAGATGGCATGATGAATTGAACGGTGGCGATGATACTCTGATGTTGAATAAATGTTGGAGTAGAGAGGCAAGAAGCTGAATCATTTCTTGCGGCATTATTGACCGCGTGAAGGAGCTTAACTCCAATCCCGCTTCTCGTCCGCACCGCCACCATATGGCTTTTGACCATGAATAGGAGAATGGCATATTTGCTACCGTCAATCTACTCCAAAAGTAATTTTTCAACTAATTATCGGAGGGAAAAAAGATGAGCTATATCGGAGTAGATTTGCATACGACGCAGATTACGGTGGGTTATTTGACAGAAAAAGATGAGATTTCCATCAGAAAATATCAACTGTGGGAGATTGAAAAGTTTGTTTCCGGTTTGAGCGGCACGGATGAAATCGCGGTCGAAGCGACTGGCAATACGGGCTGGTTTGCCGAACAAGTTAAGGACAAAGTGCGGCGGGTGGTATTAGTAAATCCGCGACAATTTGAGGTGGTTAAGAATTCGGTCAAAAAAACCGACAAAAATGATGCGATCAATTTAGCCCGGTTTTTGAAGGCGAACTTGCTGCCCGAAGTGCGAGCCAAACGAGAAGAAGCGGAAAAAGTTCAAAGTTTGGTTAATACCAGAACCAAATTGGTCAGGCTAAAGACGAGTTTGCTGAATAAAATCCACGCCCTGTATGTTTCCAACGGGCTGAAATTGCGACGCGCGAGTTTGAGTTCGGAAAAAGGATTGGAAAAAGTATTTTCGATTCAGTGGAGCGAGATCGAGAAACTGGAGTTGGAAATAATCATTGACCAAATCCGGTCGTTGAAAATGAGCATCAAGAAGTTGGAGAAAGCCATTGACCAAGAAGCGATGAAGTTGAAAGGGTTTGAGAATCTGAAAACGATGTCGGGAATCGGAAGTTTATCAGCCGGAATCTTGTTGTCAGTCATCGGAAATATCAAAGATTTTGCCAGTGAAGAGAAATTAGCCAGCTATTTTGGGATCGTGCCGCGAGTTTCAAATTCTGCCGATTCGGTTAATCACGGGCGAATTACCAAACGAGGTAACAAAACCGGACGGACAACTTTAGTGCAATGCAGTTTGTCGGCAATCAAAAAGAGCGAGTATTTGAAAAAGTATTATGACGGGGTCAAAGCGAGACGCGGACACGGGAAAGCGAAAATCGCGTTGGCTCGTAAGTATTTAGGAATAATCTACAAGACCTTAATCAACGGTTGGGTGTTTGCAGATTTCAACAATTTTGAATTGGCAGAGTGAAAACTTTGCCTACGGAGTAGACATTCATCATAGGAGAAGAAAATGAACAAAACAATTAGAAAAACTATGATGTTGGCATTGTTGGTTACTTTAGCTTTTATAGCTTTTTCCGTGAATGCAAACGCCGCTACATTTGTGGTGAATACAACGGCAGACACCCAAGACGCAACCGCCGGAAACGGCATTTGTGCCGATTCCGGCGGCGCTTGTTCGCTTCGGGCGGCAATCACGGAAGCCAATGCTTTAGCTGGTGCAGATATTATCACGCTTCCGGCAGGAATTTATACCCAAACGCTTGTTGCGGCTGATGAAAATCTCAACGCCGGTGGTGATTTTGATATTACGTCGGAAATCACAATCAACGGTGCAGGTTCAGGCACAACAATTATTGAGGCAAATGCCCTCCCGAATACTGCCACCGAAAAAGTTATACATTGTATGACCGCCGCTACTGCTGTGGTTATCAATGACGTAACAATCCGGCATGGAAATGTGGCAACAAATGTTTCCGGGGGTGGAATCCGTCTTGAAACGGCAACCACCAATTTAACACTCAACCGTGTAGTTGTTACCAATAACCGGACGGCAGGAAACGGCGGTGGAATTTCCATAGTAACTGCCGGAATTGTCCTCAATATTAACGACAGCACAGTAAGCAACAATAGTGTTGGAAGTTCTCTAGCAGGAGTAAACGGGTTAGGTGCTGGAATAAACGTTGTTGCAACTGCGACTGTCAACATCACAAATACAATGGTTACCGGAAACATGGGCAATTCATCGAATAGCAACACTGCTGGAGCGGGCATAAATGTTAGTGGCATAGGTGCCGCTGTCACAATTACGGGAAGCACCATTAGCGGCAACACGCTTAATTCATCAATTGGCAACCCTGTGGGGGGAGGTGTCAGTATTACCGGCTTAGGTGCCACTGTCACAATTACGGGAAGTACCATCAGTAATAACAGCTCAACCAGCACTTCCTCTACCGGATTTGGGTATGCGGGAGGAATTTATAACTTTGGAGCAACCGTAAATATCATTAATTCGAGCGTTACCGGAAATACAGCAAGTGGATTTCACGGGGGCGTTTTAACGCAGTCTTCATCCACCAATGCCGCGACTACGACCATCACCAACAGCTCAATCAGCAATAACAGGTCAACATTTGGAAGCGGAGGCGTGACTAACATTGCCTCAACTGCCTCAACTTTTAATGCAGTGACGACCATCACAGGTTCAACAATTAGCGGTAATAGTGCAACAGATGCAGATAACAGTGCCGGCGGGATTCTGAACTTCAGCGATTCCGCCGGAGCCGTCATAGTAAACCTGACTAACTCCACGGTTAGCGGAAACATTGGCGGTTTTGGCGGAGGAATTTATAGCAATGGTTCGGCAGCGACCGTTAATTTGAATTATTCCACCGTCGCTTCAAATAGGGCAATTATGGAAGGCGGCGGTCTTTATCAAGACTTTACGCTTGGCGGCGTAACCAACTTAAAGAATAGCATCGTAGCCGATAATGCAGCCCCAACAGGACCGGATATTTTCGGAACAATTACTTCGCAAAATTACAATCACATTGAAAATACGGCTGGCGGAACATTCATCGCTATGGCAAATGACGTTACCGGAAGCGACCCGCAGCTTGGACCGTTGGGAAACAACGGCGGCACTACGCAGACACACTTACCTGCGGCAACAAGTCCCGTCGTGGATACAATTCCGCCCGGAATAAGTGATTGCGGCACGACGGTTACGATTGATCAGCGCGGTTTTACCCGTCCAAGCGGAGCCGGTTGTGATAAAGGCTCCGTTGAAGTTCAAGGAATGGCGACACCGACGCCAACTCCAACTCCTCCACCGCCACCAACTCCGACGCCGGGTGGAGGAGGAACTTGCACGCCAACCACGACGGTTACCGAGGGTGACCTATTCCCAGGTGGTATCGCATCTTTTGGAGTAAACAGTGGACCGGGCTCAGTGACGGTTGACCATGTGAACGCCGGAACCGGGTTGCAATCACTGACAGTTGTCGGCGCACCAGTCAATGCGGTAGTCAACATTCCGGCATTCATGCCCGGCACGTTGAATCCGGTAGTAGTCACGTTCACAGCAATCAATCCGGCACTCCCGGTTGATTTCACCTTGCGGGCAGCAAGCCAGTTCCACGCCGTGTTTATTCGGGTGCGGTGCGGCACAGCGATGCCGACACCGTAGACAGAGCGGGTAAAAATGAAGATTCTGCGATAGCAAATATTTTCATTAAATAAAAGGTAGGTGGTTGTCAGACAGCCACCTTCTGTTTTGTGAGAAAAGGGAAGTAAAAATGTTTTAACCAAATGTTTTTTATTTTCCACTTTTCATTTAACAATGGTTCGGACAGAATTACGTTGAAATGACCGCGTAATTCCGCAAGTTTTCATATTGCTCGTGATTTTTTATTAAAGTAGAGTCTAAATCTAACTTTGAAATAAATAATTCGAGAAGATGTTC
>MWYZ01000040.1 GCA_002050365.1 Acidobacteria bacterium 28-1
AACGCCTCTGATAAAAGCACCTTAAATATTGCTCGTGCCGATATCTATCGTTTAATTGAACCATTAAATACTTCTTTAGCTCTTTCTGAAGAGGAATTTGCAACTAACAGTACTTTAATTTCCACTTGCGAAATCGAAAAAAACGCAGAAATCTTTGCAGTTTTTTGTAGTTGGAAGCAATCTTTGCGTGCCCCGAAAAAACACAGGCAATCTTCGTCAGATTAACCGTCTGAACCTGAAATATCGCTACCATAAAACGTGCCAGAAACTTGATTCGCGCCCGATTCCAAGTTAAATTCTCACTTAGTATTTGCTCTAACAAGTAAATATCCATTGAGTTGAAACTCTCCTTTTTCAAATTTGCAAGATTTAATCAAGTAGATTTCAACTCAATGCTTCACATTTTTCAAATATCAATTACTTTTTGTCCTGTACTTAGAGCTGATATACAAAGACTTCCGCTTCGGTTAAATTATTTATAATTCATTGAGCCAAATATCAAGCGTCATACCGACCGTTTTTTTACGCTTGAAGGTTTGCTCCCGCAACATCGGTTCGGCTTGATGCAGGCGTTTTTACACGTAGAACACCGGGATTCAGAAGGGAGCAGGGATGAGTTTTGGATAGACTCATCCTTTTTTATCACATAAATAAACTCACATACTGTGATTCGTCGGTTCTCGTTATTCGACGAGTTATATGATATACTGCCCTTAAAGATTACTGTTTTTTAGAATTCAACACTCGACATCTGAATTCGCTTATCAACTATCTTATTATGCCGTCTGCTGTTTTCATACACGCAACGGAAAATAAGGAGACAAGATGTACCGTCAAAAGGAAAGAAGCCTGAACGCCAGTGAAAACTCGCCCAATGAAGGTTCGCCAAAAAAAAATTCACGCCGTTCAACCAAAAATCACATTCTTAACGCTTTGCCCGATGAAGATTACCAGCGTCTGCTTCCAGACCTCGAATACGTCGAACTTCCGTACGGCAGATTTGTCTATCACGCCGAAGAAAAAATTAAGCACGTTTATTTTCCCGACGATTCGGTGGTTTCCGTCGTCGCCAACACGCCGCAAGGTCAATCGGTTGAAGTCGGAGTAATCGGGCGCGACGGGGCGACGGGTTTGAGCGTTCTGCTCGGCGTTGATACGTCGTTTAACGATGCTATAGTTCAGCTTCCCGACGGCGCGTTACGCATCAGCACCGAAGCTCTTTTAAAGGAATTTATGCGGGCAGGCGCACTGCACAGTTTGCTGCTCCGTTCGCTGCACAGTTACATCGCGCAAATCAGCCAGATCGCATTGTGCAACCGTCTGCATTCGATAGAAGAAAGGCTGGCGCGTTGGCTTTTGATGTGCCGCGACCGCTCCAAAGGTGACCATTTGAAATTAACGCAGGAGTTTCTCGCACTTATGCTCGGCGCACAACGAGCGAGCGTAACCATCGCGGCGATTACCATTCAAGCCGCCGGATATATAAAGTATTCGCGCGGGAATATCAAAATTATAGACCGTGATGGCTTGGAAAATTTTGCCTGCGACTGCTACCAAATCGTGGCGGGCGAAACTAAACGCCAATAACAATAGAGAAAAGAAAAGGTGAGTTTGCCTTTTCCATTTTCATCTTTCACTTCTTTGCATCTCTGCGTCGAAAAAACATTTAATTACCGACTTATATTTATTATCTAAAAATTATGAATCGCGTGCCGCACTCTTCCCCACACTTCAAATTCTGAATCTTCGGAAATCGTAATCGGTCGGTAATTATCATTTTTCGAATCGAGCCAAACTGCGCCGTTATCTTCGATTCGCAGGTGCTTGACGCAAAGATTTTCGGCTGACGAACGGATTGTCTGTTATCCAAAAACGCCAAAGTTTTTCAGCATATTCTTCCGCGTAATCAATACCGACGCGTTTTCCGCAGGTGATTTTTTCGTCTGAAATTTTTGCGCATTCTTCCAGCCAAGCGCGATTTCCAAGCAAATCTTCATTATTAAAAGTTTTATCAACTCCTAACGCAATGCAAAGTTTTCCAGGACCGGAAGTTAAATTCGTGTCTTTCATTGCTCCACGTCGCTCGCGCATTAATTCGATGTTTTCGATTGGTTCGACGGCGCGAATCAAAACCGCGTGCGGAACATCCTTCTCTCCGACGACGACGTTAAATTGGAAATACATTCCGTAAATGAAAAAGATATAAACCGTTCCGCCCGTCGCAAACATTGTTTCGGTGCGCTTCGTGCGGCGATTTCCGTAGGAATGCGCGGCTTTGTCTTCGATGCCGAGATAAGCTTCGGTTTCGACAATCATTCCTGAAACTCGCGCACCGTCGGCGTTTGGAATAACTAAAGTTTTGCCGAGTAAATCTTGCGCGATTTGCAAGGTGTCAGCGCGGGTGTAAAATTCGCGGGAAAGTTTTTTCATAATGGATAATGGATAACGGAAAATGGATAATAAAAAATATAAAAATTATCCATTTTCCGTTATCCATTATCCATTATTTTACGTAATCTTCTGGATAATAAATCAATTCAATCGCGTTGCCGCCAACGCCTTTCGTGTAAAAGGATGAAGTACCGTCGCGGTGCGGTTTTATCGGACGATTTTCTCGCCTCGCGGCGGTTTGAAGTTCTTCCAAAGTTTTAACTTTCAAACCAATATGCGCCGGATGTTTCGAGTTCGGCGGAAGGAGTGCAATGCCGAAACCATGCGCATCGCGCATCATTGCCCAATCTTCATAGATTGTTTCAACCGTAAAACCCAGACGCTTATATTCCTCCACGTCTTTTTCCAAGTCGTCGCACTTGATTGCTAAATGGTCAACCGTACCTGCAAAGCGCAAATTATTTTTGTTTTCCATATAAAATTCCTCGCAGATAAATTTTATCAATTAAATAAAGGGAATGGAAAACCGTCGTTAACCGGAATTTCAATATATCGGATTTTTTTCCATAAATGTGAATTGAAAAGTAACATTTAGAATTGCTAAGCCATTAATCAACATACATTTTGCTTTGACGAAATTAGTTGGAACAAGTTTTGCCTGTTTGGAAAATGAAAGAGTTTATTGTAATATCTTCCAAAACAATTAGTAAGGAGAATTTTTATGTATGAATCGTTTATGAGGCGTTGCGGCAAATCGCTTTCGAGCATTTTTGCCGTGTTTTGCGTCTTGGTGGCTGTGTCGTCCGTGTTCGCACAGACCACCGGTAATTTACAAGGCGTGGTCAAAGACCAGACCGGAGCAGTTGTCGCAGGTGCAGCGGTCAAAGTTACCAATACCGAAACCGGAATATTGCGTGAAACAACAACCAATGAAGACGGCTTATACCGCGTAGTTAATTTACTTCCAGGTTCAGCCTATCAAGTCGAAGTTACAGCTACCGGTTTCAGCAATCGAATTGTCGAGAATGTCGCAGTTCGATTAGCAACCGAAAACAGCGTTGATGTCGAATTAGGCGTTCAGGGTGCAAGCGGCGAGGTCACCGTTACCGGTGAAGCCCCGCTTATCAACTCGACGCAAAACCAATTGTCTACTTCTTACTCGCAAAAACAACTTACTCAATTGCCGTATAACGGCGGTTCAATTGATAATCTGGCTTTGTTAACACCGGGCGTGCTGACACCCGGCGATGCCGATTTTACGAATGGCGTCGGTATTTCAGCAAACGGTAATCGCGGACGTTCAAACAACTTTCAACTCGACGGTCAAGACAACAACGACAACTCGGTTGCCGGTCCGTCGCTGACGATTACCAATACGCAAGCTATCTGTGATTATCAAGTTACGACTAATAATCCATCGGCGGAATTCGGACGAAACGCCGGAGCGCAAGTCAATGCTGTTACCTGCCCGGGAACAAATAATTTTCACGGGTCGCTTTTCGAGTATTTTTCAAACAATCGTTTGAATGCTCGAAACAACATCGAAAAACAAGCCGGAACTGCTTACCGCTTTTTAGCGAACAACGGTTTCTCTCAACTCGAAGGTTTGGCAAATCGGGGCGGTCAAAATATTTTTAGCAACAACCGTCTCGGCGGTTCGTTGGGCGGTCCTATCAAAAAGAACAGAGCGTTTTTCTTTGCTACATTCCAAGCCGATATTCAAAACGGCGAAGCCGACACGAGCAACTTGGGCAGCGGCGGACTTACATTTACTCCGCAAAGCGTTCAAATTGCCCGATCGTTAGGATTTCCCGGAGCAACTGCAATTCTCGGAAACACTAATGTCGGCGGCGGACCGGCTTTTGCCAATGTGCCGGGAACCTTTTATGTTGTTCCGGCAACGCAGGACACAAACGGCGACGGAGTGGTAGATGCTTTTGTTAATCCGGGCGGAGCATTTACGAATAGTCTTTTCGTATGTAATGTTGCACCCGCGGCAGGTGCGGCTTGCCCGGCGGCAAATTTAGTTCCGCTTCAAACCGGCGAGGCTATTCGAATTTCCGGGAATAATAGCCGCAGTTATCAGTTTATTACCAAAGAAGACTTCAACATCACTGATAAAGATACGCTTAACGTGCGTTACATCTATGACAACACCAAGTTTCCTAACACCCCGGCGGTTGGTGGTTTCTTAGCTGGTTCATTTTTTGATGTTCCCTCGAAAAACAACAATCTTGGAGTTACCTATACTCGTTTAATCAGTTCAACTTTTACAAACGAAGCAAGATTTAACTTTTCACGATTGGATGTTAAATTTGGAGACCCTAATGGAACGCTTCCTGCTCCGGGTATTAGTTTTAGCGGACAGCGCGACGTTCCCGGAAATTTCAGCAGTCTCGGCTTTGGAACGGCAGCTAATTTACCTCAATCGAGAAAGGTAGATGTTTATCAAGAACAAGACACTTTCTCGTCAGCGCTTGGCAATCACTTTGTCAAGGTCGGTTTTGACCTTCGGCAACAAAAGGTTGAAAACTTCTTCCTGCCGAATTTCTTGGGCGTTTTTAGATTTAGAGGCGGTGCCGGCGGCGGAACAGTCGCGTCCGGTGCTTCGTTATGCCCGAATTGCCGGTTTTTCCAAGCAACCGGAAATGTGCGCGGCGGCAACGCTCTGGCTTTCGAGAATTTATTGCTTGGTCGCCCTGACCGCATTACCTTTGCTCGTGGTAATCCGCGCATTACGACCAGCCAGAACGATTACTTTTTCTTCGTTCAAGACGACTACCGTGTGCGGTCTAATTTGACCCTTAATCTCGGTCTCCGTTACGAATATTCGTCAACGCCGTTTAACCCGATTATAGAAGATATAAACGCGCGTGAAGCTGACCCGAGTACGGCGATTTTCAACACGGCATTCCCGCTTGAATTTCGCACCGCCAAAAAATTAAAAACGGACAAAAATAACTTTGCGCCGCGCGTCGGTTTTGCCTATTCGCCGAACATAAAGTTCTTAGGTGACAGATTCAGCAACGGCAGAACGGTTATTCGCGCCGGTTTCGGTATCGCTTACGACCCGAGTTTCTTTAACATTGTTTTGAATACGGTTACGGCGGCACCATTTGCCGCAGCGGGAATTATCACACAAGTTCCGGGAACGGCAGGAGCATTGGTATTTCCGTCTTTGCCAACCACGAACGCTCAACTTAACTCAACTCCGGGAACGAACGGCGGCGACCCCCGGCTCTTTAACCAAACTCGTGTTGACCCGAATTTTTACAATCCATACACGATGCAGTTTAATGTCGGCATTCAACAGGAGTTATTTAAAGATACCGTTTTTGAAATCAGATATGTCGGTTCGAGAATTATCGGACAATACCAAACGGTGAACGGCAATCCTGATGTTCGATTTTTGAATGACGCGGCAAGGTTTCTTGGACTCAATGCAGGCGCGTTTTCAAACGGGAACGTTGCTGCCACACTTCCTGCGGGAACTGCTGTCAATAATGGTACCGGTCGCGTTGACCCGAATTTCGGTAATGTTCGTACTCGCAACAACGGCGCGAGGTCAACGTATGACGGATTACAAATGCGTTTTGATACGCGTATCAGTGACGTTGTTTTCAACGCTAACTATTCGTTCAGCAAAACCATTGATAATGCGTCGGAAATTTTCGGAACGCTCGGCGGCGGTCAATCAATTGCCGTTTCGCAAAATCCGTTTGATACGTTAAACGGCGAACGCGGGCTTTCGGCGTTTCACCAGAAGCATAATTTCACGGCTAATTTCGTTTATGAGCTGCCGTTCTTCAAAGACCAAAAGGGCTTTGTCGGAAAAGCACTCGGCGGATTTCAATTCAACGGTATTATCTTCCTCGGTTCAGGTCGTCCTTATACTCCGGTTCAAGCGTTTTCTAATGTTGACCCCAGATTTGAAGGCTCCTTTACCAATGGTGTTTTGCGTCCGTTCAACGGAAATTCAACTGCGGCTAATGGAACCATTGCTTTCGGCTATGGTGCAGCTTGTTTAGCTTTGTTCGCCGGACCTGAATGTGATACGGCTGTACCGGGAAATTTCATCGTTTATAATACGCTGAATCCGGGTTCGGTCGGAACGGTCGTGGCGAACGCTCAAGCGGCGCAGCAACAAGCTCGTTTGGTTTACAACGATGCCGGCTTGGTAGCTATTGGATTTCTTGGTAGTTTCGATGACGCGGAAGCATTCAAATACTTTAAGAATTATTACGGCGATGTAGGAAGAAACACCTTCATCGGAGATAACAATTACCGGGTCAATTTGTCACTTATTAAATCAACCCGTATTAATGAAAGGATGCAGGTGGAATTTAGAGCTGAGGCGACAAATCTTTTCAACAGAAGAAACTTCGGCGTGCCTGATGCGATTACCGAATTTGCTTCTTTTGGTAATTTTGTCGGCAGTTTCCAAAATCCCGGATTCAATTTCGGTGATTTCCGTCAATTACGATTTGGCGTAAGATTCCTGTTCTAAGGAAGTTTTGGATTTTCCACTATTTAAGAGAAGGTTTAACCGCCTTCTCTTTTTTTATTTGTCGAATTCACGAAAATATGTATTTAATCCGGTAAATTAAACAGAGCGTAAATTCTGCTTTGACCGGATGACAAACACAGCAGATACAAAAGTTAGCCATTATATCCGAAGACGGTACAGAGCTTGGTGGTTTGCCGGGAGCGACAGTAATCGTTAGAGACCGTGAGACGGGCAAAGAATTTACCGTTACGACTGATGAAGGTGCTGCCTTCAAGGTTTCCAACCGTGAAATCAGCTCTTATACGGTTACCGGAACGGCAGTGAGAGTAAATAGAAAAACTCTACGTTATCATTCCAACCCAACTCCATTTTTTCGATTTTACTTTGTTGAAAAACTATCATATGATAAACGCTCTTTATTCATACAATATTTTCTTTAGCAAAAAACAATAAATTGACAGATGCTGATTCCTTTTTGCATTGAGTTGTAAAATTTGCAGGCTTTCTGCGAGGTTGCTTTCCAATCTTTCAATTTAAAATCAGGTGATCCGAGAAATAGTTTTTATTTAAAGTCATCCTTCAAGTTTCTAAAGCCAATTCTACTTTCCTGAACAGCCATTAAAATTTTATAAATACAATCCGGCTTTAGTTTAATTATTAGATTTGGAGGAAAGAGGAAATGAAACAATTTTTGGGTAAGCTAACTGTAATTTTGGCGATGCTTTTTATCGGTCAATTTGCTGTTGAAGCGCAAACCACCGGCTCAATCGCCGGAACGGTTATTGACCAGAACGGAGCGGTAGTTCCGAATGCGACAGTTACCGTTACAGGCGAAGGCGGTCAGGAATTTACCGTTACTACCAGCGAGAACGGAACATATCGAATTCCCGCTGTCGCAAACGGTATCTATACTGTGAGCGTAACATCGACGGGTTTTAAAAAATCCATCGTATCAAATGTAAAGGTTGATGTTGGGTCGCCGACAACCGTAGATTCAACTTTGGAAGTCGGAGATGTTGCCCAAACTGTCGAGATAACCAGCGGCGGCGAAGTGCTGCAAACTCAGACCGCGACCATCGGCACGACGATTACCGGCAGACAAATCACCGAAACCCCGATTGCGTCGCGTGACGCGCTTGATTTAGTGGGGCTTTTACCCGGCACCGCAACTGTTGGTCGTCCGCGCTCGGCGTCAATTAACGGATTACCGAAAGGTAGCTTAAGCATCACAATTGACGGCGTTGACGTGCAAGATAACTTGTTGCGTTCGAGCGACGGTTATTTTACATATGTTCGTCCGCGCGTTGACGCAATTGAAGAAGTAACGGTTTCAACCACCAATCCCGGCGCGGAAAGCTCCGGCGACGGCGCGGTACAAATCAAATTCGTAACTCGCCGCGGAACTAACGATTACCGAGGCGGGCTATTTTGGCAGCATCGTAATACGGACTTAAATGCTAATTATTGGTATTCAAACCGCGACGGAGTTC
The DNA here is from genome assembly GCA_002050365.1 of Acidobacteria bacterium 28-1. Taxonomy (GTDB): domain Bacteria; phylum Acidobacteriota; class Blastocatellia; order Pyrinomonadales; family Pyrinomonadaceae. The sequence continues at coordinate 8,389 of MWYZ01000040.1, forward strand.
GTGATGCAAATGGCAAAGCTCTGCGTCAAAAGATTATCTTAAATCAATATGGCGGACGACTCGGCGGTCCGTTACCGTTTTTGAACTTTGGCGATAAAGGTGGACCGTTATTTAATTCCGGCAAAGATAAAGCGTTCTTTTTCGTTAATTACGAAGAATTTCGCCAACCTGAATCCCAAAGCCGAACGCGCGTTATTCTTACGCCGGAAGCGCAAGCGGGCAACTACTCATACATTGTCGGCGGACAAACAGTAACACGTAATTTATTCACGATAGCGGCGGCAAACAATCAACTGTCAACGCCTGACCCAACAGTCAGCAGACTTTTGGCACAAATCCGTACGGCGACAAACGGCGCAGGCTCGATTACTCCAATTACAAACTCGCCAAATCTTCAGAATTTCAACTTTTCTCCGGCTGGCTTACAAATCCGCAAGTTTCTGGCTTTGCGTTTTGACTTTAATCTGACTAAAAACCACAGCCTGGAATTTGTTACGAACAGACAAAAATTCGTGCCGTCCAAAGATTTTCTCAACGGTCAAGACGAGAGATTTCCCGGCTTTCCGTCTTACACGCAAGGCTCAAATCGCAATTCGTATGCGACGGCGCTTCGTTCGACGTTCGGCAACAACATTGTCAACGAAGCGCGTTACGCTGTTTCCACCGGGTTATCGGAATTTAGCGGGGGAATCTCACCCGCCGATTTTGCTTTTCAAGGTGGTTACGCATTAGGAATTGATGCCGCCGGTATCACGACGGCAACATCGAGAAACTCGTATAGTAACCGCAATACACCGACGTATGATTTTACCGATACGGTCAACTGGATTGCCGGTTCGCATAACATTAGTTTCGGCGGTCAATACAAACTTATCAAAGCTGAAGGTTCATCAATCGGTCGAATTGTTCCGACGGTTAGTTTTGGAATTACCGATCAAGCCGATCCTGCTTTTGGAATATTTAGCGCTACTACTCTTCCGGGCGCGACAGCGGCTCAACTAAGCGCCGCTCGCGCGCTTTACGCGACGTTAATCGGGCGTGTTTCAGCTTTTACGACAACCGCTTATTTAACGCCTGACGGAACGTACAAAGAAAATGCGGAACAAAGCAGACTTGCCAAACAAAATACCTACGGTTTGTTTGTGCAGGACAGTTGGCGCGTTCGTCCGAATTTTACCGTCAACTACGGTCTTCGTTGGCAGCCGCAAACCGGTTTTGTTTCTCTGAGCGAAGGTATCTATACCAGACTCGAAAATTTCGATCAGGTGTATGGACTTTCCGGCGCGGGCAATATCTTCAAACCCGGCACTCTGACGGGAACCGTGCCGCGAGTCGTCGCCCTCGAAAACGGTGAAAAAGCGTACCCGGATGACTGGAATAATTTTGCTCCGACAGTCGGAGCGGTTTGGAGTCCAGATTTTGGCGAAAAGGGTTTTCTCAAAACTTTGTTTGGAGCGAGTGGAAAGAGTGTTTTTCGCGGCGGATATTCGATTTCATTTGTCCGCGAAGGATTTAACTTGTTAGAAAGCATTTTAGGTTCAAATCCGGGTGGTAGTTTATCGGCTACTCGTAGCCCGACGACTAGTACCCCGGAAAACCCTTTTATACTGGGGACGAATCTTCGAGATCCGAATAATCCTAATCTGAGGGCTGCGCCGTTCCCGTCAACTCCGAGTTTTCCGATTACTTTAAGGTTGTCTGATTCGACCAACGCATTCAGCCCGGATTTGAAAACCGGCTCGGTTCATTCTTTTAGTTTTGGCTATCAGCGCGAACTTGATAAGGATACTGTTGTCGAATTTCGTTACGTCGGCAATCGCGGCGTTGGTTTGCAGCGTCAATACAACATCAATGAATTCAATACGATAGAAAACGGTTTTGCCGCCGAGTTTGCTTTGGCGCAAGCCAATCTTTATGCCAATCTCGCAGCGGGCAGAGGCGCGACTTTCGCTTATGCCGGACCCGGTACGGGAACGTCGCCGCTCCCAATTTTATTGTCGTACTTCAATCCTCCGGCAACTAATTTGCCCAATTCAGCGGCTAGTTATTTACCGGCTAATTTTGCCAATACAACTTTGGTTTCGCAACTTTCGAGAAATGCTCCGAATATCATCGGTTTCGGAAGCGGAACTAATTTTTTGGATAACGCAACACGGCGGGCAAATGGTATTGCCAACGGTCGTCCTTCCAACTTCTTTTATGTTAACCCGACGACAGCCCCAACACTCATTGGAACCACTGTCTTTGGAGGCTCGTTTATCATAGATAACAGTCTGAAAACTTGGTATGATTCAGGTGTTATCGAAGTTCGTCGGCGATTATCCGGCGGTTTGCGCGTCCAAGCCAACTATGTTTGGTCGAAGGCGCGATCCAACGCATATGCGTCAAGCAGCGTTGTGTTTGCCGGCTTTACGCAAAGAGAAGGCGGATTAGATTTGGCGAAAAATGTCCAAGCCTTTGACATTCGCCATCAATTCAAATTCGATGGGACGTATGACTTACCGTTTGGCAGAGGAAGAGCGTTTTTCAGCAATGCCAATGGGTTTGTAAATAGTCTTATCGGCGGATTTACAATATTTCCGACAATCCGCTGGCAAAGTGGTTCCCCGTTTAGCCTTGGCAATGTTACTCTGGTCGGTATGACGGTCAAGGAACTTCAGAAGGAAATCAAAGTTCGCAAAGGTCCGAACGTGGTTACCTACTTGCCTGACGACATCATCTTGAATACGCAAAAAGCATTTAACATAGATCCTGCCAATACCGCTAATAACGGATATGGAACGACATTCGGAACGGGCGGTCCGCAAGGCAGATTTATTGCTCCGGCGGGATTCGGCAACTGTCTGCAAAGGTTTTCCGGCGAGTGCGGTTTTAACAATTTAGTCGTTTATGGACCGGGTTTCTTTAAATTTGACGTGAGCGTAGCGAAAAAATTCATCATTGACGAGAAACGCAATGTCGAACTTAGAGCAACTTTTCTTGACGCTTTGAATCGTCCTAACTTCCGCGTTGGCGGTTGGGCAGCCGATACGGTAACTCGTGGATTTGCAGCAACGGATTTACCAACTTTTGGTCAACTCGGCAACGGCTCGGCTTATCAGGATATTTCGACAACTAATGATCCGGGCGGGCGGCTGATAGACATTATGTTGCGAATTAATTTTTAATTTCGATTAATTCGAAATTTTTCAAGGTGCTGCTTTTATTGAAGCAGCACCTTTTTTGTTAGTGATTACAAGAAATTTACAATAAAAGATATACTTGAATAAAAATTGCCGGAATAATGAACGATTCAACAGCTTCCAGTTATCACCTATCTCTCACGCCGCTTGGCGCAGGCGATTTGATTGACCGTGCCGTGCGTTTTTATCGCCAAAACTTCTGGACGTTCGTTTGGATTGCCGCGCCGCCGATTATCATCGGGACGATGATCTCCATCGGTTGGACGATTCTCGGGCGCGAAATTTTCTCGGTTGGCAAATCGCGTCAACCGGATGAGATGATAATTTATTATATTTTCGCTTGGTTCGGAACGATTACTATTTGGCTGTTTGAAATGGTAGCGACTTTAACGGTGATGGGCGGCGCATCACGCAACTTCGTCCGCCATCTGCTTTTCGGCGAGCCGCTTTCTTTCCGCGAAACTTTCAGAAACGTGCGGACGCGGCTCGGCGGTTTAATCGTCGCTTCAATTATTATTGCAGTCCTGCTCAGTTTTACGGGCGCGATGATTTTCGGTTTTGGAATTTTCGTCGCACTTTTTGCGATTGGGCTTGCCGTATACGTTTTTATTTATTCGCCGTTTTTGGTATTTATCGTATCACTTTTTTTCAGCGCGGTGATTTTGCTCGGCGCGGGCTGGCTTTTTTTCCTCGTGGCTTCGCGCCTGGCGTATGTGCCGCAAGTGATGTTAGTCGAAGGACAAGACGTTTTCGCGGCAATCGGTAGAAGCACTGTGCTCGCCAGTGGAAACGTCAAACGCCTTGCCGCACTTTTTGTATTCACGACCGTAGCGACTTATTCGGCTCTTTCGCTTTTTTATATTCCGCTCGGTTGGTATGCTTATTTGGAAGGCGTTCCAGTTTTCACTTTCGACACGGATTTAATTCCCGCGTGGTATGAAATCGCCAGCCAATTCATCTGGCAGGCGAGCTTTACTCTTCTGATGCCCATCTGGATGATTGGCTTGTGTCTGCTTTATGTTGACGAGCGCGTCCGCCACGAAGGTTACGATATCGAACTGATGGCGAGGCGGCATTTGGGCGAAATTCCCGCCGTGCCGATTGATTTTATTAATCCTTTGCAGCCGGCTTTGGCAAATCAAAAACCGCCCGAGCAATCATTAAAACAGAAGTCTTCGATGTCGCCCTTAGGATTAAATTAAACTTTAATATTAAATTTCAAATTGATTAGAAGAATTAAGCCGCCGATGAACGCCGACAACCGCAAATTTAATTTTAAAATCCATCCTGTTAATTTTGTCCGTTTTATTAAATTTCTTCTAATTGCATATCTGTTAATTTTACCCGATTCAATTTTTGCCAAAACATTAATCGAATATCGTGCAAACATCAAAGAAGCGAAAATTCTGACACAAAATCTTCTTTCTCCCGACACCGAAGATGAATTATTTCTAGATTATCTGAAATTGGAGCGCGAAACTTTGATGAAGATTCGCGCGAAAATTCCTGTTTCTGAAAAAATCGGATGGCAAAATGCAAGCGTTGAAATAAACAATCAATGGTTAATTGATAGTCTCGTTAAATTCGAAAAAGAACCGCGCGAGTCGCCGAAGCGCAGCCATATTTTAACCGAAATCATCGAACGGCTCGACGCACTAGAGAAGAAGCTTGACGAACTCGAAAATCCGTCTGCTCAAAATCGCACCAAAGACGAAGACAAACAAAAATTAGCGGAGATTTTGCGGCGCGAAGAATACAAACAAGCGGAAGAAAAACAGGAGAGTTTTTTTCAAAAATTATATCGAAAAGTGATTGAATGGCTTGCCGAATTGCTTCCGCGTCCAAATCCGTCAACCGCTTCGCCAACCGTCGGTTTCGGGGCGTTCTCTTTCATCTTGCAGATAATTCTCTACGCTCTGCTTTTCGGCGCAATCGGCTTTTTGATTTATCGTTTCGCGCCGTTTTTTGCCAACAGATTTAAAGACAGAGAAAAACGCGAGAAAAAGGAGCGCGTAATTTTAGGCGAGCGATTAGCTGATAATGAAACTGCGCAAAATTTATTCGACGAAGCTGAACGGCTCGCCCGGACGGGCAATCTTCGCGGCGCAATCCGCAAAGGTTACATCGCGCTTTTGTGCGAATTAAGCGAGCGCAAAATTATCGGACTATCACAGCACAAAACAAATCGTGATTACCTGAAAGATGTTCGCAAACAGAACGAGCTATATAAAAATATGAGCGGCTTGACCAATAATTACGAACGCCATTGGTATGGTTTCGATTCAGCGGAAGAAACTGATTGGGAGGAATTTAGAAACGAATATCGAAAGGCAGTCGGCAGTAGCAGTCGGCAGTAGCAGTCGGCAGTTGATTCAATTCAAAGGAGAACGTCGTTATGTCTGGACACAAAGATTTGAAAGTTTTTCAAATGGCGTATCGTTTGGCATTGGAGATTTTTCATTTAACGAAAACTTTTCCGCCAGAAGAACGCTATTCGCTGACCGACCAAATTCGCCGTTCTTCTCGAAGTGTGGCGGTCAACATTGCCGAAGGTTATCGCAAAAGACAATATCCAAAGGCTTTCGTCAACAAACTTTCCGATTCGGACGGCGAAGCGACGGAAACACAAGTTTGGTTGGAATTTTCCAGAGATTGCGGCTATTTGCCGCTCGAAGTTTGTCAAAGGTTATTGAGCGAATATGAAGAAGTTGGCAGGATGCTCGGCGGAATGATACTTCATCCTGAGAAGTTCACGCCTCGATGACGTACAACCTGCTTACTGCTACTGCCAAGTTAAAAAAAATGCGTCAGAAACTACTTATCTTCTTAGCTTTAATTTTTCTGATTATTATTTTAATCGGCTTAAATGCCGCGTCCTATGTTCAGAAAGATAAAACGCCGGACAGCGAATTTTCTCCAAATCGCTCAACGTATAACACGGGCGCAACCGGCACACGCGCGTTTTACGAATTGTTGGCGGAAACGGGCAGACGACCGGCGCGCTGGCAAGAGCCGCCGTCCGCGCTGCTCGCAAACGATAGAAATAAGCCGCAAACATTTGTCATCATCGGAAAAACGCGCCGTGAATTTGAAGATGTCGAAATCGAACAGGTTTTGCGCTGGGTTTCAGGTGGCGGAAAACTCGTCGTCATTGACCGCGAGCCGCCGTTTGAGTTAATACAAACGACGGCGAATTGGAGCGTTTTCACCGATGCCGAAAAAGAACCGTCGTTCTTTGACATCGACCCGTCCGACCAAAAACAAATGACGGCAAAAACTGTCGCCGCGAAACCTGTGCAGCCGACGATTTTCACTTCAAAAGTCAACGCCGTTCAGCCGTCGCGTTTTGCTTCGTCAATTAATTTTGAGCATTTTGCCGATGGAAACAGTTCGACATACAAAGGTACAGTTTCCCCTTCGCCAAAAACTATCATTCAAGAAGATGAAGATTATTATGATGAAGACGCGCCGCCGCCGAAACCGATGTCTTCGAGACGCGAAAAAGGACCGGGCAGCGGATTCGGGTCAAGCAAAAATCCGCCGCCAATCAGCGTGGAAAAAGCAGAGGAAATAGTTGAAACGCCAACGTTATACGCACCTGTCGCACATCTCGCCAACGATAAAAAAACTCTGCTGGTTGACTTCCCTTTCGGCGCGGGACAAATCGTTTTTTTGACCGACCCGTATATCGTTTCAAACGGCGGCATCAACTTAGTTGACAACGCCCAATTAGCAATTAATATTGTTGCTTCCGGCGATGGCATTATCGCTTTCGACGAATTTCATCAAGGCTACGGCGCGGGCGAAAATCGCTTGCTCGGTTATTTTGCCGGAACACCGCTGGTCGCGATATTTCTACAATTCGCCGCGCTCGTCGGTTTTATTTTGTTTACGCAGAGCCGAAGGTTCGCCCGTCCTCTGCCTGAACGCGAGCCGAATCGTCTTTCAAAACTCGAATACGTTTCGGCAATGGCAGAACTTCAACAGCGAACACGCGCTTACGATTTAGCGATTGAAAACATTTACACCGATTTTCGGCGGCGCGTGGCAAGGTTGGTCGGAGCGGATAATTTTACGGCTTCGCACAAAGATTTGGCACGACTCGTTGCGGACCGCTCGAAATTAACCGCCAATGAAATAGAAAATCTGATGTTTAAATGTGAAGACATCATTCGCGGCGAGCCGACGAACAAACGAGAAGTTTTGGAATTAACCAGCCGTCTGCGCGAGATTGAAAATCAGATTGGCTTAAAACGAAATCGAAAGCAGGCTTTTACAAAATAACTGAACTTTTTGTTTATTCTTCACACGCTCTGTAAAAAAGTATTGTGAATTTATCAATTTCCGCTTTAATTTTATTAATTCTGCTCTTTTTTATTACGAGCGCAATCGGCGTTGTTACGGGAAGCAATTCGCTGATTACCGTTCCCGTAATGTTTCAATTCGGCATTGACCCAAAAGTTGCAGTGGCGACGAACATGTTCGGCTTGACGTTTATGGCGATCGGCGCAACGATTCCTTTTTTGCGACAGGGCGCGATTGATACGAAACGTGTTTCGCCGCTGATTTTATTGACCGTTGCAGGTTCGGCAATCGGCGCATTGCTCGTCGGTTTCATTTCGGATAAAACAATGCCGATAATCGTTTCGGTTTCGATGATTGTCGTCTGCGTTTTCACTTTGATAAAACGCGATGCGGGCGTTGCCAAAACCGAAACGGTTTCGCGCAATTCATTGATAATCACCTATATTTTAACATTTCTGCTTGGAATTTACGGCGGTCTTTACAGCGGCGGTTACGTAACGATGCTAACGGCTTCATTCGTCGCGTTTTTCGGGATGACCTTTACTGAATCCGTCGCTTCGACCAAAATTATCAACGTTTTTTCTTCTTTAATTGCCACAATTATTTTTATGTGGCAAGGTTTAGTTGATTACAAATTAGGCGTGATTTTAGCCGTGACGATGTTCGTCGCCGCTTATGCGGGAGCGAACATCGTCACAAAATTAAATGACGTTTGGCTCAAGCGAATTTTTTTATTAACAGTTTTAATTTTAGCGATAAAAACAATAATGGATTTTAGATTTTAGATTTTGGATTTTAGATTTTTTATGAACGAAAAAGAATTCAAAGACCGAAAATCAAAACGCTGCATATAAAGTAATCCAAAATCTAAAGATGCTAATTTATACGCCAACCACCATCGCCCATATCACGAACGAACTTCATAAAGTTATCGTCGGGCAAGACGAAGTTATCGAACAAATTTTGGTCGCCGTTCTCGCTGAAGGACACGCCCTGCTCGAAGGCGTTCCCGGCACGGCGAAAACTTTAACCGTCAAAACGCTGGCGCGAATCATCGGCGCAGATTTCTCGCGCATTCAATTTACGCCCGATTTGATGCCGTCCGACATTACCGGAACGAATGTTTTCAATATGCAGAGTTCCGAGTTTTCTTTGCGCCAAGGTCCGATTTTCACAGACATTCTGCTCGCCGACGAAATAAATCGCACGCCGCCGAAAACGCAAGCCGCGCTGCTCGAAGCGATGGAAGAACGCCAGACGACGATTGACGGCGAACGATATAAGCTCTCGCCGATGTTCACCGTTTTAGCGACGGAAAACCCGATTGAATACGAAGGAACTTACCCGCTTCCCGAAGCGCAACTCGACCGATTTTTGCTGAAAATTTTGATTGATTATCCGCAAGCCGACGAGGAACTAGAAATCGTTTCACGCTGGGACGCAGGCTTCAATGCACGGCAACTCGAACAGGTTGAAATCGTGTCGTTGACGCAGGAAATGTCTATCCAAAATTGCCGCCTGGAGGTCAAAGCGATGCAAATGGAAGCGGGCGTTCAAAAATATATTGTCGAAATTGTTCGTAAATCGCGCACCCATCCGACGATTCTCTACGGCGCAAGCCCGCGCGCTTCGGTTGCTTTATTGCTTTGTTCAAAAGCACTCGCAGCAATTCGCGGGCGCGATTTCCCAACGCCCGACGACGTGCGCGACGTTGCACTTCCCGTGCTTCGACATCGCCTTGCTTTGAGAGCCGAAGCTGAACTCGACGGCGCGACGACCGACGCAGTTATTTCAGACATTCTCAAGACCGTTGAAGTCCCACGTTAAGTGAAAAGTGAAAAACTAAAAGTGAAAAGTGAAAGAAGTTAAAGTCTCTTAATTTTTCACTTTTCACTTTTAGTTTTTCACTATTTTGTAAATTCAATCGTGTTGCCATGCATCCAGCCGCTCGTGCCATGTTCGCATTCGATTTCATACCAAGGACTGTTCGGATTTTCGCGTCTAATGATATTAAGTCGGTCGTTCATCGGAAGCGTCTCAACGGCGGAAGAATCTGCGCTCGGCGATGAACGCACGCGGGCATTCGTTACAATCACGCGCCCGTTAAAATCTTCATCGCTTGCCGAAGTTGCCTTATCATGCTTGCCGGAAACGGTTTCACCGACTTTATTTTCGTTTTTATTTTCCGCCGTCGGAATGATCTTGACAGATTTTTCCGTTTGATTTGTTTTAACCGAGTTGGTGTTTTCGTTTTGATAAAGCGTTCTCGACAGAAGAATCGTCGCCAACACTAAACCACCGCCAATCAGCAAACCGAGAGTGAAAAAAAGCGCATATCTTCCAGTGTTCGAAGTCGTTCGCGCAGGAATGACTATGATATTTTCAGGAGTTGGCGGAACTTGATAAGTTGTTTGACCAGGAGTTTCCTCGCTTGCTCCAAAATCAACAATTATCGGCTCGTGTCTGATTACCGTTTCCTCTTCAATCGAACCACTCGTTGACGACAGCGAAAATGTTTCCTCAATCAAAACCGCGCCGTCTTTTAAACAATAAACGACTTCATCACTATAAACCGTGTTGCACTGCGGGCATTTTTTCATAAATAAATTTTGTTTTGAAGTGTAATCCGTTTATCATTATAATGCCAAAACAAAAGGACGGGTAATATGATAAAAGCAATTCGTGGCAGCACAATCTGATAACTCGACGCGGAAGAATTCAAAGAACTTATCGCTCCATACCGCCGAAGGCGTGGTTGTGGACATTGGGACGGGCGATGGTCGCTTTGTGTATCGGTCTGCGCAAGAGAATCCGAACAATTTTTATATCGGGATAGATGCGAACACGAAACCGCTAGAGAAAATCTCGATGAAGGCGACGCGCAAAATTGCCAAAGGCGGTCTGCCTAATGTCCTATTTGTCCGAGCCGCCGTCGAAAATCTTCCTGAAGAATTAAACGAAACAGCCGACGAGATTCACATTCATTTTCCTTGGGGCAGTTTGCTACGCGCCCTTATTTTAGGTGATGAGAATGTTCTTCAAAGCCTGCGCCGCATTTGTGCGCCCGATTGTTTCGTTGAAATCGTCATCGGCATTGACGAAGAACGCGATAAATCAGAAATAGAACGACTTAAGCTACCTCGACTTTCTCCAAATTATCTCGAAAACGTTTTGATTCCGAAATACGAAACGGCAGGTTTTGAGATTCTGGAAAAAGGAATCTTAAGTTTTTCCGATTGGTCGAAACTCGAAACTTCTTGGGCGCGAAAGCTTCAAGGTGGGGAAAATCGACAGGTTACATATCTTATCCTTCAAGCAACATAAATTTTCACGCTTGCAACTAATCCCTTCACACTGTCAAAATAAAAGGTTATGAAAATAGCAGTAGCAATGAGCGGCGGTGTAGACTCTTCTTCGGCGGCGGCTCTCTTAAAAGAACAAGGACACGAACTCATCGGTTTCACAATGCAATTGTGGAATCAAAGGCGCGGTATTTCGACCGATGAAAACGGCGATCCGTTGCCGTCGCGGTGCTGCTCGCTCGACGATGTTTATGATGCGCGGCGCGTGGCGGAATCGCTCGGCTTTCCGTTTTATGTTTTGAATCTTGAACAAGAGTTTGAAAAATCAGTTGTTGAGCCATTTGTGCAAAGTTATTTGGATGGCGAAACGCCGATTCCGTGTGTTGCTTGTAATTCGCGTTTGAAGTTCGCGTCTTTAGATAAATTGGCTCAAAGTCTGGGCTGCGATAAAGTTGCGACGGGACATTTTGCGCGTGTCGAATTTGACGACGCGGCAAATCGTTACCGCTTATTTCGCGGGCGCAATCATTGGAAAGACCAAAGTTATTTCTTGTGGGAACTAACGCAAGACCAACTTTCCCGCGCCTATTTTCCTCTGGGTGAAATGTTGAAATCCGAAGTCCGCGACATTGCCCGCGTGGCAAATTTATATGTCGCCGAAAAGCAGGAATCGCAGGAAATCTGCTTTGTTCCCGACGGCAAATACTCGGAATTTATTGACCGATATTTAGACCACGAAAACCGTTCCGATGAATTACCCGAAACAGGGGAAATCGTCAACGCGAAGGGCGAAAAAATCGGCGAACATTCCGGCATTCACCGTTACACAATCGGGCAACGGCGCGGTTTGGGAATCTCGCACGAAAAGCCTTTGTATGTTACGCAAATCGAACGTGCAAGAAATCAAATCGTCGTCGGCGAAGCGGAAGAATTGGATTGTCTGGAATTTACCGCCAAAGGCGTAAATTGGGTTACTTTCGACGAACCGTCCGAACCTGTTCACGTTGGAGTTAGAGTTCGCTATCGCCACGAACCCGCGCCCGCGACAATCTATGCTTTACCCGACAACCGCGCTCGCATCGTTTTCGACGAACCGCAACGCGCCATCACACCCGGACAAGCAACGGTTTTCTACGACAGCGAAGAAGTTGTCGGCGGTGGTTGGATTATTAAAGAAGTATAAAATGACTTAAATAATTATGGAAATTGATAAGGCAGGACATAAAGTTCTTCTAATCGGTGAAGGTCTGGCATATTCTCATATTGAAAATGGAATATTAAGAGAAGATGCCGAAATATCTTTTTATACGAGCAAACAGTTTAATGAAATTGATAGATTACGAAACTACACACTTTGTATAGTTGATTACTCAGCATTTTCTAATCAGGAACAATTTCGAGAATTGTTTTATAAACAGTTACTTGAGGCTATTGAATACGGAGTAAATTTTTGTGTGGTTTATTTTAATGATTCAGTTGATAGTAATAGAATTGGTTCTCAGATTCTAAAGGAATTGAAATTAGCTAAACCCCATAGTCTTGGAAAAATTGTTCATGACGGAAAAACCAATAAAAAAGAATTTAGTGCCTACGTCAAAAGATGGGGGTCATCTGCAATTAGTTTTCATGATATTAGTGAGCAAGCAACTGTTATATTTAACAAAGATTCCATAATGTTAGGATTTTTTACACAACTAATAAAATCAAAAATTCTTTACATTCCTTTTTCTAGAAATACTTCAAACAAAAAGGACTTGAAAGAAGGTTTTGAGAGTCTAATTGATAGTATATTAACTTTTATCGCAAGTTCTCAAATAGATTTACCTATTTGGGCAAAAGAAACGCCATTTTTTTCTGATGAAAAATCACTTTTTGACAAGAAAGCACTCTTACAAAAAGAATTATTTGATATTGAAAGCAAGATACAAATATTTGATAATGCAAAATCTTTACTTTTACAGCGAGAATATATACTTGAAAACTCACTGCTAGATTTCCTCCAAAATCAATTGGAGCTGAAAATCTTTCGAGAGGAAAAATTTAAAGAAGATTTTTGGCTAGTTGATGAAAGTGAAGATAAAATTGCTATCGCCGAAATTAAAAGTGCAAATAAAGGTTTTAGAAGAGATATGATTTTCAGAGTGTTAGACCACAAATCTGAAAATGAGTTAGCCGAAAATTTTCCAACCTTACTTTTCGTCAATTGCAATTTACAGGCTGGTAGTTGGAAAGATAAAGAAAAATCTCTCAGTAAAGATGAATATGATTTTGCCGCCAATCATGATGTTTTAGTTATTCGTATCGAAGACGTAGTCAGACTTTGGGAATTGAAAAGACTAAGAAAAATTACAAAAGAAGAAATTTTAAATTATTTGCTCATAGCTAAAGGTTGGTTATATGTTAATCCAAAATTAGAAATCGAAGTTAAACCAAGATAAAGCCAGCCATAATTGCTCAGAATGTCTGAATCAGGTGAGGAAATTATTATAATCGCGGGCGGAAACGGCGTTGGGAAAACGACTTTCGCCCGCGCTTTTTTGCAGGAATACGATTATGAATTTTTGAACGCAGATGAAATCGCCAAAAGCCTTTCGGCGGAAAATCCGAGCGGAAAGAAAATCAGTGCGGGAAAATTATTTTTCAAGAGATTGAATGAAGCCATCGCGCAAAACAAATCCTTGCTCATCGAAAGCACGCTTTCAGGTCGTTATTTGCAAAAGTTTATCGAAAGGCTGCAAAAGCAAGATTATCAAATCACAATCGTTTTTCTTTTCGTCGAATCGTCCGAAATTCTGATTGAAAGAATCGCCGAGCGAGTGAAAAAAGGCGGGCATTTTGTTCCCGATGAGGATGTGCGAAGACGCTTTGTGCGCGGCAAGCAAAACTTTTGGAACGTCTATAAAGATTTAGTTGATTCTTGGAGTTTGATTTATAATTCGGAAAGCACGTTTTACGAGGTTGCTTTAAGCGAAAATGAAGAAATAGAAATTTTTGATGAGAATCTGTATCAAAGATTTTTGCAGATATGAAAAACGATAAAGGCAAAATCAGTTCTGAAACTTATAAACAGATGGCAGAATTTGTTCGCATCGGCAATCGCGCCGTTCGCCAAGCGCAGGAAGAAAATCATCGTCTTGGTTTGCCGAATATCTACTCGCGCAACGGCAAAATTATTTACGAAATGCCGAACGGCGAAATCATCGTCAAGGAAAATTCTCAAGATAATAAAAACCCGAAACTCTAAAAGTGCAGGAAACAAACGTCGTAAAAATAAAACCGAGCAGTTCGTGGCTGAATCTCGACTTAAAAGATTTATGGACTTACCGCGAATTGCTTTATTTTTTAATCCTGCGCGATGTCAAAGTTCGTTATAAACAAACGGCAATCGGCGTTTTGTGGGCGATTTTGCAGCCGTTTTTGACGACCGCAATTTTCACCGTTATTTTCAGCCAATTCGCGCGGCTCGATTCTTTGCAGATTCCTTACCCGCTTTTTGCCTTGAGCGGTTTGCTTTTGTGGCTGTTTGTCAACACTTCCATCGGTACGGCAAGCAACAGTTTGGTTAATAACTCAAATCTGGTAACGAAAATTTATTTTCCGCGCTTGATTGTGCCGCTTGCCGCGACGCTTTCGGGTTTGATTGATTTGGCTTTGGGATTTTTACTGCTCATCGGGCTAATGATTTATTACAGCATTGCGATATCTTGGTAAATCATTTTTGCGCCGCTTTTTATCGTTTTGGCAATTTTGCTCGCGCTCCGTTTCGGGACGCTTTTCGCTGCCTTGAATGTGCGTTTCCGCGATGTTAAATTTGCGCTTCCATTCGCTTTGCAAATTTGGATGTTCATTTCACCGATATTTTATCCGGCTGATATTCTATCTGAAGAATGGCGCATCGTGTTTGCACTCAATCCGCTGACGGGAATTCTCGAAGGTTTTCGCGCCGCGTTATTCGGCGGCGAGTTCGATTGGTTTGCTGTCGGCGTTTCAGTTGCTATGACAATGATTTTGATGGTTTTGTCGGTTTTTGTATTTAAGCGAACGGAAGATGATTTTGCAGACTTAATATAAATTTTAGCCACGAATTATACGAATAGCACGAATAAAGAAAAAAGATTCGTGCTATTCGTATAATTCGTGGCTAATTTTCTTAACTTTGCCTTTTCGCGCCTTCGATTTCCAAAATCAAATCTGCGCCGTAACATTTCGCCGGCGTTTGAAACCCAACTTGAAAATTGCCTTCCAAGATTTTTTCGGCAATTTTTAGCGCGGTTAAAACTGTAGTCGTGTAGCCTTCGGGACAAGTCAGGCGCGATTCAACTCGATTTCCCTGTGCATCCGACGCTTCGCCCCACAAATAAGTTTTGCCCTTCTCGCGTTCTTCGTCGCTCGGACCGCCTTCGGGAATTTGTTTTTGCAGATAATTTTGGACTGGTTTTGTTTTCAGCAGCCAACCGAGATAACGGCTTAATTTCAATAGTTTCAAATTCGATTCCGGTAGAACGGTATAAACTTCGATGTTCGGAATGGCGGTTGAATGATATGCGGTGGAAACATCGCCCCACGGAATCGTAACGGCGGTTCGGGTAAATTCTCCGAAATCAATCTTTTGGGTTTTATACGCGGCTGGAACCTGCACGATTTCACCGTCGCGGCGAATCGCGCCGCCTCTTCCGACGTTCATTGTCATTGTCGCTTGCGTGCCGTGCGAAATTCCGCCCAAGCCGTAAAAAGCCAGCGTCAAATTCGTAGCAGACGGCAACAGATTTTTCAAATGCAACGCCAAACAGTCTGACGGCACAACATCGAAACCAACGCCCGGCATAATCATTACGCGAGCGTTTTTAGCGATTTGGTTGCGCTTTGCCATCGCTTCAAAAACGGAGATTTCACCTGTGATATCTAAATAATGCTTGCCCGTTCGCAGACACGCTTCGACCATCCGCTCGGACGTGAGCGAAAACGGACCGGCGCAATGAATGACAAAATCAACTTCTTTGAGCGTGTATTCGAGCGATTTTTTATCTTCGAGCGAAAACGTCCGAACGGTTAAATTTAATTCCTTTGCCAACGGCTCGATTTTATTTTGACTTCTGCCCGAAAGAATCGGTTTCATTCCGCGCCTTGCGGCTTCGCGTGCAATCAATTCACCTGTGTACCCGTTTGCGCCGTAGATTAAGAAATTTTTCGACATAATTTAGAACGTCGTCATCTTGACGGCATCGAGTTTGCCAGCAAGATGCTGGCGTTCCGTTTTAATTTTCCTTCTCATCCGCCAAAATTTTCTGCACGCGCCCGACTTGCCCGTCCGTTAGACGAACTTTTATTCCGTGCGGGTGATTGCTGGAATTAGTCAGCAAATCTTTGACCGTGCCAACGGTTTGCTTGCCCGTTCGCTGGTCTTGCTTCAAAACGATGGCGACGCGCAAACCGGCGCGGATGTTTTTTCTTTCACGATGCGGCATTATTTTTTCTCCAAAATTCGCATTAATAAAGCGATTTGTCCGAGATGATAAGTGTTGTGGTCGGCGACGAGCAACGCTTCGCGGAAAACGGTTTGCCCATCGCCGTGCGGTATTTTGGCGAGTAAATCGGTTTTTTCATCGCTGACTAAATCGCGCATCGTTTGTAAATCATCAAAAATTTGTTTCACGGATTTTTTCCAATCTTCCGCCGCTGCTTCGCGTTTGTTCCAATGACCATCGGGAAACTTCGGCGAAACGTGATTAGCGTCGCGGCTGAATTCTACGATATCATGCTGCGCTATACGAAGATGTTCGAGCAATTCCCAAGCCGTGTGCGGCGCATTTTCGAGGCGTCTGTTGATTTCGCCGATCGGAAATTCGTTCAAAACCGTTTCCAAATCAATGTGCGCCGATTTGCCTTCGAGCAGTTCGAGCAGATGTCGGCGTAATTCTTTATTTGTATCCATATTTTTCTCTAAAAAAGTTTGAGGTTTTTCTTTTGCGTATCTTTGAGTTTATCCAAAAACTCCGCGCGGTCAATTTTCTTTGCGCCCAGAGTTTCAAAATGCGGAGTCATCACTTGCGTGTCGAGCCACGTTGCGCCGCGCGTCTGCAAATGTTCAAACAAAAAAAGAAGCGCGAATTTGGAAGCGTTTGATTTTCTATAAAACATACTTTCGCCGCAAAAAACGCCGCCCGCATCAACGCCGTAAAGTCCGCCGACGAGTTTGTCGGAAGCGTCCCAAACTTCGACGCTGTGCGCGTCGCCGGCTTGGTGAAATTTCGTGTAGCTGTCAATGAAATTTCTTGTTATCCAAGTTCCGCTTTCGTGAGCGCGCGGCGTTTTCGCGCAATTTTCGATAACTCGGCGAAAACTTTTATCAATCGTAAAGGTAAAATCAGTTTTCTTCCATTCTTTTTTCAGAGATTTCGTAATGTGAAGCTCTGAAAATTCGAGAACGGCGCGTTGTTCTGGACAAAACCAAGGAAGCGGCAAACGTTCAATCTGCCACGGGAAAATGCCACGCCGATAAGCGTTTCGCAAATTCTCGACCGACATCTCGCCGCCGAAACCAATAATATCGCGGGCGTTGTAGAAATATTCGCCGAACGAAATCCATTCGTTATATTTGTGTTCGAGCGGATTCGGAAAATTTATCGAAGACATATTTGAAAATCGTCGTTTTTTGCTTCTTTTCGTTAAAAACTTTATAATTCCAGCCAACCGTTTAGCGATTATAAATCATCTTTAAAATTTGAAGCAGATTAGCTGTAAAAAATTTCACCAAAGAGGTTTCCGAAATGAGAAATAGAATTTTTGTCTTCGTCGCCGTTTGCGCTTTTGTGGTAAACGCTATCGGCACAACGTTTGCCGACACAAAATCAAATAATTCGAGCAAACAAATGAATCAACTGGTCGCGCTTCTTCCCGCTTCCGACGGCGTTGTAACCATAAATATGCAGCGACTTTTAAGCGAAGCTGTGCCGCAAATTTTGTCGGGTAAGCCGCAGATGCTAGCCGATATAAACAATAAGATTGATGAAATTCGCGCTAAAACCGGACTTGATTTGCGTCAGTTTGAGCAAGTCGCGCTCGGCGTTTCGACCCGGCAAATTTCGGCGCAGGACATTGATTTAGAACCCGTCGTTTTGGCTCGCGGAAAATATAACGCCAACGCGCTTATCGCGCTTGGTAAGTTAGCTGCAAACGGCAAATACCGCGAAGAAAAAATCGGCGAACGCACGGTTTATATTTTTTCCGGCAAAGAAATTGTCGAGCAAAACAAACCGCAAACGAAAAATTCGATGTTCGATAAAGCGATTGAACGAATGTTTAAAGGTTTGACCAAAGAATTTGTCGTCGCTTCTTACGATACCAACACGTTGGTTTTCGGTTCGCTCGCGCGGGTGCGCGAAACTTTTGATACTAAAATGCGCGTTAGTGCGGACGTGTCGGATTCACTCAACCGCAAGCCGAACGCCATCGTTAATTTTAGTGCGAAACTGCCGAACGGAATGTCAAAATTTGTCGAATTAGGTAATGACGAATTCGGCAAAACGCTCGATTCGATTCGGCACATTTCGGGCGCGATGGAAGTTGCAGGCGGAAACGCGACGGTTTCAATTGTGGCGAAAACCTTGAAAGCCGAACAAGCGCAAAGTTTGCAGGAAACGCTCGAAGGTCTTCAAATGGTCGGCAAGGCTTTAATCGGCGGCTCGAAGGGCGCGGACAAACAAGTTTATGTGCGGATGATTGAGAGCCTTCGCTTGACGCGCAACGTCAACGAAGTAATGTTCGACTTGCAAGTTCCGCAAAGCGATATTAATATTCTGCTTGGCGTAAAATAATTTTTAGGTAGCGTCTCTCCTCGAAAACTTCGGCTGTCGGAAAAGAGTTTCTGACAGCCAATTTTTTTCAAAAACAAACGGGCTAATTTTAAGAAAGCAAAATTTGGGCGTAAAATCAGTTAAATGAAAAGTAAAATAAATAAAATAAAAATCGTCGGATTGCTGAGTTTTGCAATTTTTTGCGCGGCACTGAATTTCGACGTTTCGGCGACGGCGCAGGAAACGAGACGCGAAAAAGTCGCTGAAAAACCTACACCGACTCCGAAACAAACTCCGAATCCAAAACCGACTGTTGCACCGACCGTTCTTCCGACACCGACACCGCTTCCGACTGCAACGCCAACGCCCGTTCCGATTCAAACCATTTCCGATTTACAATCGCGGATTCGCCTTACACTAGCCAGTCCGGAACTTCGGCGCGGAAGCGTCGGCGTGAAAATCGTTTCGCTCGATACTAACAAAGTAGTTTTTGAAGAAAACGCCGAAAAATATTTTATGCCCGCCTCAAATATGAAAAGTTATACGGTCGCGGCAGCGATGGAAAAACTCTCGCCCGATTTTAGGTTTGTAACAAGCGTTTATGCCGCCGCGATGCCCGACCCAAACGGCACGGTTCGCGGTGATTTGAGCATTTACGGGCGCGGCGATGTTTCGTTTTCGACGGCGTTTTACGACGGCGATTATTACAAAGGTCTCGACGCTCTGGCGACGAAAATCGTGCAGGCGGGCGTGAAAAAAATTGAAGGAAATTTAGTCGGCGACGAAAGTTATTTCACGGGCAGTCCGATTCCGCCGAGTTGGGAATGGGAAGATTTACAATGGTATTACGGCGCGGAAATTTCGGCTTTGCCCGTTAATGACAACGCGGTTGATTTGAGCGTCAAACCGAGTTCGATTAATCTGCCGTGCGTGGTTCAGGTTTTGCCGGCGAATGCAGTAATGAAAATCGTTAATCGCTGCACGACTTCGGCAACCGGCGCAAAACGCGAGATTCAGATTGTTAAAAAAATTGACCAAAATACAATCCAAATCACCGGCACAATGCCGTTAGAAGATAAAGGTTACAAAGGTTTCATTGCTGTCTCGCGCCCGGCGCAGCTTTTCGTCGAGATGCTTCGCGGGCTTTTGATACAAAAAGGCGTGGTAATTACGGGACAAAATAAAGTAATAAACGCAACAGATAAATCAGTTTCAGCAACAACTTCTTCCGTGCCGCCGGTTGAAATTACAAAACTCGAATCGCCGCCGTTCGGTTTAGTTGCCGCCAAGACGATGAAGCCGAGCCAAAATACTTACACCGAAACGATTCTCTGGATGCTCGGCGAGCAAATCGGCAGAAAGCAAGAATCATCCCTTGCCGTTGATGAGATTTCAATCAAAAAACTGCAGCAAACTTCGAGCGCAGACCTCGGCTTAAAGGTTGTACAAAATTTTATGAATGAAATCGGCATTGCGCCAGACAGCGTAATTCAATGGGACGGCTCAGGACTTTCGCGGCATAATTTGATTACGCCGAGTTCCGCCGTTCAGCTTTATTCGTATATGTCGAAAAGCCGTTACGCCGATGCCTGGCGGAATTCTTTAACGATTGGCGCGGTGGACGGAACTTTGAAAAGCCGCTTTAGAGAAACTGCTGCCGCCGCCAACGTACGCGGGAAAACGGGAACGATTGACCAAGTTTCCGCTCTCTCTGGCTATGTAACGACGGCTTCGGGCGAGCGGCTCGTTTTTTCAATTCTCGTCAACGGTGTAAACGATGTCCGCCTGCGCCAAGCCGCGATTGATGAAATTGCCGTTGCGCTGGCGAGTTTTAACGGAAAGTCGTAAAAGGCAAAAGTAAAAAGGTAAAAGGCAAAAGTGAAGAATCAAATTCTACTTTTGCCTTTTACCTTTTTACTTTTTACTTTGAAGATTACCAGCGCGAATAATTTCCGCCGCCACCACCGCCGCCGCCGCGATTTCCACCGCCGCCGCCACTGCCGCCTCGACCGCCTCCTCCGCCGTAGCCGCCTCGACCACCACCGCCGCCACCACGACCGCCGCGACCGCCGCCGCCGCCTTCTTCACGCGGACGTGCTTCGTTGACTACCAAGTTGCGTCCGTCAAGGTCTTGACCGTTGAATTGTTCAATTGCCGCCATTGCTTCTTCTGACGATGCCATTTCGACAAAGCCGAATCCGCGCGAGCGTCCGGTGTCGCGGTCTTCGACGACTTTGGCTGATTCAACCGTTCCTGCCTGAGCAAAATGCTCGTGTAAATCATCACTTGTTACGCCAAATGCCAAGTTTCCAACATATAGTTTCGTACTCATTGAATTTTTCCCTCTTTTATTAGTGAATGAAGCAAGGTAGGCTGGAACTCTTCAGGAAAGAAAATTTCTAAGATGCTTTCTCTAACTCTTTGCGACGCGCCCGACCTCTTTTGCGATACTATAAAAACGAACCCGCTTCCGAACTTTAACCAAACTCTCCAACCGAACCAAAGCCGTCGCTCGTCTTATCTTGAACGGACGCATCTACCAGAGATAGCTTGAGAGCAAAAACTTTGAATAGTGTGCATTTTTTTTATATTTTAGGCAAGCGTATTTCTTGATTATGGGCGAAAATGCTAGAATAAAACAACTTTCCGGCAAGTTATGGAGTAACAAATGAAAAGACGACTTATGTTTCTGGTATTTTTACTTTTGGTTGGAAAAAACTTTGCTTTTGCCCAGCCGACACCGCGAACTCTCGAACAAATTAGACGCGAAACATCCGAGAGAAATAGAATAATCAATAATCCTGCAAACAATCCGTTTAACAGAAATATATCCGTTTCTCGAAATGGAAGATTAGTCACGTCGGGCAAGATTCCCAACTCGGAAATAAGAAGTTATGTTTTGGCGGCGCAGATCTCAACTGAAGTAAAAGTTTTAACGGTTGGAAGCGGCGATATATTGCTGGTTGATGACGGAGCGAATAAAGTCGTTATTCGCATTATCGGAATAGACGCGCCCGAAGCCGGACAGCCTATTTACGAAGAAGCCAAAAAGAATCTGAGCGATTTATTATTGGGTAAGAAAGTCGTTTTGAAATACTCGCTCCACAACTTAAAAGATGATGCCGGCTATTTTCCAGCCAGAGTCTTCATCGGCGGAAAAGATATCGGCTTAAACTTACTGGAAAATGGCTTCGCCTGGTATAACGAAAAAGATAAATATTTTTTTGAGAAAAAAGACGATAAAGAAAACGCCAAAGCCGAAGCCACTGCCCAAGTCGCAAAATTAGGAATCTGGCAAAATGAAAAACCGCAGAAGCCTTGGGAATACAAGAAAAAACTCGAGAAAGAGAAGAAGAAAGCTGCTAGAAGTTAAAGAACACTGATTGATTATATTCATTAAGATTTTTAAGATGTAATCATAATCGATTAGTTTTCTATTCCTGCTTCAAAACCTGCAAAATTTTATCGTGGATTCCGCCGAAGCCGCCGTTTGACATAATCGCCACGACATCGCTCGCTTTTAATTCAGGCGCGAGATGTTCGACAATCGAATCAGCATCGGGAAAGCTAAATGAAGGTTTGCCTGTCAAGGCGATGTCTTTGACGAGTTCTTCCGTGTCGAGAACTTTACCGAGTTCGCTCGCTTTTGAGGTGTTGTAAACGCCTGCGACAATAACGTAATCGGCGTATGAAAACGCCTTTTCATAATTTTTTTGAAAAACCGCCAGCCGCGAAGACCACGAGCGCGGCTCGAAAACGGCGATGAGGCGTTTGCCTTTGTATTTAGTTTTCAAGGCTTTCAAAGTTTCTTCCACGGCGGTCGGATGATGTGCGAAATCGTCAATCACGGTTACGCCGCGCTCGACTCCGCGAACTTCGACGCGCCGTTTGACTGATTTGAACGAATGAAAGGCTTCGCGGATTTTTTCCTGCGCGATTCCCCAAGCATCAGCCGCAATAATCACCGCCAGACAATTGCGAACATTGAATTCGCCAATCAAATTCGTTTCAAATTCGCCCCACGAATGCCCGTCTTTGAAAATTGTAAAGCGCGTCAAATCGCCCGAAAAATCTATGTATCGCGCCTGCCATTTGGCATCGTCCGAAGTTCCGAAAGTTTCGACGTTCGTGTGAAGTTTGCCCTTCATTTCTTCTAAAACTTCTCGCACGACCGGACTATCAATTCCGACAATTAAGCGACCGTTCGACGGAACTAAATTCATTAAGCGCGAGAAGGCAAATTTTATCTCGCGCAAATCGTGATAAATATCGGCATGGTCGAATTCGATGTTATTAACGATTGCCATTTCGGGAAGATAGTGCATAAACTTCGGCTTTTTGTCGAAATAAGCCGTGTCGTATTCGTCGCCTTCGACGATAAAATAATCGCTGTCAGTAACGCGAAAACTCGCTCCGAAATTCTGCACGATTCCGCCGACCAAAAAACCCGGATTCAACCCGCCGACTTCCGCAATCCAAGTGGCGATGCTCGTTGTCGTCGTCTTGCCGTGCGTTCCCGCAATAACCAAACTTCTCCTTCCGCGAATAAATTCTTCCTTGACGATTTCCGCTTGCGAGCGATAGAAAAGTTTGCGATTTAGAATTTCTTCGAGTTCCTCGTTGCCGCGCGAAATCGTATTTCCGACAATCGTGCAATCCGCGCCGACATCGGCATTTTCGGCTTTGTAACCGTTGATAATTTCAATGCCGAGTTCTTCAAGCTGCGTTGACATCGGCGGATAAACATTCTGGTCTGAACCCGTAACTTTATGTCCACGCGCCTGCAACATTCCCGCGAGCGAAGCCATCGCCGTTCCGCAAATTCCGATAAGATGATAGTGCATAAACGCTTTATTTTACATAGATTTGTCTAGTATTATGGAGTGTTGTTGATTAAATTTCTCAAAGTATTCTATCACTCGAAAACGCTCTGTAACAGCATGTAACAGATGCATTTTTGGATACAGGAAACTTGCGAAGGAATTGGATACTTTGATAGACTGCTTTTGCCTGAAAACAGCTTATTCAGTTTTCAAATATCGAAGCCTTTAGTTTTTGAACAACTAAGGGCTTTTTCTTTTTTTTGGATTGTATATAAGAGAGTAAGTTTTCCGCAAATTCACTCTAGTCGCTGCTAGTTGTGTTTTGATTTTGGGTAGTGTCTTAAATTTGTCCGGTAAAATTTCAAAAAGGGTAATTGGAGCAGTCATAAAAAATATGGGAAATTAATCAATTGCCTAAATTACAAATAACTCAAAAGTAGATTGGGTTAAGTCTGAAAGCAACGAAAATTTCCAATTAAGGATAAAATTAAACCTCGCTTATATGATAATGCGCCGGTACCGCGCTAACACAAGCATATAAAACCCGTAAGCCACTAAACCGAGTGCCACGATGCCTAACACCCACTGACCGTATGATTGCTGTTCCAGTGCGCGAAGCGCTCCGCTCAATCCTCGTGCTTCGCCCGCATTTGAATGCAGAGCCGCTTGAATCAAGAAGACACCGATAATTCCAAACACCACTCCGCGTGCCGACAATCCTGCCTGACCGGAGCGTGTCGCAAAAGTTTCCGTTTTTTTATCCATCTCGTTTGTCTTGAGATTCTCACGAAATTCAGCCGTGAAAGCCTTGTAAAATTGAGTTACGGCGAAAGCGATAAAACCCAAACCGACAGCACCGACGAGCCATTGTCCGAAAGGCTGCGCGAGCAAAGTTGCCGTCCATTCTTTAGACGCCGCGTCGCCGCGACTTCCGCCGCCGGAACCGAAAATCAATTGCGCGGCGGAATATGCCAAACCAATATGAATCACGCCGATAGCCGCGTAACCGATGCGCCTTGCTATTCCCTTCGCGTCTGAACCTTTATTTTCCGTGTCTTTGACAGCCTGAACGATGCGCCAGATTGCATATGCCGCCATTCCAATGGCAACCGCGCCGAGCAATAGTCTACCGTATGACTGCGAGAGGATTTCCTCGAACGCGCCGCGCGAGTCGGTTGTTCTACCGCCTCCGGTAAAAGCGGCGAGTGCGGCAAGCCCGCCGATGATAATATATACAATTCCCTTCGCGGCGTAGCCGAATCTGGCGAGCGGAATAATCCAGCCGCGAGCAGATTGTGAAATCCGTTCGGCTTTTTCTTTAACGATTCCAAGAGATGAATCTCTATTTTCCATATGTCAACTCCTCCTTAACTGAAAAAAGCATAATTTAATTGATGTAACACGAGTGCATTTTTAGACTAGATTTGAAAGTCATCAAATTCTTGAGGAAATTATATATCAAACAGGGCGGGTTTGACCGCTTCCGTGCAAAAGATATTTGTAAGTTGTCAATTGTTCGATTCCGACAGGTCCGCGGGCGTGCAGGCGACCAGTCGAAATGCCGATTTCGCCGCCCATTCCGAATTCTCCGCCGTCGGCAAACTGCGTCGAAGCGTTGTGAAGCACGATGGCACTGTCCACCCGATTTAAAAAAACTGCCGCCGCCGCCACGTCTTCGGCGATAATCGCGTCGGTGTGATGCGAACCGTAGCGGTTGATGTGTTCGATTGCTTCGCTTACGTCTTTGACCGTTTTGATTGAAAGCGTCGCGTCGAGATATTCCGTCGCCCAGTCTTCTTCGCTGGCTGGCGTAATGCGAGAATCAAATTTTTGAACGATTTCGTCACCGCGAACCTCGCAACCCGCGGTTATCAAGGTTTCGATTAATTCGGGCAAAAATTTATCTACCGCGTCAAAATCAATCAATAAGGATTCGGTCGCGCCGCAAATTCCCGTCCGGCGCATTTTCGCGTTGAGCAAAACTTCCTTTGCCATCTGCGCGTCGGCAGATTTGTGGATGTATGTGTGACAGTTGCCATCAAGATGTTGAATGGTCGGGATGCGGCTTTCTTTCAAAATTCGTTCCGTCAACGATTTGCCGCCGCGCGGCACGATGACATCAATAATTCCGGTCATCGTCAGCATTTCGCCGACGGCTTGACGGTCGCGTGTCGGCACGAGTTGAATCGCGTCGACGGGCAATCCGGCAGATTTTAATCCCGTATGCAGACATTCAATGATGGCTTGCGATGAACTCAAACTATCTGAACCGCCGCGTAAAATGACGGCATTACCGGATTTTAGACAAAGCCCGCCAGCGTCTGCCGTGACGTTTGGACGCGATTCATAAATGATGCCGATTACGCCGAGCGGAACGCTGACGCGCTGTATCCGCAAACCGTTCGGACGCTCCCATTCCGCTAAAAGTTTGCCGACCGGATCGGGAAAAGAAGCGATGTCTTCAAGATTTTTCGCCATCGCTTCGACACTTTCCGGTTTCAATTTGAGACGGTCGAGCAGTGCGCTTGCCAAACCTGCATTTTCCGCCGCGGACATATCCGTGTTGTTTGCCGCAATTATTTGCTTGCTTTGAGCGCGAATTTCCTGCGCGGCGGCGAGCAAAGCGGCATTTTTTTGTTCCGGCGAAGCATCCGCAAGCTGACAATAAGCCGTTCGCGCCTGTTCGCCCAGCATCCTCACTAATTTTTTAACGTCAATTTCAGATGTCATCTTGTCAGCCTTCATTTTTAAATTTCATTGAATGATTTCAATTACCATATCATCGCGGTGAATCAGCGTGTCGCGGTATTTGTAACCGAGAATCCGCTCAATTTCACTGCTCTTAAAACCGATGATTCGTCCGGCATCGTCCGAAGAATAAGCCGACAAACCTTTGCCCAAGATGCGACCTTTATTATTTTTGATAAGAACCGCGTCGCCGCGTCCGAAAGCGCCTTCAATCGCGCAGACACCGGCGGGCAGAAGGCTTTTTCCGTTCAGCAAAGCCGCCGCCGCGCCTTCGTCGGCGACGTAACTTCCGGCGGCGTGAAGCGAACCGGAAATCCAATGTTTCCTGGCACTTTTCGGTGTCGAAGCGGCGCGAAAAAAGGTGCATTTTTCGCCTTCGATAAGGCGTTTGACCGGATGCGGCGCAATTCCTCTGCCGATAATCATACTGCATCCGGCGGCGAGAGCAATTTTTGCGGCTTCGATTTTTGTCCGCATTCCGCCCGAACCGAACGCCGAACCCGTGCCGCCAGCCATCGCTTCTATCTCCGGCGTTAGTTGACTGATTTCGGAAATAAATTCGGCGTTCGGATTATTGTTCGGATTGGCATTATAAAGCCCGTCAACATCGGAAAACAGAACGAGCAAATCCGCGCTCGTCATCTGTGCGACGCGCGCCGCCAAACGGTCATTATCGCCAACCCGAATTTCACTGGTTGCCACCGTATCATTCTCGTTAACAATCGGAATAATGTGCGGCTCAGCCAGCAAAGTAGACAAAGTATTGCAGGCATTAAGATAACGACGGCGATTTTCGCTGTCGTCAAGCGTCAGCAAAATCTGCGCCGGATAAAGCGAATCGGCTTTTTCTTCAAACTGAAAGGCTTTTGCCCAATGCGAAATCAGCTTTATCTGTCCGCAAGCCGCTGCTGCCTGTTTTTCTTCGAGTTCGAGCGGGCGAGTTCCGTAGCGCAAAACGTGCCGCCCAAGCGCGACCGCGCCGGACGTAACGATTACCACTTGTTTTCCCTGACGACGCAATCCGGCAATGTCTTGTGCCAGCGTTTCGAGCCAATTTTCGCGCACACCGAAATCCGCCCCGATTATCAAAGACGAGCCGATTTTTATCACGATGCGCTGTGATTGCTGAAAAACAAAATTCATTGATGTGATACTTACCGCATACTACTTTTCAGTTTGTGAATACCCAAATGAGGTATAGTTACGGAAATTTGATTTTATATTAAATTTGGATTTTATCGATGTTTACTTAAAAACAACTTGCCTTCTTGGTCAATCAAACCTAATTTCACGCGGTCGAGCTAGTCATCCTGTCCAAAATATTTCTATAAACGGTTGCAACGGTTTTGATGTAGTTAATCTATCATTGTTTCCAACCAAGATAAGCTATACAAATACTTGCATAATTTGTCAAAGAAAGAATACAAACATTTGTATAGTTTTTCAAAAAAGATTATTCTGTTTTTGAGGTGAGAAATGGAAAGATTAACAACTAAACAAGCAAGTAAAATTTTAGGCGTAAGCCAACGGCGCGTTATCGCTTTGATTGAGCAGGGAAAGCTCAAAGCCGATAAGTTCGCCGGCGTTTATGCGATTGCTCAAAAAGATTTGGAAACGGTTCGCAACCGTAAGAACGGCAGACCGTTAAAGACGGAAAACGGCAATCAAGCAAGCGGCAATAAAAAGCCATTCAAAACTATTTTTGATATTGCGTCTGATTTGGTTGGTTCTTTGAATAGCGGATTAGGTGATTTATCAACTAATAAAAAATACTTGGAAGGCTTAGGACGTGATAAAACCATTAATCGCTGATACGGGCATAATCGTTGCTTTATTAGATAAAAAAGATGAATGGCACGAATGGACGCTCGAGCAAATGCGCGTTATGGCAGTGCCGTTTCTGACTTGTGAAGCCGTTATTACCGAAACCTGTTTCTTAGTGGCTCATTTGCCCGACGGCAAGCAAAAGGTTTTACAGTTGATTTCAAGAGGTGTTCTACAAATTGATTTTTCTTTATCGAATGAAATTGAAGCAATCGAAAACTTGATGAAAAAATACGCTGACGTGCCGATGGGTTTAGCCGATGCTTGTCTTGTTCGTCTTTGCGAGTTACACGAAAATTCGGTTGTCTTTACCGTTGACGGCGACTTTATGATTTACCGGAAAAACGGCAGGCAAGCAATTCCACTTATTATTCCAGACGAAAGAAGAAAAACTCGAAACAAACGAAAAAATTGACAGCCAGAATACTTTATCAAAATTTTTGAATCTTCATCTCCGACCAAGCAATTTCAGCAATCTATCCGGGTAATCGGTCATAATGCCGTCCACGCCCATCTCGATTAAACGCTGCATATCCGCCGTTTCATTTATCGTCCAGACGTGAACTTTCAGATTGCGGCGATGCGCGGTCTCAACGAATTCTTTCGAGACGACCTGCAAGCTGCCGAGATTTTCAGGAACTTGCAAAGCCTGCATCGGCGGGCTGTATGAATCGCCGAGTCCGGCTTTTGACAAAGCTAAAAATCGGCTGACTTCCGAAGGGCTGGCTGATGTGGCGACTTCGGGACATTCGCGGCGGAAATCGTCAATCGTCGTTTGATTAAATGAGCCGACGATAACTTTATCAATCATTTTCCGCTCGCGGACGAGAGCGCACAAAGGTTTGATAATCGAAGGCGTGTGCTGTTTCGGTTCGATATTGAACGTCATTTGCGGCAGCGCGTCGAAGATTTCCCGCAAAGTCGGGACGGTAATTTTCCGATTGCGAAAAGGGAAAGTCTGACCGCCGTCGGGTGAAAACACGTAACCCGCGTCGAGTTTTTTGACGGCTTCGAGCGTCAATTCATTAACTCGTCCGCGTCCGTCGGTCGTGCGGTCAACCGCCGCGTCGTGCATTACGACGAGCGTTCCGTCGGCGGTTGAATGAATGTCGAGTTCGAGAACGTCAACTCCCATTCGGGCGGAATAGACGAAAGCCTCGAGCGTATTTTCGGGAATTAAACCGCCGCCGCCGCGATGAGCGAAAACAAGCGGACGCGAATTTTTTTGTTTGAACACTTCTCTTTCGACCGCCGCCGCGCCCGTCTGCGATGCGAGATAAACGTAAACCGCGCCGATGCTCGCCGCGACGCAGAGCAGAAATATGCCTAGCCACTTTGCCAATTTCCGCCATATAATTCTTTGTTTTCGAGACATTCAAACATTTTACCGCAAAGCAGTTTTAATTTTTTCGGTCGCCAAAATACTTTAGTCGGACGGTTTTTGCAAAAAATAATCGTTCGTTAAGTATAAACGGTTTTATTTCCGTTTAACAAAAGCCTTCTTTTTGGATTGTTACAAAGGAATTTCTAAATCTATAGAAAATAAATTAGATTTTCGGTTAATTCTTTTGTATTGTTTATAAGATGGTTTTTATAAGCGCGGCAGCACGCTTTTATAAAAACTGTTCTCCCCATCATTTAAAGTTGATGTCAATGTTTAGGTTGCGAACTTCGTTTTAAGCGAAAAACATAAACGCTTTGGCAAAAAACTTTTAAACTTTTTATTTATCGGCAGGCATTTTGCTGATAAATAACTTCCGACAAAAACAAAGTTTAGTCGATAAGAATCATAATTGTATGAATAAATCACTTTCGTCCGCAGATAACAATGTTATCTTGCGTCCGCGTGTCGAAGGTAAATTTTTAACGGTTAACGACGAAAAATTTTATGTTCGAGGCGTAACTTACGGCACGTTTCAGCCGGATGAAGACGGCTTTAATTTTCCCGCGCCGAATGCAATCGAAAAAGATTTCGCTTTAATATCTTCGTTCGGTATTAACTCGGTTAGAACTTATACCTTGCCTCCTTTGTATTTGCTTGATTGCGCGCAAAAATATGACCTCAAAGTTTTGGTCGGATTGCCCTGGGAACAGCATATTACATTTCTCGATGACGAAAACCGCGTTAAGAATATTGAAAAGCAAATTCGTGAAAACGTAAACTCGTGTAAAAATCATCCGGCAATTCTCGCTTACACATTAGGCAATGAAATTCCCGCGCCGATTGTGCGCTGGTACGGAGCGCGGCGGATAGAAGAGTTTTTGAAGCGGCTTTACCTGATTGGCAAGCAAGCCGATCCGAACGGCTTGTTTACTTATGTCAATTACCCGACAACCGAATACTTAAATCTTTCTTTCACTGATTTTGACTGCTTTAACGTTTATTTAGAGAGTAAAGAAAAATTAGAAAAGTATCTTGCCCGGCTTCATAATCTCAGCGGCGACAGACCGTTGGTGATGGCGGAAATCGGATTAGACAGTCGGCGGAACGGTGAAGAAGCGCAGGCGAATTCGTTGGATTGGCAAATTCGCTCTGTTTTTTCCAGCGGCTGCGCCGGAGCTTTTGTTTTTGCCTGGACGGACGAATGGTGGCGCGGCGGATTTGCTATCGAAGATTGGGATTTTGGTTTGACAAACCGCGAGCGTAGTCCGAAACCAGCCTTACACGCCGTTTCAAAGGCTTTTCAGGAATCTCCTTTTCCGGCAAGCGAAAATCTTCCGAAAATTTCGGTCGTCGTCTGTAGTTACAACGGTTCGGCGACAATTCGGGATTGTATGGAAGCGTTGCAAAAAGTCGAGTATCCTGACTTTGAAGTCATCGTCGTTAATGACGGCTCGACGGATAATTTAGCCAAAATTGTTAGTCAATATCCGGTTCGTTTGATTAACACGCCGAATCGCGGTTTAAGCAACGCGCGCAATACGGGAATGGAAGCGGCGACCGGAGAAATTGTCGCGTATATTGACGATGACGCTTATCCAGACCCGCATTGGCTGCGTTATTTAGCTCACGTTTTTATGACGACAAATCACGCGGGCGTCGGCGGTCCGAATATATCGCCTGCCGGTGACGGTGTGATTGCCGACAGCATCGCCAACGCTCCGGGCGGTCCGGTTCACGTTTTGCTCACCGATGAAATCGCCGAGCATATTCCCGGCTGCAATATGGCGTTTCGGCGCGAAGCGCTTTTAGAAGTCGGCGGCTGCGACCCGGTTTATCGCGCCGCTGGAGATGATGTTGATTTATGCTGGAGAATTCAGCAAACCGGAAAAACGATTGGTTTTCACCCCGCGGCGTTTGTCTGGCATCATTGCCGAAATTCGGTCAAAATGTACTGGAATCAGCAAAAAGGTTACGGCAAAGCGGAAGCGCTTTTAGAAAAAAAATGGTCTGAAAAATATAACGGTTTCGGACATTTAAATTGGAGCGGAAGAATTTACGGGAAAGGCTTGACGCTGCCCTTAAATTCAAAAAAAGATTCGATTTTTTACGGCATTTGGGGAACGGCGCCTTTTCAATCAATTTACCAGCCGATGCAGGACACGCTCTCAGCAATTCCGCTGATGCCCGAATGGTATCTTTTTATAGCGAGTTTACTTGTAATCTCGCTTTTCGGATTTTCCTGGCAGCCGCTTTTTCTCGCGTTTCCGCTTTCGATTGCGTTAATCTTTGTCATTTTCGTCCAAGCCGCTGCAAGCGCGTCAAAAGCTGTTTATAAGACCGCGCCCGAAACCGAATTTGAAAAACTCCGGCGCTGGGGTTTGACGACGTTTCTTCATTTAATGCAGCCGCTTGCCAGACTTTACGGGCGCTTAACGCACGGTTTAAAGCCGTGGCGAATACGCGGCATCAATAATTTACCCGTAGAGTTTCTCGTTCCGAAGGCGCGCGGTTTTTCGCTTTGGTCGGAAAATTGGAAATCGAACGAAGATTGGGTGCGCTTGAACGAAGAGAAATTAATCAAACTTAAAGTTCCCGTCCGGCGCGGCGGCGAATTCGAGCGTTGGGATTTGGAAGCGAGAAGCGGACTGCTAGCGGCTTGTCGAGGGCTTTTTACGGTTGAAGAACACGGAGCGGGCAAACAACTCGTCCGGCTTTGCTGCCGAATACACTATTCAAAACTCGGAATTGTATTGTTCGGCGTCTTTGCTACTCTCGCGCTGTTTGCCGCGTTCGACAACGCCTTTTTCGCGGCAACGATTCTCGGCTTGTTTTCGCTCTCTATCAGAGCAATGATTATTTTCGACGCGGCGCGAGCCGTGCGCAATTTTGCGGCGGTGTTTTTAGCGGAAGAAATTGTTGTTCAGCCGACAGCGGCGGCTAGCGCAAATTCGGAAGAATCAAGAGAAACTGCAAAAGCGCAGAGCGTTTCATAATTGGCATGAAAGATTTACAAATACTTTGGCGACTGCTTTGGTCGTTCGGTTTTTGCAGACAATTCTTGAGTTCCGGCGCACAATGGCAATCGCGTATGTCCTGAAGGTAGTTCGAGTTTTAGTCGATATGCAGGAAAATTTTTCGATAACGAAGAAAAATCGCAAACCTCAATTAAGACATTTAATTGGTTGGCTGCTTGGTTACCTGCGTCCTTATCGCGCCTCTTTCGCTGCTTTCATCGGCGTTTCACTGCTACAAATTCTGGTCGGTCTGCTCGTTCCGTGGTCAATGAAAGTTTTGGTTGACAACGTTCTGGGCAACGAGCCGTCACCTGCCTGGCTTGTTAGATTGACCGACGTTTTTTCGCTGCACGACAAATTTTCCATGCTCGTCGCGGTTTGTCTCGCCGGGCTTTTTATCGGGCTGGCGAGCGGAATTGTGTCGGTTGTGTACACGCAGCTTCAAGTCGGCATCGGGCAAAAAACCGTGCTTGATTTGCAGCGCGATTTGTTTGAACATTTGCAAAAACTTTCGCTCAGTTACCATCAAAAGACCGGAACCGGCGATGCGATTTACCGGCTGACGAGCGACGCTTTTTGCGTTTACAGCATTATTTTAAGCGGTATTTTTCCGATGATAACCTCGCTTCTGACTTTGCTGTTGATGTTTTTGATTTTGCTTCGACTCGAATGGTCGCTCGCGCTGCTTTCGCTTGCCGTGATGCCGCCGCTTTTTTTCGTTATTGACCGTTATTCGGCGCGTCTGTCAGAGCGAAACGAGCAAGTTAGGGTAATGGAATCGCGCATTTACAATTTGGTTCACGAAGTTTTTTCTTCGATTAAACTCGTTAAGGCTTTTTCGCGCGAGAAATACGAACAGCAAAAATTCTTCCGACAGGGAACGCATACCTTTCGCGCTCGTCTGCAAATTACCTTTCAGGAATCATTGTTTTCGTTTGCCGTAACTGCCCTGACGCTGGTGGGAACGGCGGCGGTTTTAGGCGTCGGCGGCTGGCACGTTTTGCGCGGAGATTTAACGATTGGCGATTTGCTGATCGTCATCGCTTACCTCGGAGCGGTTTACGCGCCGCTTTCTGCCATCAGCAAAACCATCGGAAGTTTGCAGGGCGCTTTGAGCAGCGCGCGGCGCGTTTACGAAACGCTGCACCTCGAACCGGAAATCAAAGACTCGCCGAAAGCCTTAAAAGCGCGAAATTTGCGCGGGCATATCAATTTTAAAAACGTGAGCTTCGGTTACGGCAATGACAGACCGGTTCTCGAAAACATAAATTTTGAAATCGAAGTCGGAAAAATGGCTGCGCTGGTAGGACTAACAGGCGCGGGAAAAAGCACTCTCGTCAGCTTGATTCCGCGTTTTTATGACCCGATGCGCGGCGCGGTTACGATAGACGGCATTGACGTGCGCGAAATGCACCTTAAATCGCTGCGCGAAGCAATCAGCATCGTTACGCAAGAGCCGATTTTGTTTTCTTCGAGCGCGGAAGAAAACATCCGCTACGGCAAATTAAACGCTTCACGCGAAGAAATTGTAGCTGCGGCAAAAACGGCGCAAGCGCACGAGTTTATCGAAAATCTGCCTGAAGGTTACGCGACTTTGCTCGGCGAATCGGGCAACCAGCTTTCGGGCGGCGAACGCCAGCGAATCTCGATTGCGCGGGCATTGCTCAAAGACGCTCCCATTTTGATTCTCGACGAGCCGACTTCATCTCTCGATTCGCGCTCGGAAAGCCGCATTTTCACCGCCTTGCAGCGATTGGTGAAAAACCGCACGACAATCGTCATCGCGCACCGGCTTTCGACCGTCCGCAACGCCGACAAAATCATTGTTCTCGAAAATGGCAAAATCGCAGGCGCGGGCAAGCATGAAGAATTGCTGCAAACAAACGAGCTTTACCGCGAATTATACGAGCGTCTGCTGCACGGTTTCGGGCTGGAGACGGGCGACGCAATTACGGGGAATGGTTCGCAATGGCAACACGCGGACGAAATGGCAAACGATATACAGCTTACTAAGCTAAACGGGTAGAGGAAAGCGATTAACAATGGGTTATTGAAAGTTAAAAATGAACGGTGAAGAATACTCAGACACAACTTCTCGATTAAGCAGTAAAGAATTACTGCAGACCGGTTACTGGGTCAACGGCGAATTACCGGAAAATGTTCGGGTTGGTTCAAACACTATTATTACGGGCGATCATGCCTTCAAGAGATTCCACAGCAGGCAAAATCCGGCGCTAAATATCGGCACCGACTGCACTTTGGAAGGGGTTCATTTCGCTATCGGCAAAGATGGACACATTGAAATTGGTAACTATTCGTATTTTACGAATGCCATTCTTCTGTGCGAATTAGAAATTAAAATTGGCAGCTATGTTGTCATCGGGTGGAACACAACAATTGCGGATACTGATTTTCATCCGATTGCGCCAGCCGAGCGGATTGCCGATGCGATAGCTTGTTCACCGCTTGGAAAGAACCAAACACGCCCGGAAATCGTGCGGAAAAAAGTGATTATCGAAGACGATGTCTGGATTGGTCCGAACGCTACAATTCTGAAAGGCGTCTGCATCGGCGAGGGAGCATTTATCGAAGCCGGAACGTTGGTTGTAAAGGACATTCCGCCTCGCGTAAGGGTAATTGGTAATCCGGCGCAAATTATGGGGAAAGTTTAACTATGACAGCTCTCAAAGGAACTCTGCCTTGGGATTGGTATTCGGGAACGATACCGGATAACGCAATTATCGATGAAACGGCTTATGTAGAAACTACTTACAGTTTTAATCTCTACCGCAGTCATGCTCCCGTGGGACTTCAAATCGGCAAAGGTTCATCCATTTATTTAGGCACGATGTTTGACGTAGGAACTTACGGACAGGTCAGTTTGGGAAATTATTCACTGATGAATAGTGTCAGGATTATTTGCGACGAAGAAATAAAAATCGGCGATTACGCTCTGATTTCCTGGAACGTAGTTTTAATGGATACGTATCGCGTGCCTTTTAATCCGGTCGAGCGACGAAAGGAGCTAGTGCGGATACCTAAACGCAAGTTGCGGAACATTGATGCAAAGCATTCGGCACGCCCTATCCATATCGGAGCAAACGTTTGGATTGGTTTTGATGCTTGTGTTCTGCCTGGCGTAACAATTGGCGAAGGCTCAATTATCGGGGCGCGTTCCGTAGTTACAACCGATGTTGCGCCATATACAATTGCGGCGGGAAATCCAGCGCGAGTTATTCGCCATTTAGAAGCATAAAAGTCAATAAAAACATGATAAAAGAAAAAGGTAAGGGGAAAATTATTGTTTTCGGGATTCTTTTTTGGTATCCGCTCGCCGGCGTAACATATCAATTCCTCCACTATTTAATAGGATTGAAGCGACTTGGTTATGACCCATATTATATCGAAGATTCAGGGCGCTGGGTCTATGACCCAAAGATTAATGATTTATCACCGGACGCATCGAGCAATATCAGTTCAGTAGCTCCGATACTGGAATCTCATGGATTTTCAGATCGGTGGGCATTTCGCGGCGATTACCCCGACGGACAGTGTTACGGAATGACGGAAAGCCAA
This sequence comes from Acidobacteria bacterium 28-1, assembly GCA_002050365.1. Taxonomy (GTDB): domain Bacteria; phylum Acidobacteriota; class Blastocatellia; order Pyrinomonadales; family Pyrinomonadaceae. The sequence continues at coordinate 44,340 of MWYZ01000040.1, forward strand.
ATCTTACAGCTCTACAAAGAGGCGGATGCGTTTTTGAATGTTACCGGAGCGCAAGAGATTCGAGAGGAGCATATGGCGTGTTCACGCCGAATTTATGTCGAGTCCGATCCTTTTGTTTATCAGGTAAAAGTGGCAAACGGTGAGCGTTCGACTATTGAGCAGCTTAAGCGGCACGACACTTTTTTTACATTTGGAGAAAATGTCGGTGAAGATGATTGCGATATTCCGGTCGAGCGTTTTCGGTGGCTGCCCACGAGACAACCGGTAGTAATGGATTTGTGGAATAACCCTTATGGATTTGACGGTAGCGCATACAATACGATTACAACCTGGCACAATAAGGGCAAAAATATTGAATACAATGGCGAGACTTATTACTGGACGAAGGATAGAGAGTTTGAGAAATTTTTAGAACTCCCAAGGCAACGAAAAGTATCTTTTGAGTTAGCAACGGGCGTTGATGAAGAAGTCCGCCGCCGTTTAATAGAAAACGGCTGGCAGCAGATTGATTCGGTAAAAGTTTCAAAAGACATGGACTCTTACAGACAATACATCCAGCAATCACGCGGCGAATTTACGGTCGCGCGCGACCAGTATGTCCGACCGAACACCGGTTGGTTCAGCGACCGAAGCGCCTGTTATTTAGCCGCTGGACGCCCGGTCATAACACAGGAAACCGGCTTTAGTAAATTTTTACCGACGGGAAAAGGATTGTTTTCATTTAAAACAATGGAGGACGTTTTCGCAGCGGTTGATGAGATTGAATCTGATTATGAAAACAATTGTCGAGCGGCTCGTGAAATTGCGAAAGAGTATTTCGACTCAGAGAGAGTAATAGGCAGTTTGATGGCGAGAGCCAATTTGTGAGCAGCTTAATAATTTTAACAAATAATGCAAACAATAATAAATTAATGTTGCTGTTCTTTAACAAATAAATCAAAGTACTTAATCAAGGCTTGGTATGACACGAATCATCGTTACAGCCTTAACCGTTCGGCATCCAGAGGTAAAATTGTCGTGAAGATAAATATGGATTATGACCGACATTGCAAAGCGGCACGCGAGATTGCGCTAAAGCATTTCGATTATGAAAAAGTGCTTTCTAAATTCTCGGTATTATGTATGCGAAAATATGAAAACTTAATAATTTTACTTTATCTTAAAGCCGTTCGCAGTTTTTCCAACGCTCCTTCCAAAATCAAATCTTCGCGCGCGATGCAGATTCGCATATACGAATCCCAATCATCGGAATCAGCGAACGCGCTTCCCGGAACGCCCGCTACGCCTGCTTTTTCCATCAGCATTTCGTTGAATTTCAGTGCGTCGGAAAATTCTTCGGGAATCCGCGTCCAGAGATAAAAAGCCGAGCCGGAATTGTAGATTTGAAAACCTAAATCAGTTAACGCATCGGACGCGAAACGGCGTTTTTGGTCGAATTTGTCACGCAGCCGGTCGTAATAATTTGCGTCCGCCATCAGAACTCGGGAAAGTGCCGCCTGCAGAGGCGTTGACGGACAAACGTAAATCACATTCGCCGCGTTGTTAATCGGCGCGACGAGTTCGCCTGTGCCGTAAGCGTAACCAAGTCGCCAGCCGGAAATGTTCCAAGATTTCGAGAACGAATTAACGGTAATCGTGCGTTCCCACATATTTGGCAAACTCGCAACGGACAAGTGCGGATTTTCGCCCGTCACATAATGCTCGTAGACTTCATCAGAGATGCAGAGCAAATCTAATTCCTGACAGACTTCGGCGACTGCTTCGAGTTCCGTCTGCGTCATTACTTTGCCCGACGGATTAGCGGGCGTGCAAACGATAATGGCTTTCAAAGGAAATTCGCGGCGGTCTTTTATTTCTTTGCAACGCGCCCGCAAAGCATCTTTTTCAAAAGTCAGGTTTTCATCGAGTTCAAAAGTTTCGGTTTTGCCGCCGAATTCTTCCAAAATGCGCCGATGATAAGGATAATAAGGCTCAAAGACGAGGGCGGATTTATTTCTCAAATAGCTCTGAGCAATTTCAATGAGCGCGCCTGTTCCACCGTTCGTAATCATCAATTCAAGCGGTTTCGCATCAACATCAATTTCGATGCCGTTATATTTTTTTATTTTTTCGGCAACTGCTCGTCGCAAGTTTTGGTCACCCTCCGAGCCTCCGTAATGATTCTGGCTGGCGGCGATAATTTCAGCTGCTTCTTTCGCAAGTTGGGGGTCAATCGGAAGTTCCGATTGTCCTTGCACGAGATTACCTTCGGGCGGCACGAGGCGCGTAATGGCGCGAATATCGGGTTTTATTTTTTTGGCTGTTTGTTCTTTCATATTGGTTATAAAAATAACAGGTTTTCGGCGAGATTTCTAAACGGCGCGGGAAAATTTAACGCAGAGACGCGGAGACGTAGAGATTCTTCAAAAGATGGTCGGTAGAATTTACAGAATAAAAGTGATTTTAAAACCTCTGCGTCTCCGTGTCTCTGCGTTGAAACAAATTTTTCTGCTAAAATCAATTCGATGAAAGCAATACCACAAAGCAGTTTCCCACCGTCAGTCAAAGCCAATTGGATTGGCGGACATTTTCTACAATTTCGGCGCAATCCGACCGAGTTTTTACAAACTTTGGCGAAACTCGGCGATGTCACATTTTTTAAGATGGGCGGTCAGTCCGCGTATCTGGTTAATCATCCGGATTTAGCGCGTGATTTGCTGGTCGCGGGCGCGCATAAGTTTATCAAAGGTCGCGCTTTACAACGCGCCAAAACTCTTTTGGGCGAAGGTCTTTTAACTAGTGAGGGCGAATCTCACTTGCGTCAACGCCGAATGATTCAGCCGGCATTTCACCGCGAAAAAATCAAATCTTACGCCGAAGCGATGACTGATTTCGCCGCGCAGATGGCAAATGATTGGCAAGACGGGGAAGTGCGCGACGTTGACCGCGAAATGATGCACCTGACTTTGCAAATTGTCGGCAAAACGCTTTTCAGCGCAAATGTCGAAGACGATGCAAGCAAAGTCGGCGAGGCGCTGACGACGCTCATTAAGATGTTTAGCTACCTGCTTTTGCCGTTTTCAGAAATCTTGGAAAAGCTGCCAATTCCGCACGCGCGTCGTTTTAACCGGGCGAAAGAAACGCTCGACGCAGTGATTTATGAAATTATCAACGAACGTCGAAAATCGGGCGAAGACAAAGGCGATTTACTCTCGATGCTGCTGCTGGCACAGGACGAAGACGACGGCGGAGGGATGACCGACCGACAAGTGCGCGACGAATGTTTGACGCTTTTTTTAGCCGGACACGAAACAACCGCTAACGCGCTCGTCTGGACGTTTTATTGTTTGTCGCAAAATCCTGAATCGGAAGCGAAACTGCACGAAGAACTCGACCGAGTTTTGCAGAACGGACGAGCTCCAACCGTCGAAGATTTGCCGAATTTAAAATACACCGAAAGCGTTCTCGCCGAATCAATGCGCCTTTTTCCGCCCGCGTGGGTTTTGGGCAGATTAGCGATTGAAGAACACGAAATAAAAAGCTACAAAATTCCGAAAGGCGCGTTAGTTTTAGCTTCGATGTATGTTTTGCAGCGCGACGCGCGATTTTGGACGGACGCGGAAATCTTTAAACCTGAACGCTGGGAAACGCAGAGCATCAAAGAAGCCGGACAAAAATTCATTTATTTTCCGTTCGGCGCGGGCGTTCGGCGATGCGTCGGCGAGCAATTCGCGTGGATGGAAGGCATTTTGCTGCTCGCAACTTTAGCGCGCAAATGGAAATTGAGTTTAACGCCCGAACAAAAGATCGGACTTCAACCGATGATGACGCTGCGCCCGAAGTTTGGGATGAAAATGCGGATTCAGAAAAGATGACAAAAATAAATGTCGTAAAGAGCAGGCGCGGAGCAACCCTTCCAGATTTGTCAATTTATCAAACTCGCCTTTTTAATTTTGATTTGAATTCTTGTTGGTAGTGTTTGAAAATTTATGCCGTTGATTTTTTGCTCGTTCGACACGCGCGGGCATTGTCAACTATCAAATCTCAATTATCCATTATTTCCGAGTGATAACACGTTATTCACTGAGGCGAAATAATGGATAATTGAAAATGAATAATTGATAATTTTACACTCCGCCGTAAATTGTGAAACATCACCTTCTTGTCTAGCTTTAAATTCTCAAGCCGCTTTTGATGAGGTGTCTGGAAGGGTTAATTGCGCCCGCTTCAAATACATTATTGCGTCATTCATTTTTCAAAGATCGGCAGTCTGTGCTACTCTTATTGCCCATTACGATTTTTATTTAATTTCGTGAAAGTTTGCCGACAAAACTTTCTTGATATTCCCCTGATAACTTTAAGGTGTTTCCATTATGAGAATTCTTAAGATTGCGCTGTTGTTTCTTTTGCTGTTTATTTTTTTGTTGCCGGTTGATTGGAGAATCAACGCGCAAGAAGAAAGTGAGACCGGATTTTCCGAAACGGAAGACCCGGATTTGCCGCCGGGCGCGAGAATTGACAAGGAAGAATACCTGCGTTTGCGTAACGAGCAGATAGATTTTTGGCGCGGCTTTCCGTATCTGAGAAAAGATGCGCGGGCGCAGGCAATCCGGGAAATGACGCGACGCGAAAATCAGTTGGAAGCGCAGAGACGAGTGGCAAACGAACCGCTTCCCGCGTTGTGGCAGCCGATTGGTCCCGCGCCGATTCCGAACGGGCAGACGAGCGGCAGAACCGACCCGGTTTCCGGGCGCGTCTCGGCAATCGCCGTGCATCCGACCGATCCAAACATCGTTTATCTCGGCACGGCGCAAGGCGGTTTGTATCGCACGCTCAACGGCGGCACGACCTGGACGCCGCTGCTCGACGGTGCGCTCAGTCTTTCAATCGGAGCGGTGGCGATTGCGCCGTCCGACCCGACCGTCGTTTTCGTCGGCACGGGCGAAGCGGCGTTTTCCGGCGACAGTTTTTTCGGCGTGGGAATTTACCGCATCACGAACGCCGATACCGCGCCGACGATTTCAGGACCGCTTAATTTCGGCACCTCGGGCGGCGACATTTTCACCGGACGCTCGATCAGCAAAATCATCGTGCATCCGACCAACCCAAATTTTTTGTTTGCGACTTCGGCGACCGGCAGAGCTGGAATCAGCGGTACGACGACCGGCTTGAATCTGCCGGATGCCGGAGTTTATCGCTCGATCAATGCGATGTCGGCAAATCCGACGTTTGAAAAATTGACGATTCAGGGAACGCTCGACGCAAGTCGCGCGGTGGTTGACGCAGTTATCGAACCGGATAGTCCGGCGCGGCTAATCGTGACGATTATCGGCACCGGCGGCGACGGCGGCGTTTATTTGACGACGAACGCGCTCGACAGCGTTCCGTCTTTCGTGCGGACTTTGACGACCGGCGACGGTACGAGCCTCGGACGCGCCGAACTTGCCGCTAACAAAACCGGCGATGTGGTCACGATTTACGCCGCGACCGGAACTGCCAACGGCACGGTTTACAAATCGGTTGATGGCGGCGTGATTTTCACGCAAACCATCGCCAACAATTTTTGCAACCCGCAATGCTTTTACGACATTGCCGTCGCGGTTGACCCGACGGACGCGAATCGAGTTTATCTTGGCGGCTCGCCAACGCTCCCTTTTGGGCGTTCGCTGAACGGCGGAACGAGCTTTACCAATAGCTCAGTCGGACTGCACGTTGACACGCATGCTTTCGGCATCGCGCCGTCGAGTCCGAATATTATTTATTTCGGCTCGGACGGCGGCGTTTGGAAATCGCTTGACACGGGCTTGACGTGGGCGAGTTTAAATAATTCGACGTTAAACTCAATTCAATTTCAAAGCGTTTCGCTTCATCCGTTCGACCGCTATTTCACGATTGGCGGAACGCAGGACAACGGAACCGAATGGCTGAAACCGGACAACACCTGGGTTCGCGCCACGGGTGGCGACGGCGGGCAGAGCACGATTGACCAGAACGCGGTTGACACGACGAATGTGACGGCTTATCACACATTTTTTAACCGGATGAATTCGCAAATCGGCTATCAACGCATTTCGACTTTTAATCAAAGCGGCACACTCCAACCCAGCACGTTTCGCGGATGCTCCGGCGCGGGCGGAACGCAAACCGGCATCAATTGCGCCGACGCGGTTTTGTTCTACGCGCCGCTGACGCGCGGACCCGGTAATCCGAACACGACGTATATCGGGACGACGAAACTTTACCGCTCGGCAAATCGCGGCGACAATCACGATGTTGTCAGCCAGCAATTTGCCAGCCCGATTAGTGCCATCGGCATTGCGCCGACCGACGACAACATTCGTCTTGTCGGTTTGACGAACGGACGGGTTTTCGTTTCGACCGCCGCCGGAGCGACGACGATGACCGACATCACCGGCGCGTTTTCCGCTACGCCACGCTATGTTTCACGCGCCGTAATTGACCCGACCGATTCAAATACGGCGTATATCACGCTCAACGGTTTCGGCTTGCCCGCCGGTCAGCACATTTGGAAAACGACTAATCTGCTCGCCGCCGCGCCGATCTGGACGCAAGCCGGAAACGGCATTCCCGACGTTCCGACGAACGCTTTTGTGATTGATCCAGCGAACACCAATACGCTTTACGCCGGAACGGACATCGGCGTTTTTCGTTCGATTGACGGCGGCGCAAACTGGCAGCCTTTCAGCAACGGATTACCGCGCGTGGCGGTTTTCGATATGGCTCTGCAAAAAGCCAATCGCTTCATCCGCATCGCCACGCACGGGCGCGGAATATGGGAAATAAATTTAAACGTCCAGAACCGGCGAGTCGTCGCCGACTTTGACGGCGACGGCAAAACCGACATTTCGGTTTTCCGACCCGCTAATGGCGTGTGGTATCTGCAGCGATCGGCGAGCGGCTTCACGGGCGTGTCGTTTGGTTTATCAAACGACAAACTCGCGCCCGCCGATTACGACGGCGACGGCAAAACCGACATCGCCGTTTTTCGCAACGGATCGTGGTTTTTGCAAAGAAGCAGTCAAGGATTTACCGGAGTCGCTTTCGGCTCTGAAGACGACATCCCACAAGCGGCTGATTATGACGGCGACGGCAAAGCGGAATTGGCTGTTTATCGTCCGTCAAACGGAACTTGGTATATTTATAATTTAGCCAATAATCAAACGAACGCCGTGCAATTCGGCGTAAGCGGCGACAAGCCGGTTGCCTCGGATTACGACGGCGATGGCAAAGCCGATGTTGCTGTTTTTCGCGGCGGAGTTTGGTATATTCTGCAAAGCCAAGCAGGGCTAACGGCGTATCAATTCGGTTTTTCGACCGACACGCCCGTTCCCGCCGACTTTGACGGCGATAGCAAAACCGATGTCGCCGTGTTTCGCTCCGGCGAAGGAAATTGGTTTGTGTTGGAAAGTTCCGGCGGTTTTCGCAGCGAGCAATTCGGACAAAGCGGTGACACGCCCGTGCAGGGCGATTACGACGGCGATGCAAAAGCGGACTTGGCGGTTTTTCGTCCAAACGATGGAAATTGGTATATCCTGAGCAGTTTGACGGGAACTTTCCGCGCCCAAAATTTCGGATTTGCGACGGACGTGCCGATTCCGCCGAAGCAAAATCCGTAGAGTGAAAAAGTGGAAAAGTGAAAAAGGGAAAAAGTTTTGTTGACTTTTGCTCAACCAACTTTTTCCCTTTTTCACCTTTTCACTTTCTTACTTCATATATCTATCCAAAAAATCAGCGACGAGCGGATAAAGCTCAAGCCGATTTTTCAATTTCGAGATGCCGTGTCCTTCGTCATTGAAAAGTTTATATTCGACGGTTGCGCCGCGTTTCTTCAACGCTTCGACGACTTGTTCGGCTTCCGTGTAAGGAACGCGCGGGTCGTTTTTGCCGTGGATGACAAACAGCGGTGCTTTGATTTTATCAATTTTAGCGAGCGGCGAAATCCGGCGCAAGAAATCAATATCGCGGTCGAGCATTCCGTATTCGACTTCGCGCTGACGGCGGCGATAACCACTCGTGTTTTTTAAAAAAGTCTCCCAATTAACGATGCCGACTGTATCAACTGCCGCCGCCCACAAATCTGGATAAAGCGTGATCGCCGCCATCGTCATATAACCGCCGTAGCTGCCGCCCATCACGGCGATGCGTTTCGGGTCTGCGCCGTTCGCTTTCAGCCACTCGACTGATGCCGCCAAATCTTTCACCGAATCTTCGCGTTTTTCTACGTCGTCAAGATGCGTGAAAGTTTTGCCGTAGCCGGTCGAGCCGCGCACGTTCGTGGCGAGAACGGCGTAACCGCGCGAAAGATAATACTGATAAAGCGGATTGAATCCGGGACGCTCTTGCCCTTCGGGTCCGCCGTGAACGCTGATGATGACGGGCATTGGCTTTAAGTTGACCGGATAAGTTTTCGGCTCACTGTTTATCGGTACAACCTTCAAATCAATATCTTTAGGTTTATAAAACCAAGCCGGAATTTCTTTGCCGTCGAAAGTTTTATATTTAATAAGTTGCGGCTCGATAAAAGATTCTTGCGGAATATTCGCGCGGTCGCTTTTCGTCACCTGCATTAAACTTTTAGATTTCAAATCATAAACCCAAATGTCCGAATTATACTTCGCGCTGGCGAACGAAAAAGCCAATTTGCCCGCGTCTTTGGAAAACTCCAAACCGCCGGCAATTCCCTGTGCTGGAAGTTTCACGGCTTCCGTTTTTTTGCCGATGTCTTTCGTGCTTACGATGTAAAGTTCCGAAAAACCATCACGGTTAATCGTGTAGGCGAACATCTTTCCATCGTCGGAAATTTCGCCACCGCTCACATCCCAATTCGTGTTGTCTGTCATCTGCACGGCTTTTGTATCGAGATTCATCTTTGCCAGATTGAAAAACTCGCGTTTGTCGTCCGTGCCGAGGATGATTTCGTTGTTTGACACAAATTCTACACCGCCGAATTGCGAAGCGTCCGTGTGCGGCGTGAGCAGAGTTTCCTGCTTCGTGCGCGCGTCAATCAAATAAAGATTGTTATCAAGTCCGAGTTCGATGCCAGCGCGTGAAATAATAATTTTGCTTCCGTCACGGGAGACCGCCTCAAAATCGTTGTTTCCGTTTTGCTGGTAAATCAATTCTTCCTTGCCGCTCGCCAAATCCATCGCGTAAACGTCAAAATATGTTTTGTCGCGTTTGTTAGAAGCAAAATAAATTCGTTTGCCGTCGCCGGACCAGCCGCCGAAGTTGTGCCGCACCGCCGGGCTGTTCGTCAATTCCTTGATGCCCGTGCCGTCCGCATTCACCCAAAAAAACTGTGTGTTTTCATTTCCGCCGATGGCTTTCCCAAAAACCGCGCCGCTGCCGTTGGGCGATGAACTCACAAAAGAAATGTTATCGTCGTAATTCGTAATTTGTTTCGGCGCGGACGCACCCGCCGCGTCAACCATCCAGATTTGCGAAGTGCCGGAAACATTCGTCAAATAAAAAAGCCGCTTGCCATCGCCGCCTGCAAAGATTGGTGACGAAGCCGAGCGGATATTCAGATATTGTTGAATCGTATATTTCTCCTGCGCGAACGCCGGTGTAGCAGCGAGCGCGAGCAGAACGAATAGAAAGAAAAACCTCTTCATAATCTTCTCCTTAAAAAAATGGATAATAAAACTTTTGTTTCATTATCCACTATCCGTTATCCATTATCAATTAATTTACAAATTCACTCGCCCGTGGTCGCCGCCATCGGCGCGTTCGCCCGTAACGAGTGCCTTAACAAATCCGACAACCTGCACGACCGTTGAACTTGACGAATCCCAATACTCGGCTTGCTCGACCGAAACTTTCAATAAAATCAGCGTCGGGTCATCCAAACCTTTCGGAAACCACGCCTTCAAAATCGGATTCCAAAGCTCTTCGATTTTTTCCTTATCATTGACCAACGCAGCCGTTCCCGAAACCGAAACGTAAGTATTTGAATCGGGCGCGGCGTAAGAGACATTAACGCGCCTATCTTTTTCAATCTCGTCAGTCTTATGCGTATCGGTGCTAGTAAAAAACCACAAATCACCATCAAACTCCGCTTCCTGCGTCTGCATCGGACGCGAGCGTAATACGCCCCAATCAATCGTCGTCAACATCGCCACCTGCACGTCTTTGATTAAATCGTTCACTTTTTTGATTGACTCTTGTCTTTTGTCTTCCATAATTTTCTCCCTTGCTCGATTTGTTTTGTAATTCTACTTTACGTCTTTGCGAGAGGGAATTTCAAACGAATATGTTTTTAATTAAACCATTGGGCTTTTTTACATTACTTTTAATTTTACTTCTTGTAGCGAAGTGCTTGAAGAAAATTGAGGTATTGATAAAGCGAATCCTTGATTCTTTACTGGATTTCCGTCTGGATACCTTAATTGCCATTATTGTGTTAGTCATATCGCCTTATTTCATTGCAAACATTAAGTATCCTATTTTTTATAATTTAGGCTTTTGATGTATCGGTTCAAACGAACGAGTCGTGTTTTCGGTTACGCTTGTTAGAGGAACTGCAAAATCCTGTGCCTGCGCCTCGCCGAGTTCTCGCGTTTGCGCCCCGCTAAGTTCTTTCGTGGTAGTTTCCTGTAATTTAACATCATCACCGGTTTTTTTGGTCGTCCTTGTGTGATGCAGCAGCAGCCATATAAGCCCGCCTTCGGCAATTAAAAGCAACAAGAAACTTAGAAACGTGATTATCATAATAGGCGGGTCGGCAAAGCCGAGTTCCTTTTTCATAACAACCAACAGACCAATGATAATTCCGAGACCGGCTATCGGCAGCCCGATAAGACTGCCGACCAAAGTATTAAAAGATGCCTCTGAAAGTTTGTTTGCGCCGCTCTTATCTGCACCGCTCGTTCTCGCTCCGCAACGATTACAATAACTCAAGCCCTGAATAATAGCCGAACCGCAAGTTGAACAATACATGATTTTTACCTCCGTGAGCCATACGTCGTTTTGTGCAGCTAAGTTCGCTGATGCTGTTAATAAACCCCTTTCGCAATTAGCATCGCAAATCAACTCGTATGGTCGTGAACGATTTTCCAGTCATCCTTGAATTTTCTAAAAATCAGTGTGAACTTTCCGTGCGGAGCGTCGCCTTCTCTCTGCAAAGCCCAACTGCCAAGCACAACTGCCGCGTTTTTCGACAAAACCTCAACCTCCAAATCAGAAAACGTCAGCACACCCATTTTCGCTTTTGTATCGTAATTTTTCTTGTAGCGTTCAACGGTCGGCTGCCAGCCTTTCGTCACATTATCGCTGGAAACGAAAACCAAATCGGGCGAGTTCCAATAGCCATTCATAAAGCCGTCAATCGAACCCGCGTTCCACGCCGTCGTTTGCGCGTCCATCACTTGGCGAATCTGGGCGGCGATTTTCGCGTCGCGCTTATTTTCCTGAGCAAAACTAATTGTTGAAGCCGACAAAATAAACGTTAAAAGTAATAGTAAATTTTTCATAATTGTTGTAATTTATCAGAGATTCGGCTGTTATTAAAATTTGAAATTTAAAGTAAAAGAGGTTTCTAACATATGCGCAAAGTAATTCTCGGACTCGGCATCAGTCTCGACGGTTACATCGCCCGCAAAAATGGCGCGGTTGATTGGCTTTCGATGGATTGGGATTACGATTGGATGGCTTTCTTTAAAGTTATAGATGTAGTTTTAATGGGACGAAAATCTTGGGAGATAGCTCTCGGGATGACTCCGGAAAAGAAATCGAAATCAAAAGCGTCAAATCCGTATGCCGGAATGGAAACATACGTTTTTTCCAAGACATTAAAAGACAGCGGCGTTGAAGGCGTTGAGATAGTTTCGGGCAATCTGAAAGAGTTTGTTAAAACCCTTAAAAAGCGGGACGGCAAACATATCTGGCTGTCGGGCGGCGGAGATTTGGCGAAAAGTTTTCTGAATGAAAATTTGGTTGATGAAATTCACTTGGGAATTACGCCGCATCTGCTCGGCGCAGGGCTTCCGCTTTTTCCCGAACTTATTCGGGAAATTCCGCTCAGGCTCATTTCCTGCAAAACTTACAAGCACAAAAAAGAAGATAACGCGATGGTTGAATTATTTTACGCGGTGAAAAATTGAAATTTAAGAATTGGTAATTCGGCTGACCAGGGCGGTAATTTTCAGTTATCAAATTTCAATTCTCAATTATGCGCAGTGGTTTTCCCAACCGATTTGCGCACAAGCTTCAAATAACTTTCCGGCTTCATACAACTAAAATAAAGATTGCCGCACCAATAAACAGAGAACAATAAAAAATTTACAGTTTTTCAGAGGCACATTATGAAAATTGTCCTTGCAATATCTCTCTGTCTTTTTTTCAGCTTAAACGCTTTCGCTCAAACCGAACAAAGCAGAAACATCGCCGAATTTGTTATTGAAGAAATCTCTCTGGCGCGTGATGACGGAAACGGCAAACCCGGAGACGCGACCGACAAATTTATCACCACCGACCGTCCGATTCATTGCATCATTCAGCTTAATTCGGATAAACCGGCAACCGTTAAAATGAATCTGGTAGCGGTTAAAGCCAACGGGCTAAAACCTGAAACGAAGAGTATCGCCATCAGTTATACGACTAAAGAAAATCAAAACCGCGTCATTTTTAACGCTTCGCCCGACGGCGTTTGGGCGGCGGGAATTTATAGAGTTGATATTTTTATTGACGGAAAACTCGCCGGAAGTCAGACTTTTACAATAGAAGATTCACCAAAGGAAATTAAGCGGGAAAAACCAACCGCGCCTAAATCTTTTGCGCCGCGCAAAAACATAAAAAAGACTCGTAAAAATTAAAATCAATGAGAAACTGAACGATTATCAAACATTACAAAAAAGTTTGAACGGTAAGTTTGTGTCACAAATCATTATTCGCAAGTGAAAACGCACTTGGCACATTGCTTGCTATTCTCGAAGCAAAAACTTTAGGAGAACAAATTAAAAATGGGTGATAAAACAGTTACAAAAGTTGATTCCGCACATTCGCCGACGGGCGAAATGGGACAAAAATATCTGGCATCGGGCAAGAATGTTGCGATGCGTTTGTGGGAAAAGCAGAAGCCGGATGACAGCAAAGAGTCGCACAAGCGCGATTATGAAACGGTCGGATATGTAATTAAAGGTAAAGCGGAATTGCATCTCGAAGGACAAATGGTTTTACTCGAAGCGGGCGATTCGTGGGTTGTGCCGAAGGGCGCAAAACATTCTTACAGAATTCTCGAATCGTTCACGGCAGTCGAAGCTACTTCGCCGCCCGCTCAAGCGCACGGACGCGACGAAGAATAAAATTGAATCGTTTAGCTTTTGCAAAAGCCTTGTACGAATTTTTCCGCAAGGCTTTTTTATTTTCCTTGCCGAATGGTAATTGTCCATCGCTTTATTGACTTTTAAGTTGCTTAGATGTAAAACCTATCTAATTTTTGACGGAAAGGGGAAGCAGCAATGAACAAAGCAAAATGGAAATTTACTCGCCAAAACATTTTTACAATTTGGTTGACAGCAATTCTTTTAATTTTCGTCGGCATCGCCAATGCCCAACAATCATCCGACGATGAAGAAGAGAAATTTATCGAGCCGAGCCGCCCGAACGTCGCCAATCCAGCCGAATTTCAAAAACCGGGCGTGCTTCAAGTCGAATACGGTTACGACGCAAACTTTCGAGGCGAAGATTTTCGATGGCAGCAAACCGCTCCTTTAACCGTGCGGTTCGCCGCCAGCAAACGTCTGCTTTTCGATTTCAACATAGACACCATTATTTCCGAAAAACCTGAAATGCAGCAGCACGAAACCGGAGTCGGTGATACGCGCGTCGGCGTTCAAGTTCTCGCGCTCGAAGACACCGAGCGGCATCCGGCATTGGCTTTTGCTTATTATGTAAAAGTGCCAACGGCGAGTTTTGAAAAAGAACTTGGCACGGGACGCACCGACCACAAAATTGTCGCGCTTTTAAGCAAAAAGGTTGGCGAAACTGATATAGATTTTAACGTCGCTTATCTGAACGTCGGGCGCGAAGAAAACGACCGACGCGCTTCCGGCGAACAAGCCGCTTTATCTTTCACACGCGAATTCAAAAACAATTTCGGCTTAATCGGCGAACTCGCCGGACAAAGCGAAGACGACGTTTTGCCGCGCGGAGTTTTCGCGCTTGGCGCGGTTACCTATAAATTTAACAAGCGTGTTCAATTCGATGCCGGAATGCGTTTCGGACTTAATAAAGAAGCACCGCGCGTCGGAGTTTTTGCCGGCATCACCGTCAGTGTCGCCGATTTTTTTAAAAAAAAATAGCAGACGTCTTTTTACTTTTTTCATTATTTTTTCACTATCTAGGAGAAAATTTATGCGACAGTTCTTTCACAACAACGGGCTTTCAATTGTATTGTTCGGAATGTTTTTCTTTTCGTTCATCGGTCAATATCTTACAGGCATCAAGGAATATAACGATGACCGGCAAACACACCATCAACCGACGGTCGGCTACGTCGAATACTTAGGCGAAGGACATTTTATCGAAGCGACGTTCGAGAATTGGGAAAGCGAATTTCTGCAAATGGGAATGTATGTCGTGCTGACGATTTTCCTTTATCAAAAAGGCTCGTCCGAATCGAAGAATCCAGACACGACCGCCCGCGTTGATGTAATTCCCGAAAAAGATTTATTGAGCAAAGATGCGCCCGCACCGGTCAGGCGCGGCGGTTTAGCTTTAAAAATTTATCAAAATTCTTTGAGCATCGTGCTGTTTTCACTTTTCTTTCTTTCCTTCGCGCTACATGCCTTTGGCGGCTCACGAGTTTATAATCAAGAAAACGCCGAACACGGCGACCCCGAACGAGTAACAGCAATCGAATACGTCGGCACATCGCGCTTCTGGTTTGAATCTTTTCAAAATTGGCAGAGCGAATTTTTATCAATCGGCGCGATGGTTGTGTTGTCAATTTTCCTGCGACAAAAAGGCTCGCCCGAATCGAAACCGGTGGACAGTCCGCACGACGATACAGGCAGCGATTAGAGTAAATTTCAATCTTAATCGGTAGAAAAAATTATCAAAATGCAAAACAATAAACCGAAGTGTCGGTAAGGTTGAATTCTTAAATTTCACCAACCGCGACTAATTTCCCAGCAATCTACAATTTGCTCATCTTTTAAGACGTGGTAATGCGAATGCTGCGCTGCGGTCAGACACGAATGATTCGCTAAAATGCGGACGCGCGAACCGACTTTTAATCTTTGAAAAATTGCTTCGTTGCTGACATCAATCTCGCCGTGTTCCTGCGACAAACTGCTGACGCGCAAATTCAAATCGTTTCCCGCCAAATCAAGTACGTGCCCATAACCACAATCCGGGTCAATTTCAACGGCGCCTCGGTCTTTGGAAAGCGCGATTGCGCCAGCGTCAACAATGATTTTTCGGCGCGTGCGATCTTGATGAACGACTGCCGCCAGCACGGTTAAAGCACAATCATCAAAACTGCAACTTCCCAAAGTGGCTTGAAAAGCGTCGAAGAAAATATAATTTCCGCATCTCGCTTCGGTTATACCTTCGAGATTATCAACGGCGGTTATTGTTGGAGTCGAACCGATGCTGACGGTTGGAGCAGACAAATTTTTATCGCTTAAATTTTGCGCCAAATCTCGCATCGAATCGCGTTCGGTTTGGGCAACGGCGAGCAATTCTTCCGGCGTGCGAGCGTGATAAGATTGTCCGGCGTGCGTTAAAATTCCGGCGAAATTTAAGTTGGACGAATCAGTTATCAAGCGCGGAATCTCAACGGCTTCGAGCGTGTGCGGCTCGATTCCGCAGCGATGATAACCGCAATCAATTTTCACGAAAACATCGAGTTTTATATTTTCCGCCCGTGCCGTCTTGTTCAATGACTCAACGGTCGCCGTGTCGTCCGTCAAAACTGAAAATCGCTCACAGTTTTTTGCAATTTCAATCGCTTCGGCAAATTTTCCCGCTTCAATCGGAACGCCGTAAGTTATATCCGTAAAACCGTTTTGCAAAAAATATCTGGCTTCGGCAAGCGTGGAAACCATTATCCCGCTCGCATTTCCCGTCGTTTGTATTTTGGCAATCTCGACGCATTTGTGCGTTTTGACGTGCGGGCGCAAATTGACGTTCAAGGCTTTGGCGCGAGCCGTCATTCGCTCAGCGTTTCGCGTCATTCTATCCACATCTAAAATGAGCGACGGTGTTTTCAGATTTTCTAACGTCATAAAATTGTTTTTAAAGGTTTCAGTTTTATCTAAAATGTTTATGTAGAAGGTTTGATTGTAATGTGTATTGGATAGATTTTGCAGCTTTTTGCTACCTGTATTTGATTCAAATCATCCGCATTATATTTGATTATTTTTGTAACTAATGCTTTGAAGAAACTAAGAATTTTGTAATAATTTATGAAAACTTTTTTACCATAATTATGAAAGCTAACGAAATTAACCTTAACCGTTTTTTGGCTCAAGCAGATACGCAATTCATTATTCCTGTTTATCAAAGAAACTATGATTGGACAGTTACACAATGTAAGCAACTCTTCGACGATATTTTAGCCGTCAGTCTTGATGATAAAAGGAACTCTCACTTTATTGGTAGCATTGTTTATATTCATGATGATGTGTATTCAGCATCAGGAATTAACGAACTATCAATCATTGATGGACAACAAAGATTGCCGACTGTAACTTTGGTTTACTTAACAATTCTTTCACTTGCTGAAACATTAGAAAACCAAAAACTTGTTCAGAGGATTCGGGAAACATATTTAATTAATAAATTCGCTGATGAGTTTTCCGAAGAAGAAGAAAAACTAAAGCTAAAAACCACAGAGAATAATGATAGTGCTTTGAAACATTTATTGAGAAATGATGCGGTTGAGGACTTCACAGAATATTCAAGACTTATTGAAAATTATAATTACTTCAAATCAAGGCTTTTAGAAGAAAATATTGAAATCATTCTTAAAGGTTTGGGCAAGTTAATATTCGTTGAAATTTCTTTAGAGAGAGAAAAGGATGACCCACAAAGAATTTTTGAAAGTCTTAATTCTACAGGACTAGAACTAAGCCAATCTGACCTTATCCGAAATTACATTTTGATGGGATTGAAACATAAGCATCAGACAAGTATCTACAATAATTTTTGGAAGCAAATTGAATCTAATTCCATTCATGAAGAAACAAAAACAAATAGGGTTTCAGATTTCATTCGTGATTTCCTGACAATGGAGAACAGAGAAATTCCAAATAAAGGGAAGGTTTATTTAGAATTCAAGAAAAGATTTCCGTTTACTGATATTGAAACTCTTGAAAAAATTCTTTCTAAGGTGAAAAAGTATTCATATTACTACAATAAATTAATAAACCCAAAAGTTGAAAACGACAAACAGATTAGAAATCAACTTAGAATGATAAATAAACTTGAAATCAATGTTGCTTATCCATTCTTGTTAGAAGTGTATGATGACTACGCGAATAATGTTATTACAAAAAGTGTCTTTATAGATATTTTAGAACTCGTTCAATCATTTGCTTGGCGGCGATTCGTAATAAGTTTGCCAACAAACTCGTTGAATAAAATCTTTATGAGAATTTATGAAGACATTGAGCATTCAGATTATTTAGTTTCATTACAAAAAGCATTAGTTAAAAAACGCGGCACACAACGCTTTCCTAGAGATAAGGAAGTGATAAGCTCTTTGAAAGAAAGAGATATGTATGGTATCCACGCCCGAAACAGAAATTACTTTCTTGAAAGACTAGAAAATTTTGAAAATAATGAACCTGTTCTAATTGATGGAAATCCAGACATAACAGTTGAACATATCTTTCCGCAAAATCCAGATGCAAAATGGAAAGTTGCTCTAGGCGATGAGCAATATGAGAACAATGAAATTCCGCGCGGCAGAGCCGCGAGGTATCAAAAGAAAAGACTCGGTTGACTTGAATCATTTACTTCGCCTTGATTTTTGACATACTGTTTGATTATTTCTTCAGTGGCGTGCGTCCCCACAC